>NZ_JBEYJD010000048.1:0-62258 GCF_040636125.1 Streptomyces sp. NPDC006733 | reverse complement strand
ATCGACGTGGAGGTGGCCTCGCACTCCCCGCAGGGCGACCCCGTCCTGGTGAAACTGCACCCGGCACAGGCCGACCAGCCCCCCGCCCCCCCCCGCCAACCCCACTACACCACCCGGGGGCCCGCCCCCCCGGGGCCCCGCGCCGTGCGGTCAGGACGGGTAGAGCTGTCCGGTGGGGATGACGCGCTGCGTCTCGTCGGGGGAGTACCACAGCAGCTTCAGGGCCGCCTCCCCGGTGCGCTCGGTGAAGTCGACACGCAGGGAGTACTTCTGTCCGGCCCGCAGGGTGATCGTGCCGGTGTTGACGGCGGCATCGTGGGGGGTGGTGTTGCTGATGATCTGCCGGCCGTCGATCCAGACCTGCACGGTGTCGTCGGACACGGTGAGGAAGGTGTAGGTCTGGCTGTAGCGGGGCTGGATCGAACCGGTCCACCGGGCCGCGAAATTGTCGGTGGGCAGGGCCGGGTCCGGTGAGCCGAGGTAGCGCCAGACGAAGTTGAGCGTCTTGTCGGTCCGGGTCACCTTCGGGGCGCCGTTGAATGTGGTGTTGTCCCAGTACTGCGCGGTCAGGCCGGTGCCGGTGCCGTTGGTGGGCGCCGGCGGGGCCACGGTGAGCTCGATGACGGTCGCGGTGGCGTTCACAGCCGCCCCTGACGGGGTGATGTCCCAGCCGTCGCCGGCGGCTTTCACGGTGACGCGCTGACTGCTGCCCAGGACCCGTGCGCCGGTGAGGGTCAGCGGGGCGGTGGCGGTCAGGTGCAGCGGCTTGCCGGCGCCCGGCCAGGTGTAGACCGACGCCTCGAGCTTGTTGCCCGGCGCCGAGGCCACGGTGCCCCAGGCGGGTTTGGCCACGTTCCGGGCGGCGCCGGCTCCGTACACGCCGGCGCCCTGGCCGTTGGCGGAGAGCCAGGAGCCCATCGCGCGCAGCCGGTCGGCCGCCCCGGCCGGGACGGCACCGGTCTTGTCGGGCCCGATGTTGAGGAGGTAGTTGCCGCCGCGCGAGGCAATGTCGAGGACGTTGCGGGTCAGGGTGGTCGCGGACTTCCAGTTGGTGTCGTAGCCGGCGTAGCCCCAGTGGTCGTTGAGGGTCATGCACGACTCCCAGAGCTGACCGCCGACGGGTGCTGCGGGGATCTCCTGCTCCGGGGTGCCGTAGTCGCCGTCGACGACCCGCCGCTTGTCGACCCGGTTGTTGATCACCAGGTTGGGGTCCAGGCCGTGCAGATAGCTCTGCAGCGCCTCACCGTCGGCGCTCGACCAGGGATTGGTCGGGTTGTCGGTCGCCCACTCGCCGTCGAACCACAGCACGGCCGGGTGGTAGTTGTCGACGAGCTCCTTGAGCTGGGCGTACATATCCTTCTTGTACTGAGGGAAGTCGGCGGTGAAGTTCGGGTTGTGCCAGTCCCAGATCGAGTAGTACAGACCGAACTTGATGCCCTGGGCGTCGGCGGCGGACTTCATCTCGGCCAGGAGGTCGCGGCTGGTGCTGAACGAGGAGTGGTCCCGTAGATTCCAGGTGTTGACCTTCGTCGGCCACATCGCGTAGCCCTCGTGGTGCTTGGCGGTCTGCACGATGTACCGCTGGCCGGCGTCCTTGGCCAGTTTCACGATGGCGTTGGCGTTGAAGGACGCCGGGTTGAACTGAGCGCCGATGTTCTCGTACTGCGCTTTGGGGATGGCGCAGTTGCGCTGGATCCACTCGGCGTCCCGGCACACCGTGCCGTCCGGGCGGGTGTACGTGCCCTGCAGCTGGGAGTAGGCGCCGTAGTGGATGAACATCCCGAAGTGGTCGTCGCGCCACCACTGGGTGCGCGCGCTGGTGAAGGGGTCGTCGTAGGCGTAGTTGGTGCCCGGGCCGGCGGCGGCCGGTGGGGCAGCAGCCGGTACGGCGGGGGCGGCGGTCGCCGGGCCGCCGGTCAGCCCGAGGGCGGTGACCAGGGCGACGGCGAAGGCGAGCAGGAGGTGACGGGCGCGTGCTGAGCGGCTCATGGGCATCTCCGGTGAGGCGGGGATGGGGCTCATTCGCGGACAGGACGGAGGCGTGACGAGGCTGGCCGAGAGGTGGGCTCTCGCAGCTTTCATCCGATGTCTAGTGTTGCTTGGTCGCACCCGTCAAGGGAAGTTGCCGTAATAGCGCCACTGCAGGGCAATTTATAGCGGAGAGGCAGATTGCCAGGGGGGAAGTCATCCAATCTTTGAGGGGATCGCCGCTCCCGCGCCCCGACGGCGCACGCGAGGCGGCGACCGTCCGGACGCAGGGGGTCCTGGGGGCCGAGATGGGCCACGATCGGCAGGGGCTTGGTGGCTGTGATCGACCACCCCGTGGGCGAGGCCTGCCGCCAGGCCGATCCCGACGTGCGCGAGCCGGACCAGGCGCCGCCGTTTCCACTCCGATGGGTGGCGTGGTCCGAGGTTCTGGCGGAACGCATAGGGGGAGGGCTTGATCGCCCGAGTCACCGCATCAGAGAGGGGCCCACCATGGCCGAACACACACCCGAACCTGAGCCGGACGCCACCGCAGAGGCCGCGCCGCGGCACGGGGGCGGGCCGGCGCTGCCGCGCAAGCCGAAGACTCCGGTCACGTACGCGAAGGGCCCGGCACCCGACTCCATCGAAGGCGGCGGAGGAGGAAGGGACAGTGCGGCCGAAACCGGAGCGGACGGGCCGTCACTGCCCCGCAAACAGGCCGGTGGGAGCAGCTAGCGCTGCAACGGCCGTGAGTGCGGGCCACCAGCCTGGCTGGGCGGTGGCCCGCACTGCGTTGCGGCCGTCGCCGGAGCCCACGGCCGGCTACGACGACGGCACACACCGTCCACATCGCCCCGCGGTTACGCCCGGACAGGACGAACGACGTTCAGGAACCCGTTCACGACCCGATCTGCTGGAGCGTCCACCCGTTGCCGTCGGGGTCGGAGAACGCCGCGTAGTAGACCGAGGGATAGCCGGGCTGGCCCATCACCTCGACCTCCTGGACCTCGACGCCCCGCTTGACGAGCTCGTCGCGGGCGGCGTGGATGTCCTCGACGACCAGGTGCAGGGACTGGATGCAGCCGGGCGTCGTGGACAGGACACCGGAACCGATCATGATCGAGCAGGCCGAGCCGACGGGCGTCAACTGGATGATGCGCATGCCGTCGCCGACCTGCATGTCGTGATCGACGGTGAAACCCAGTCCGTCGGCGTAGAACGTCTTCGCGCGGTCGACGTCACTGACCGGGATCGGCACGAGTTCCAGTTTGAATTCCATGGGCAGGGTCTCTTTCGCTCTTCGGTTGGCTGGACTGGGTGACCCCGCTCATCGCCCCACCGCCGAGGGCGGGCTGCGGGCGGGCGGGCCGTGGGCGCCGGTACGCCGACGCGCCACGCGAGGGGGCGACGGGCCGTGCACGGTCAGGTGTGCGCTGCCGCGTTGCGGGCGCTGCTGGGTCAGTCGTCGCCCTCACCGTACGCCGCCGCGATCTCCTGCGGTGTCGCCCAGCGGCTGTAGGTCGGGGACTGGGGCCAGCCGTCGGGGGAGTCCTGCCACTGCTCCTGCCGGCCGTAGGGCAACAGGTCGACCAGCCCGAACAGGTAGCTCAGCTGCTCGGTGCCGCGGCCGGCGGTGTGCCAGGTGCGGTAGACGGTGTCGCCGTCGCGCAGGAACACGTTGACCGCGAAGCCGCCGTCGGGTGGGGCGCCGATGTCGCTGCCGAACGGGCTGTCCGCCGTGGAGTACCACGTCATGGTGTTGCCCACCTTGCGCCGGTAGGCGAGCGCCTCGCCGATCGGACCCTGGGTGACGATCACGAAACGGGCGTCGAACTTCTCCAGGCCCGCGAGCCGGGTGAACTGGGAGGTGAAGCCGGTGCAGCCCGGGCACTGCCAGTCGGCGCCCGCGTGCCACATGTGGCTGTAGACGATCAGCTGCGGGTGGTCGCCGAACACGTCGGCGAGCCGGACGGGCCCCTGCTCGCCCTCCAGGACGTAGTCGGGCATCTGCACCATCGGCAGCCGGCGGCGTTGGGCGGCGATGGCGTCGAGTTCGCGGGTGGCGGCCTTCTCCCGCACCCGCAGGGCGGCCAACTGTTTCTCCCAGGTGGCGGCGTCGACGACGGGGGGCAGGGCGAACTTTTCGGTGGTCATGGTCTCTCCGAGCGGTCGGGTGCCGTGCTGGTAGTACCGACTGCTCGCGCGACGCAAACTCATCGGCCGGCCGGCGCCGCTCTGCCGCCCGGGCCACCTGGGGGCGGGTGAGGGCACGCCGGGACAGGGCCCGGCAATGCGCCGGACCCTGTCGAACCCGCGGAGCCCCGTGTCCCCCGGGTGCGGGGCCGGCCACCGGACCTGGTGCGGCCCCCGAGCCGTCCGGTGCTGTCGGCTACGTGCCGCGCGCCTGACTTCTGGCCCGGACCAGGGCGCTGACCTGGGCGATCCACTGGCGCCACGAGCGGCCCGTGCCGGTGGTGGTGCGCTGTTCGTGCCGCTGTTGCAGTTCCCGCTCGTAGGAGTCGGTGAGGATGCGCGTCATGCGGAGGTTCCCCCTCGTCGTGGTGCCCCGTGCTCGTGCCGCCCTTGCCAGAGCCGGTCACGTGGATGATTCTTGGGGGAAAGTGGCCTGGGGGGCAGGGCCATTGGGGAGCGATTGGCATGGCAGACATGGGGACCGTCCACAGTGCGGGCAGACCATCGGCGGCACCGCGCCCGGGCGCGTCCGCACACGAGCCGTCCGGCATCCCGCTGGGCAGCCGCCAGCTGGCCGCGCTGCTGCCGGCGCTGACGGGCCCCGCCGCCGGGGACCGGCCCGCGTACCGGGTCCTGGCCCAGGCCATTCGCGCCCTCGTCCTGGACGGACGCATCGCCCTGCGGGTCAAACTGCCCGCGGAACGGGAGCTCGCCACCACCCTCGCCCTCAGCCGCGCCACCGTGACGGCCGCCTACGACCTGCTGCGCGAGAGCGGCTACGCCCGCAGCCGGCGGGGCTCGGGTACGTGGACGGTGCTGCCGGAGGGCCACCGCCACACCGGCCTGGACCGGCTCGCGCGCCCGGACAGCGCGATCGACCTGTCCAACGCCGTCGGCGGACTGGCCGCGGACGTCCTGACCGACGCCCTTGCCGAGATCGCGCCGCTCGCCGCGCAGCACGCGCACACGCCCGGCTACCACCCCTACGGGCTGCCGGAGCTGCGCGCCGCGGTCGCCGAGCGCTACACCCGTCGTGGACTGCCGACCCGCCCGGAGCAGATCCTCATCACCTCCGGGGCCCTGCAGGCGCTGGGGCTGGCCCTGGGGATGCTGTGCGGTCCCGGCGACCGGGTGCTGGTGGAGAACCCCACCTACACCAACGCCCTCGACGCCATCCGCCGCGCCCGGACGCGGACCGTGCCCGTCGCCGTCGCGGACGACGGCTGGGACCTGGAGATCATCGAGTCGACCCTGCGCCAGGCGGTGCCGCGGCTGGCCTACATGATTCCGTACTTCCACAATCCGACCGGCAACCTCATGCCCCCCGCGCAGCGGGCCGAACTCATCCGTGCCACCCAGCGCTCCTCGACGTGGCTCGTCGCCGACGAGACCATCGCCGACCTCGCGCTCGATGTGCCCGCGCCCGCACCGTTCGCCTCCCATGCCGAGCGCGGCGGCGCCGATCACGTCATCACCATCGGCAGCATGAGCAAAAGCCACTGGGGCGGGCTGCGTATCGGCTGGCTGCGCGCCACCCCGCGGCTCGTGACGGAGCTGGCCGGTGTCCGGGTCTCGATGGACATGGCGGGGTCGGTGATCGACCAGCTCGTGGCGTTGCCGTTGCTGCGCCGCATGGACGAACTCGTCGCCGCCCGGGTCGCCGAGGCGCGCGCCCGGCGGGCCGCGCTCGTGGCCGCCCTGGTGCGGGACCTGCCCGAGTGGAGCTGGCGGCTGCCGCCGGGCGGCCTGTCCTTGTGGGTGGACCTGGGCGAGCCGATCGCCACGGCGTTGGCGGACCGGGCCGCCGGGTACGGGGTGCGGATCGAGGGCGGCTCCCGCTTCGGCGCGGAGCCGGGGACGTTCGAACACCGGCTGCGGCTGCCGTTCACGCTGCCGAGCGGCACGTTGGACGAGGCGGTGCAGCGGGTCGCTCTGGCGCTGCACGACACGGCGGGCCGGCCGCTGGCATCGGCGGTCAGCCGCCCCCACTGGATGGCCTGACCCGCCCGCCGGCCGGACCCGACGCCCGCCGGCCGCCTCCGACCGCCGAGGACGCGCCGGTCCCGCCGGGGTGAGCCCCGCAGCGCCCGCCCGCGGCATCGATCCGGCAGGCTCTGCGTGGCCGCGCGCTCATCGGGTAGCGGACTCACCAGGAGATATCGGTAGGACCGTC
The DNA here is from genome assembly GCF_040636125.1 of Streptomyces sp. NPDC006733. Lineage (NCBI taxonomy): Bacteria > Bacillati > Actinomycetota > Actinomycetes > Kitasatosporales > Streptomycetaceae > Streptomyces > Streptomyces sp. NPDC006733. The sequence continues at coordinate 55,924 of NZ_JBEYJD010000048.1, read as the reverse complement.
GATCGGAAGAGGTGCCACGTGGAACGCGCCGACTGGCTGCTCACCCCCGCGCAGCGGGGCAATCCCGCGACGCGGGTGGACCGCCGCCATGCCGACGGCGCCGCGTGGTCCACGGGCAACGACGTGCGCCCCCTGGTCCACGGCGCGGTGTACTTCGCCGAGCTGCTCGCGGCCGTGCGGGCGCAGCAGGACGGCGACCTGCTGCTGTTCACGGACTGGCGCGGCGACCCCGACGAGCCCCTGGACGAGCCGGGCAGCGCGATCGGCGAGGTGCTGTGCGATGCCGCCCGCCGCGGAGTCGTCGTCAAGGGGCTGATCTGGCGCTCGCACCTGGACCGGTTCCAGTTCAGCGAGCAGGAGAACTACCACCTGGGGGAGGAGATCGAGGAGGCGGGCGGCGAGTGCCTGCTCGACATGCGGGTGCGGCCGGGCGGCTCGCACCACCAGAAGTTCGTCGTGCTGCGCCACCCCGGTCGGCCCGAGCGGGACGTGGCTTTCGTCGGCGGGATCGACCTGTGCCACAGCCGCCGGGACGACGCCACCCACCAGGGCGACCCGCAGGCCCAGCCCATGGCCGCCGCCTACGGCCCCCGCCCGCCCTGGCACGACATCCAGCTGGCGGTGCACGGGCCCGCCGTCGGGGATGTCGAGGCCACGTTCCGTGAGCGGTGGACGGACCCGGCCCCGCTCAGCCGCAGCCCGCGCGCCCGGCTGCGGTCGGTGGTGCGCCACGAGGACACCACGGCGGACCCCCTGCCCGCGCAGCAACCCGACCCCGAGCCGCGGGGCACGCACACCGTCCAGGTCCTGCGCACCTACCCCAACCGGCTGTTCACGGGCTATCCGTTCGCGCCCGACGGAGAGCGCAGCATCGCCCGCGCCTATGTGAAGGCGCTGCGGCGGGCCCGCAAACTGATCTACCTCGAGGACCAGTACCTGTGGTCGGACACCGCCGTCCTGCCCTTCGCCCAGGCGCTGGCGGACCACCCGGACCTGCGGATGATCGCCGTACTGCCGCCGCTGCCCGACCAGGAGGGCCGGGTCAGCACCCCGATGAACCTGGTCGGGCGGGTGCGCGCCCTGGAGGTCCTGCGCCAGGCCGGCGGGGACCGGATGGCCGTGTACAGCCTGGAGAACCACGCCGGGACGCCGGTGTACGTCCACGCGAAGGTCTGCGTCATCGACGACGTGTGGGCCTCGGTCGGATCCGACAACGTCAACCGGCGCTCGTGGACGCACGACTCGGAGCTCAGCTGCGCGGTCCTCGACGACACCCGCGATGCCCGGGAGCCGGCGGACCCGGGCGGCCTGGGCGACGGCGCCCGCGTCTTCGCGCGCGACCTGCGCCTGTCGCTGCACCTGGAACACCTCGACCGCGAGGGGGACGCGGCAGCGGCCGCCCTGTGCGACCCGGGGCACGCGTTCGCGGCCTACGCCGATACCGCCGCCGCGCTGGACGCGTGGCACGCCGCCGGCCGCCACGGTCCGCGCCCGCCGGGACGGCTGCGCGCCTACCACCCGCCGCAGATGTCCCGCCTGACCCGGACCCTGACCGACCCGCTGTACCGGTTCGTCGCCGACCCGGACGGCCGCCCGTTCGCCCTGCGCCGGCACGGAGACTACTGACCCCTCCCCTCCGGCCGCGGCAGACCCGCGCCCCGGCCGATGCCGGCCGGGGCCGGTCAGGTCTCCCGGCGCCCTTGCAACGCCTCCACCGCGGCCCGGGCCGCGGCGCCGATCACGGCATCCGCGCGGGGGAGTTTGGTGTCGGCCCGCGCGGCCTGCGTGAAGACCACCGCGGTGTAGGTGCTGCCATCGGCCAGTTCCACGACGCCCGCTTCGTGGCGCAGGGCCCCGAAGCTGCCGGTCTTGCCGGAGACGATGACGTCGTCGTAGGGAAAGCCCGAGCCCAGACGGTGCGCCCACGGCTGCCGGCGCATCACCGTGCGCATGAACGCGCAGCGCTCGGCGGAGGCGGCCTGGTCCGTCCAGATCGCGCGCAGCAGCCGGGCGAGCTCCGCGGGCGTACTGGAGGCCTTGTACGCCGGGTCGTAGACGCCGTCCGGTGCGACGGTGTCGTTGTCCGTCACCTGGGCCAGGGCCGCGTCCAAGGAGGCCGCTCCGGTGTCGGCGAGCAGCCGGCTGAACGTGTTGACCACCCCGCCGTGGATGCGGGTGGCGGGCAGACCCAGGTCCTGGCACATCGCGTCGACCACGTCCGCCCCGACCGCGTGGAGCACGGCATCGGCCGCGGTGTTGTCGGAGATGGTCATCATCAGCACCACCAGGTCGCGCAGTGACATCGTGACGGCGTCGTGCAGCACAGAGATGCCGGTCGGGCCGGGCACGCGGTCCCGGGGGTGCAGTGTCAGCCGGCGGGCCGGGTCGAGCAGCCCCGCGTCGGCGAGCCGGCAGAAGGCCACCATCACCGGCACTTTGTAGATCGAGCCCATGGGCAGCCGCGCGTCGGCATCGATGACCACCTGGGCTTCGGGCCGGTGCACCGCGGCCACGTGCAGCCAGCCCCGCACGCCCGCGTCGTCGAACAGGCCGCGGATGGTCCGCTCCACACTACTGCCGCGCCCAGGTGCGGTCATGACGCCACCTGCCCGGCCAACGTGTCCTCCAGCAGACGCGCGGTGCGGGCGATCTCCGGCGCGCCCGGACGGCGGGGATCCCACGCCACCCGCAGCCGCAGCGGCAACGCGGGATCGGCCGACGGGTGCCGCGCGACACCGGAGGCGGTGAGCGCCGCGTCCGCCGTGACCATCACCGCCTGGCCCGCCGCGACCAAGGCCAGCCCGGCCCGCTCGTCGGAGACCACCACGGTCGCCACATGACGGCCGCGACCGGCCAGGGTGTCGAGGAACAGATCGTGGGCCGCCGGGGCCTCGGCGCGGGGACGCACGGCCACGGGCAGCCGCGCCGCCGAGGGGTCCGGGGCCTCCCCGCTCCCGGCGGGGGACAGCACCCAGGTCGGCAGCAGGATGACGCGACCGGCGGCGAGACCGTGCAGCACCGACGGGTGCAGGACGACGGCGAGGTCCAGCCGCCCGGCCGCCACGTCGCCGAGCAGCGCGACCGTCGACGCCGTGACCAGGCCGATGCGGGCGCGTTCGCCGGCCCGCACCGGGGCGGCTGCCACGTCGGCTGCGAGGGTGGTGGGCACCTCGGGCGCCAGTCCCAGCCGCAGCCGCTGCCCGTCGGCGTGCTCGCGCGCCCCGGTCTCGCGCAGCTCCGCCAGCGCGACCAGAGCCCGGCGGGCGTGCGGCAGCAGCAGCGCCCCCTCCTCGGTCAGGGACACGCCCCGACTGCGATCGAACAGCCGCACCCCGAGCAGGGTCTCCAGCCGGCGCAGGCCCTGCGACAACGGCGGCTGGGTGATGCCCACCCGCTGCGCCGCGTCGCCGAAGTGCTCCTCCTCCGCCAGCGCGACGAAGATCTCCAAATGCCGCTCCGTCAGCACGCTGCCCCTCTCACCTGCACTGATATGGCTTGCGAATGATCTGCTGCACAAGAGCGTATTCGACATGCAGTCCGCCGGCAGGCTTGACTCCCCAGGGAGCCGGCCCGGCGACCGAAGCAGCTCCCTCGCCGTCCCGCGGGGAACCCTGCCCCCTGATCCGCCGACGCCGGACCGGTCTCCGCCGAGCCGATCACCACCGAACCGAACGGAGCGCACCTTGACGTACCCCGACAGCCCGCACGGACTCGCTCCGCGGCGGCGGCCCCGGCGTGTACGGCGACCGCTGATCCTCGCCGGGGCCCTGCTCCTGCTGGCGGGCGGCGGGTACGCCGCCTTCGGCCGCGAAGACGGCCCGCGACCCGAGGACGCGCACGTGGCGGCCGCCCGCCCGGCCCTGACCGCGTTCCTCACCGCGTGGGCCGGGCAGGACGTCCCGAAGGCGGCCGGCTACACCGACACCCCGGACGCCGCCGCATCGCTCCTGACGTCGGTGCTGACCAACCTCAAGCCGTCCCACACCACCATCGCCGCCGGCCCGGGCCGCCCGCAGACGCCCGGCGAGGTGACCTTCCCGTTCACCGTGACCATGGCAGTCCCCGGTGCCGGAGAGGTCACCTGGCGCTCCGCCGCCCAGGTGCGCGACACCGCGGGAACGTGGAAGGTCGCCTTCACCCCGCCGGTGGTCCACCCGGACCTGACCCCCGGACAGACGCTGGCACTGCAGACCGCCACCACCCGGGCGAAGGTCCTCGACGCCACCGGCCACCCGCTGCGCGCGGACAGCCTCGTCGGCACCGTCGACCCCGTCAGCGGCAAGGGCACGTCCGGTCTCGAGGCCCGCTACGACGCCGTCCTGTCCGGGGGCGCGACCGCCGCCAAGTCCCTGGTGATTGCGGACCGGCAGAGCGGACAGGCCGTCAAGAACCTCACCGCCGCCGCACCGGCCACCGGGCGCCCGGTGCGCACCACCATCGACCCGCGCATCCAGCAGGCGGCAGCCGATGCCCTGAGCGGATCCGCGGTCAACGCCGCCCTCGTCGCCATCGACCCGCGCACCGGCCACATCCTCGCCGCCGCCAACCGGCCCGGCGGCTTCAACCGCGCCCTCGAAGGACGCTACCCGCCCGGCTCCGTCTTCAAGGTCATCACGGCGGCGGCCCTGCTCAAGGGCGGCACCCAGCCCGCCGACCCCGCGCCCTGCCCGAAGTTCGCACAAGTCGACGGGCAGCGCTTCGAAAACCAGAACCAGTTCACCCTGCCCACCGGATCGACCTTCACCGACGCCTTCGCCCAGTCCTGCAACACCTACTTCGTCAACGTCCGCAACCAGCTCGCCGCCACCGACCTGCGGGACACCGCCCAGGCGTTCGGCCTGGGCGGCAGCTGGGACGTGGGCACGAGCACCTACGACGGCAGCGTGCCCGTCACGACGAGCGACAACGACAAAGCCGCCGCCACCATCGGCCAGGCCCGCGTCCAGGTCTCCCCGCTGGTGATGGCCTCCGTCGCGGCCACCGTCCGCAGCGGCACGTTCCACCAGCCGGTGCTGGTACCGGACGCGGTGAAAACGCCCTACCAGGCCCCCGTCGGGCTCGACCCCCAGGTCGCGGGCGCGCTGCGCACCTTGATGCGGACCACCGTGACCTCCGGCTCCGCCCACGCGCTGAAGAACCTGCCCGGCCGACCGCACGCCAAGACCGGCACCGCCGAATTCGGCAGCGCCAACCCGCCCCGCACCCACGCCTGGATGATCGGATACCAGGAGGACACCCCGCTCGCCTGGGCGGTGCTCCTCGAGGACGGCGGCTCCGGCGGCGCCGACGCGGGCCCGGTCGCCGCCCGGTTCCTCACCGCTCTGACCGCCCCGCGCCGCTGACCCCGGCCCCGCCCCGGCCCCGACCTCCGTCGAAAGGAACGCCCGCCCCCATGGACCACCGCACCGCCGTCCCTCGTCGCAGGGTCCTCGCCACTCTGGCCGGGATCACGGCCCTGCCCCTGGCCGGATGCACCACCGCGGACACCGCCGCCCCGCCCGCAACCCCCCGCACCCCCTCCGCCGCCCCGCCCTCCCCACCGGCGCCAACCGATCCCCGGACCGCTCGCGCCTTCGCGGACCTGGAGCAGCAGTTCGGCGCCCGGCTGGGGGTCTACGCGCTGGACACCGGCAGCGGCCGGACCGTGACCCACCGGCCCGACGAACGCTTCGCCTACGCCTCCACCTGCAAAGCGCTGCTCGCCGGCGTCATCCTGCACCACCACACGCTGCCGCAGCTCGACCGGCTGGTGCGCTACAGCCGGGCCGACCTCATCAGCAACTCGCCGATCACCGAGCAGCACGTCGCCACCGGACTGACCCTGCGCGCGCTGTGCGACGCCGCCATCCGCTACAGCGACAACGCCGCGGCCAACCTCCTGTTCCGCGAAATCGGCGGCCCCCGCGGCCTGCAGGACGCCCTGCGGGCCCTGGGCGACACCGTCACCCGCTGCGACCGCTACGAGGCCGCCCTCAGCGACGCGGTCCCCGGCGACCTCCGCGACACCAGCACCCCCCGCGCCCTCGCCGACGACCTGCGCGCCTACGTCCTCGGCAGCGCCCTCCCGGCCGACAAACGGGCGCTCCTGACCGACTGGCTCCAGCGCAACACGACCGGTGACCACACCATCCGCGCCGGCACCCCGGCCGGCTGGCAGGTCGGCGACAAGACCGGCACCGGCGGCTACGGCACCCGCAACGACATCGCCATCCTCTGGCCGCCCGCCGCCGCCCCCCTCGTCCTGGCCGTCCTCTCCCGCCGCGCCACCCAGGACGCGACACGCAACGACGCCCTGCTCGCCGGTGCCGCCAAGGTCGCCCTCGACACCCTCAGATAGGGCGTGGCGCCCCGGCTGACGGCCGCGGCCGGACCGGCCCGTGCGGGACCAGGACTGGGTGGCGCGGGCGGGAGGGGGCGGCTGGTCCTCACCCGCTGCCGGTGAGCCGGGTGCGGAAACAGTGCGTCACATACGGCATCGCCAGCTCGTGCGCGCTCGCGAGCGCCGGGTGGGTGGCCAGCAGGTCGCGGACGGCCGCGACGAGCGCCGACCGGTCGGCGGGGGGAAGCGTGATCACATAGCTGCGCGAGGCGACGAGGTCCAACAGCTCAGCGGGCGTGAGGCGGTGGTGCCATTCCACGCGCTGGTGCTCCACGGTGCCGAACGGTGCCGCGATCGCGTCGACGCCCACGCCGCTGGTGGGCGGGGTGCTGTAGGGGTGCAGGATGCGGCCCAACCGCGCGACCCAGTCCTCGCGCTCGTCGCGGGTATTCCACACCAGGCCCAACTGCCCGCCCGGGGTGAGAACCCGCGCGACCTCGGGAAGAGCACGCTCAGGGTCCACCCAGTGCCACGCCTGGGCGATGACCACCGCCTCCACGCTCCGGTCCGGCAACGGGATGTCCTCGGCGGACCCGGCCAGGGCGGGCACCGCCGGCAACGCGCCGGTGAGCTGCTCGCGCATCCCGGCGGACGGTTCGACCGCGACGACATCCAGACCACGCGCGCTCAGTTGACGCGTCAGCTTGCCGGTACCGGCCCCCAGATCGAGGACCCGGCGCGCGGAGGCCGGCACCACCCACGCGACGGCACGGGCGGGATAGGACGGCCGCCCGCGTTCATAGGCGGCGGCCGCCGCACCGAAGGACCGCGCTTGCACTGACCGGTCGCTCATCTCCATGGCCGCCATCCTCACGCACTCTCCCCACCTGCGGCAACGCGCCACCGGGCCCCGTCTCGAGGCACCCGACGGCTCCCCCCGATCCCGACCGCGCCGACGGGCGGCCCTACGCTGACCCAGCCGCCCCCGGTGAGGGGGCGGGCGGTGACGACGATGGGGGTTTGTTGACAGGGCATCACGCGGTAGCAGGGCTGGCGAGCAATCCCGCGGCACCCAGCGCGGTGCTGCTGCGGGTACTCGCGCTGGACGACCGATGGATCAGGTACCGGCTCAAGTATCGCGCTGTGCTGCCGGACGAGGTGGCCGAGGCCATGCTCCACCATCCGGACCGGGATGTGCGGGCCGCTCTGGCGGAGAGCTGCGGCGCGGATCCGGCCCTGCGCGCCCGCCTGCTGGACGGCCCGGCGGCCGACGCCATGCTGGTCGCCGTGGGGCCGCAGCCCTACCGGAGCACGGCACCCGCGCTGCCCGACTGGGCCTATGAGCGGCTGCTGCAGGACGAGCGCTCGATGGTGGCCGCGGAGACGGCCAACTCCGTCAGCATCCCCGCGCACATGCTGACGCCGCTGGCTGTCCATCCGCACTCCTTTATGCGCGAGGCGGCCTGCCGCCGTGTGTGGGACGAACTGTCCGACCCCGTGCGCGCCACGCTCCTCAGCGATCCCGAGCCTGACGTGCGCAACATGGCGGCGCTGCAGGTGATGCGCGAGGATGCCGAGCGCACCTCCCACCTCCTTGCAGCGTTCGCCGGTACCTGGCGCATCATGGACGTGGCGGAACACGGCCGGTTGACGCGGGAGGCCTGCGAGGGGCTGCTGGCCGCAGGCGAGCACCTGGACCAACTCGCGCGCAACCCCACGCTCCCGGCCGACCTGGCGGCCGTCCTCGCCACGCACGAGGACCCGGCCGTGCGGCTCGCCGTCTCCGCCCGCCCCGGCCTCTCCGAGCAGCAGCGCGCCGCCATCGACTGGACGGTCCGGCCGGAAGACCGGTTGGACACCCTGCGCTGGGTCTGGGACGCACGCGACGACCCCCAGACCCTGCGCCAGTGCGCCACCTCGGCACACACCTGGCTGCGCCGCAGCGCCGCGGTCATCCCCGACCTGCCCGACGACTGCGTGCAACGACTCGCCGAGGACGAGGACTTCGCCGTCCGCCTGCTCCTGGCCGAGAACCACCCGAACGCGCCGGCGGAGCTCCTGCTCGACCTGTACCTGCACGGCACGCACCGGGCCGTGGCCATGCTCGTCTCCGTGCCGGGCTTCCCGACCACCGGACTCGCGGCCCGTTTCGCCGACGCACCGGACCACCGGGCCCGGGCGCTGGCCGTCCGTGACCCCGGGGCTTCCCCTGAACTCATCGAGCGGCTGAGCCGGGACCCGGACGCCTGCGTGCGGGCGGCAGCGGCCGGCGACCCGCGGCTGCCGGTGCCCCGGCTCGTCGAACTCCTGGAGGATCCCGTCGTGGGCGCGGTGGCAGCCGCCAACAAGGCGTTGCCGATCACAGCGATGGAGGCCCTCCTCGCACGGGCCGCCGTCCCGGACATCGGCCGCCACACCGACCGGGAATGATGGTGCGAGCGGGTCGCCGACCGGGGCGGGCTCCGTGTGGGGACGAGTTCTGCCCTACGTTCCGGAGGTCTCGCCGCCCGGGGCGGCGGCGTGCAGGAGTTTGACCGCCACGGCCCGGAGGGTGTCGCGTTCCGCGGTGGTCAGGGACGCGGTCAGCGCGGCGACCGCCTGATCCATCTCGGCGGTGCACCGTTCCGCGAGGCTGCGGCCCGCCGGGGTCAGGCCGATCAGGACACCGCGGCCGTCATGGGGCGAGGGCCGGCGCTCCACCAGCCCGCGCTTTTCGGCACGGCCGGCCAGGCCGGTCATGGAGGACTTGTCCAGGCCGAGGTGGCGGGCGAGGTCGAGCATGCCGGGTGTGCGGTCGCGCAGGATGCCGAGGAGGCGGATCTGGATCAGGGACAGGTCGTGCGTGGCGGCGATACGGGCGAGGGCTCCGTGGACCAGGAAGGACAGTTGGACCAGGGCGTCGACGGTGGTCTGGGGCTCGTCCGCGTCCTGGGGGATGGTGGGTGCCACGGGGTCCGCCTCCGGCTGATCTGGTACGTGACGCGAACCACTTGACGTAGTACGTGCCACGAACTACTTTCGAGGTAGTACGTTCCACAAACTATACGCGGTCATGCCGCCCCGGAGGCCCCCATGCACGCCGCCGTCGTCCACTCCTTCGACACCCCGCCCCGCTACGGCACCGTGCCGACGCCCGTGCCCCGAGGCGAGCACGAGATCCTGGTCGAGGTACTGGCCGCCGGCCTGCACCCGCGCGTACGATCCTCCGCCGACGGCAGCCACTACACCTCCTCCGGTGTGCTGCCCCTGGTGCCGGGCATCGACGCCGTCGGCCGCGCGGCGGACGGCGACCTGCTCTACTTCGTCGCCCCGGACACCGCCCTGGGCACCCTGGCCGAGCACGCCGTCGTGGACCGGCGCCGCGCCATCGCCCTGCCGCCGGGCACCGACCCGGTCGCGGTGGCCGCGGCGATGAATCCCGCGATGTCCTCCTGGGTCGCCCTGCGCCGGCGCATCGCCCTTCCGGCAGGCGCCCACGTCCTGATCCTGGGCGCGACCGGCAGTGCGGGCCGCCTGGCCGTGCAGATCGCACGGCACCTGGGCGCCGAGCGTGTGGTGGCGGCCGGTCGTGACCACGAACGGCTTGCCCTGCTGCCCGCCCTGGGCGCGGACGAGACGGTTCTGCTGTCCGGCGCGTCCGGGGAGATCGCCGAACGCCTCGGCAAGAGTGCCGGCGACGTCGACATCGTCATCGACTACGTGTGGGGTGCGGTCACCGAGCACGCCCTGCCGGCGCTGCTGACCGCCCGCCCCGACCGGAGCAAGCCGCTGACCTGGATCCAGATCGGCTCTGTCGCGGGGCCGGACCTCACCTTGCCGTCCTCGCTCCTCCGTGCCGCCAACCTGCAGATCATGGGCAGCGGCCAGGGCTCGCTCACCACCGCCGGAATCCTCGCCGAACTCCCCGCCCTGGCCGCCGAGATCACCTGCGGCACGTTCACGATCGACCCGTCCCCCGAGCCGCTGTCGGAGGTCGAGCGGGTGTGGACCACGCCGACGCCCCCTGGACGGCGCGTCGTCCTCGTCCCCTGAGGTCCCCTGAGCACTCCGCACACCAGGGGGACGGCGGGCCCGTTCGCGATCACGAGACGCTCTCGCGACCGCCTTGCCCACCGCGGCCCCGGGGACGAGATCACGACGGGTCGGCGGCCCGCTGCTGCGACGCCTGCGCGGCCTCGTAGGCCGCCTTGGCCGCCGCGTACTCCGCGGGGTTGCCCTCGACGCAGAACTCATTGCCCGCCGGGTCGGCCATCACCACCCAGCCTCGGCCGTTCGGCTTGCGGCGGTCGTCGTGGATCGTGGCGCCGAGCGCGGTCAGCCGCTCCACCTCCTCGTCCCGCCCCAGTTCCGGCGCGAGGTCGAAGTGCATCCGATTCTTGACCGTCTTGCCCTCCGGGACCCGGACGAACAGCAGGTCCGGATGGCCCTCCGGCGTGAGCACACAGCTCTCGTCGTCGTCCGGGTCGTCCTCCGGGTCGATCGGCAGGCCGAGCACCTGGCTCCAAAACGTCGCCACCCCGTGCGGCGTGACCGGAGGGGCGCAGTCAATCGTGAGGTGCCGAATGAAGGTGGGCACGTCCGAACTCCTTGTCGGTGGGATCGGCGCGGCCGGCGCCGTGGCGGGTGCACGGCCGACGGATCCGGATGAGGGTATAGGTCTTCTGCGCCACGTAGGCGCCCCGGACGAAGACCGGGCACTTCCCTGATCCGACGAAGTAGTCGTGGACGAGTTCCCCTGGACGACCCCGGTCCAGTCGACACAGCCGTCCCCGGGGTAGTAGCGCATCGCCGCCGCGGCGCCGGGGCTGTCGGTGACGTTCGGGCACCAGGCCCGCACGACGTTCGTGGCCCCGCGGGCGACGAAGATGTCATGGATGTGACGGTAGGCGCGGACGTACTTGGCCGGGTCATGTCCGCCCCAGCCTTCCTCCCCGTTCATCTCGGCCGCGAAGTCCAGGAAGAACTCCTTGCCGAGGGCCTTGGCGCCGTCGGCGCGTGCCCGGATCGTCGCGTCGAGCTCTCCGCTGATGATGTCGTCGAAGCCGATGTCGAACGGCTCCCAGTCGGCCAGGGGATGCGGCCGTCGGCGAAGTCGGCGCGCGTGGCCGGGGACGTCGCCCAGCCGTCCGTCCAGTTGTAGTAGGTGAGGTGGACCGCGGGCTTCCTGCCGATGCGGGCGTCGGTCCGGGCGATGCTGCCCGCGCCGTAGTAGTGGCCGAGCAGGGCTCCGTGCGCGGGAGCGAGGTGGTCCGTCGATCCGCTCACCGCCCGGTCGGGGCCTGTGGCGTGGGCCGGTACCCGGTGGCCGGGGGTTGCCCCGGAGCCCGAGCATGCGGTGGTGAGCACGGTGAGGGCCAGTAGCAGGCGCTGGTGCCGAGGAATGAGGTGCGGGATCTCTGCGTGGGTTCAGCATGCCGACCCGAAGATGAGGGGACGATGAGGCGATCAGGTGGGGCCGCGCGCGGGACCCGCGAGAGGCCGGCGGGGATCGCCGCCGGGGGCACCTGGGGTGAGCCGTCCCTGGCCCCGTCGATCTGGTTCAGGCCGGCAGGGAGGCTAGCCAGGTGGTCAGCAGGCGATTGACCTCGTCCGGGCGTTCCTGCTGGATCCAGTGGCCGCAGCCGTCCAGGAGGTGGGAGGAGACCAGGCCGGGGAGGGTGGTCGGGTGGGCGTCGATCGCGTCCGCCATCCAGGTCGTGGAGGCGTCCAAGGCGCCGCCGAGGAACAACGACGGCTGGGGGATCGGGGCTCCGCGGTAGGGCGCGAGGTCGTCCCAGTCGCGGTCCATGCTGCGGTAGCGGTTGAGGGCGCCGGTCAGGCCGGTGCGCTCGAACTCCCCGGTGTACACGTCCAGGTCGTCCTCGGTCAGCCAGGCGGGCAGCCGGCCGGTGGGGAAGCGGTCGCGCAGCCGGCCGCCGTCGCGGGCCACGAAGTGCGGGTCGGGCTCACCCGGGGCGGGCATGGTGTCGGCGGACAGGGCCGCGTAGAAGCCGGCGAGCCAGCCCCGGACGTCGGGTTCGATCTCGGCCTCGGCGCGGCCGGGCTGTTGGAAGTAGGAGACGTAGAACTCCTGCTCGGGGCCGCCGATCCGGCCGAAGAGGTCGGAGGGGCGGGGGCCGCCGGGCGGCGCGTAGGGCACGCTCAGCAGGGCGACGGCCCGGAAGATGCCGGGGTGCAGCAGGGCGGAGGTGGCCGCGATGGTGGAGCCCCAGTCGTGCCCGACGAGCACCGCCGTCTGCTCGCCCAGGGCTTGGACGAGGGCGACGTTGTCCTGCACCAGGTCGAGCATCCGGTAGGCATCCGTTGCGGCCGGCCGGGAGGAGCGGCCGTAGCCGCGCACATCGAGTGCCACGGCCCGGTAGCCCGCCGCGGCGAGAGCCGGCAGCTGGTGGCGCCAGGAGTACCAGGATTCGGGGAAGCCGTGGACGAGCAGGACCAGCGGGCCGGTGCCCTGCTCGACCAGATGCATCCGACCAGCGGGAGCCTCGATCGTCCGGTGGCGCAGGTCGGCGGGCGGCGCGGGATGCATGGGCTTCTCCTCGGTTCACGGGCGGACGTGGCTGCCTGTCGATCATGCGGCCCGGCGGCCGTCCTCCGCGATCGTTCTTGCCATTCTGGCAAACTTGCAGGCAGGGCGGTGGAAGCGGTGCGGCCGTAGTGAGGGGATGACGGTGGTGGACGACGGGATTACCGAGACGCTGGCGGCGATGGGCCCCCGGCTGCGGGCCGCGCGTGAGCAGCGTGGCGCCACGCTCACCGGCGTCAGCTGTGCGACGGGCATCTCGCCGAGCACGCTGTCGCGGATCGAGACCGGGCGGCGCAAGCCGACGCTGGAGGTGCTGCTGCAGTTGGCGCGGGAGTACCGCGTCTCGCTGGACGAGCTGGCCGGTACCGCACCGACCGGACCGCGCGTCCCGGTGTCGCCGCGGTCCCGCGCGGACAAGGCGGTGCTGCCGCTGACCCGGTACGTCGGGGGCCTGCACGCCCACAAGCACGTCCTGCCCGCCGTCGACGCGCCGCCGGCCCGGCCGCGGCAGGTCTCCCACGACGGGCACGAATGGCTGTGCGTCCTGTACGGGCGCCTGTGGCTGGCACTGGGGGACCAGGACCTCGTCCTGACCGCCGGGGACGTCGCCGAGTTCGACACCCGCACCGCGCACGGGCTCGCGAACGCCCAACCCGGCGGACCGGTCGAGTACCTGGTCGTGTTCGGGCCGCAGGGAGAGCGCCTGCGACCGCGCACCCCACCGGTCGCCGGTCGCGGGGCCCGCCGACCGCACCGCGAGCCGATGGATCGCGGAGCGCTGCCGTAGGTCGCGCCCTCCGCAGCGTTCCCGGCGGACGCGTCCGGCGCCCGCGGACCACACCCTAGAGGCGCAGGAGCGCCGTCACCGTGACCGCGGCCACCAGCGCCACCGGGAGCGGGGCCCGGCGCCACAGGAGCAGCGGGACGACCGCGAGTCCGGCCACCACCGTCAGGTCCAGGGACTCCCAACGGGGTCCCAGGACGTCCACGACGATGAAGCCGGCGAGCAGGGTCGGGGCGGTGAGGGCGATCACCGACTGCGCCCGTGGGGGCAGCGCGCGCCCGCCGAACAGGGCAGGGCCGACGGCTTTGCAGGTGAAGCTGAGGACGGCGACGGCGCCAATGGTGAGCCAGAGCATCATGGGGCGACCTCCTCGTCGCAACGAACGGGTGCAGCGGCCCCGGTGGCCGCGTCAGCCTGCCGGGGCACCGCCGTTGCAGCCTCGTCGGGCCGGGTCGGCGGCGTGGCGGGCGCCCTGACGAGGGCGACGAGTGCCGCGAGCGCCGCACCGACCAGGGCGGGCCCGGCGGGCAGGATCACGATGAGGCCGGCCGCGAGGATGGCGCCGAGCAGAGCTGGTAGCCGGTTGACGCGTTCGCGGCGGATTTCGTCGCACAGCAGCGCGACGAAGAGCGCCGGCGTGAGGACGTCCAGTCCGAGCCGGTGCAGGAGCTCGGGGTCGGGGGAGACCGCGACGCCCAGGATGGTGCCCGCCACCCAGGCGGGCCACTGGATCGCGGTGGCCCCGAACAGCAGGTACCGGTCGAACCGTCCGCCGCCGCGATGGGCCGCGGCCCACGATGCGTCGACCACCGCCTGGCCTTCGAGCGCGCGGCGGAACCGGCCGCCGCGCAGATCGCCGGCGACGGCGATGCCCATAGGGATGAAACGGCTGTTAACCAGGGCCGCGGACGTCACGGCGCCGAGCAGCCCGCCGCCGGAGCCCAGGGTGGCCAGCAGGGCGAATTGGGCGGACCCCGAGAACACGACCATCGAGCAGATCACGGGCGCCAGGTGCCCCCAGCCCTGCGAGGCGCTGATCGCGCCGAAGCTGACGGCGAGGAGGAAGGACGCGGCCGCGAGCCCGGAGCCGGTCTTGAGCCCGGTGAGGAAGCTCGCTCGCGGGGAGTCGGCGGCCGGTGCGGAACGGAGACTGCTCATCTTATGAGCCTAACAGGCAAAAGCGCGTATGGACGTTAGAGAGGAGAGTAGGCTGAGACGGTGATGAGCAAGCAGCCGGCGCTTCCCGCCCCCGTCGCCTCGGACAGCACTCCCGACGCCGGGGTGGCACTCGTGGGTGGCCACCCGGTCCTCGACTTCGCCAACACCGTTGCCTGGCGCCTGGATCCCGCCCGCATCGTTGACCGGATCCAGGGCGCCGCGGCCTGGACGACCTGGGCGCTGGCCGCCGGACTGGTCACGGCCGACCAGGCCGCGGCGCTGCTCTCGGCCGCGACGACGGACGCCGCGCCCACGACAGCCGCGACCGAGGAGCTCCTGAACCTGCGCGCCACCCTCTGGCCGATCCTGGACGCCCTCGTCGACGACCAGGAGCCTCCGGCTGAGGCCTGGGAGATGCTGCGGCGGGCGCTGGTCCTCGCCCGCCAGGACGCCGCACTGCCCCCCGCCTTTCCCCTGCGGTGGCAGCCCGCCACCGACCACCCCGCAGGGCTGTGCCACGCTTTGGCGTTGCTGACGGAGGATCTGCTGAGCGGGGACACCCTGGACCGCGTCCGGCGCTGCGCGGGCCCCGGATGCGGCTGGTTCTTCCTCGACCGCTCCCGCAGCGGGACCCGACGCTGGTGCAGCTCACAGGACTGCGGCAACCGGGACCGCGCGAGGCGCCACTACTCCCGGACCCGACAGCACGGATGACCACGCGGTGCCGGCGCCCACCGAACGCTGGACGCGAGCACGCGCCGCAGCCACCGCGCGGTCGTCGGGAGCCCGTGCCCCCTGATGATCATGCGGTGGCCGGTCGATCCTGCCCCGGTCCGACGCCGGTTCGCGACGTCGGACCGGGGCAGCAGCGGGCGAAAGTCGCCCGCGCCCAGCGTGCGCCCACCGCGCCGACCGCGCCGGTCGTGCGCGTCGAAGCGCGGTCACCGGGGGCAGGCAGGTCAGCGCTGCAGGGTGAGGACGCCGGGCCGGTACGGCAGTTGGTCGTAGGGGCCGCTCGCGGAGGGGGACTTGCCCTGGTAGAGGAACTGCAGGTTGCAGGGGTCGATGGTCATGGTCTGGTCGGGGTTGTTGCGGACCAGGTCACCGTGGCTGATGTCGTTGGTCCAGGTGGCGCCGCTGTTGGCCTTGCCCGCAAAGGGGGTGTTCTCGCCGGCGGCCTGCGGGGTCCATGCACCGCTCAGGCTGGAGGCGGTGAAGGAGCGGAAGTACCGCCCGTTCGCCCCCACCGCCTCAACGATCATGAGGTACTGGTTCTGGCCCTGCACCTTGTAGACCTGCACCGCCTCGAACAGGTTGTTCGTCGAGTCGCTCAGGACCGTCGTGGACGCCGCGCCGAAGTTGCCCGGGAAGTTCCCGATCGGCATGCTCGCCCGGTAGATCTTGCCGTTGTCGCCGGCGAAGAACAGGTACATGTTCTGGCCGTCGCCGATCAGGGTCTGGTCGATCGGGCCGGTACCGGAGTTGGTGATGCTTCCGGTGAACAGCGGCTGCGGCGCGGACCAGCCGTTGGGGTTGGCAGGGTCGCTCGACGTGCGGTAGATGAACGGCCACGCGCCCCACTGGTAGGTCAGCACCCAGATGTTCTTGGGTGCGAAGTAGAACAGCGTGGGCGCCACCGCGGACTGGCTCATCCCGCCCTGTCCGCCCGACGCCATGTCCGACCAGTTGGTGAAGGGGCGAAACGCCATCGAGCCGTACGACGATCCCGACACGGTTGACGCGTAGACCAGGTGCTTGCCGTTGTACACCACGGTGGTGAAGTCCTTCAGCGAGACCCACCCGTTCGCCGGCTGCGCCAGCGCACCGGTCGACGTCCACCGGTACGTCGACGGCAGCGCGCACGTGCCGCTCGTCGGGGGCGGGGTGGAGGCCCCGGACGGGCCGGTCCACTTCTGGTTGCCGCCCGACCCGCAGGAGTACAGCTGGATCCTGGTGCCGTTGGCGGTGGCGGCGCCGACCGCGTCGAGGCACAGCCCGGACTGGACGCCGGCGATCGTGCCGTTGGCGTTGACGTTCCACTGCTGGTTGGAGCCGCCGTTGCAGTCCCAGATGACCACCGCGGTGCCGTTGCCGGTGCCCTTGGCCAGGGCGTCCAGACACTTGGTGCCGTAGACCATCAGCTGCTTGCCGGCGGTGTAGGTCCACCGCTGGTTGCTCTGGGCGTTGCAGTCCCACAGCTGCGCCTGGGTGCCGTTGACGGTGCTGGAGCCGTTGATGTCGAGACACCGGCCGGAGGCGACGCCCTTGATCTCCCCGGTGCCGCTCTCTCCGGTGCCCCCGCCCGGGGCGGAACCGAGGGCGTTCATGACGGCGGTGTACGCGGCCTTGGGGCGGCCGTTGGCGTCGAACAGCAGGGGGCTGTCGCCGCTGCGCCAGGAGTCGGTGTCACGGATACCCCAGACCGTGATGCCGGTGCACCGGCTCACGGACAGGCAGGCGTTGACCGTGGTGGCGTACTGGGTGGGCGACGCCTGGGCGATGTCCAACTCGGTGATCTGGACGTCGACGCCCAGGGCGGCGAAGTTGGCCAAGGTGGTCCGGAAACTGGACGGCGGGCCGCCGGTGCCGAAGTGGCTCTGGAACCCGACGCAGTCGATCGGCACGCCGCGGGACCTGAAGTCCTTGACCATGGTGTAGACGCCCTGAGTCTTGGCGTCCGACCAGTTCTCGATGTTGTAGTCGTTGTAGCAGAGCTTGGCCGCAGCGTCGGCGGACCGGGCGGTGCGGAACGCCTCCTCGATGAAGCCGTTGCCCAGCACGTTCTGGAACACCGAGCTGCGGTGCTGGGTGGAGCCGTCGGCGAACGCCTCGTTGACCACGTCCCAGGCGTAGATCTTGCCCTTGAAGTGAGTCATCTCGGTGGTGATGTGGTGGTTCATCACGCTGCGCAGCGTGGTGGCGTCGCGGATGGAGCTGACCCAGGACGGCAGCTGGGAGTGCCAGACGGTGGTGTGGCCGCGCAGCCGCTGGCCGTGCGCCAGGGCATGATGGACGATCTGGTCGGCGGGGCCGAAGGTGAAGGTGCCGCGGGACGGCTCGATGCTGTCCCACTTCATCTCGTTCTCCGGGGTGACCATGGTGAACTCCCGGTCCAGGATCCCGGAGTACGTGGAGTCGCCGAGCTTGCCGGCGGCCACCGCAGTGCCGAAGTACCGGCCCGAGGGGGCCGCCTGCGTCCCCAGGGCCGCGGCCCCTGCGGAGCTGGGCAGGAGTGTGGCGATGCCGGCCACCACGGCCGCGGCCGACAGTCCTGCCACCAGGGCGCGGCGACGTCGGCCGAGCCGGTGCAGGCCTTTCATGACGCTCCCCGGGGGTTGCGGGGCGCAGTGGCGGCCGGACGGATGCGCGCATCGGCCGGCAGGGCTCGATCCGCCGCGTGGTGGGCGCGGTGCAGGACAAGGGGCGATTCCTGCGGGCCGGGCGCCGGGGAAGCGTGGAGGTGTCGCGTCATGGGAGCAGCTTTCTGCCGGGGGATCCGTCAACAAGGGAGTCGGGGTTCCACCCCGCCGGCACGCCGGCACGTGCGGTGGGAGGGGCACCCCATGAGTGGAGGCCCCGCCCGCGGGGCGGCGTAACAAGAAACGTCGCGCCGTCCGCCCGATGACGCTGTGAGGCATCTCGCAGGAGAAAACCGTTACGCCCCACCCCGCGATGGGGCCGTCGCGGCGGTAGTGGTGATCAGGTGGCCGTGCGCGCTGTGCGCGGCCCGGCTCCCGCAGCGGTTCTCAGGCCCAGGCCCGGCGCACGCGGAAGGACGCCTGGCCGGCGAAGGCCGCGGTGCCGTCGGAGCCATCGAGCCAGATGCCCCCGTCGCGGTGGCGGATGACCGACCCGGGGTAGTTGTGCGCGTGCAGGGTCACCGACCCGGCGAGCGCCCCGGGCCGCGGGCAGAACGTGGCGTCCTGACGGAACAGGGCGCTGCCGTCGCCGGCGCTCAGCTGGAGCCGCAGGTCACGATGGCGCAGATAGCGCCCGTCGGCGGCGCGCAAGGTGACGCAGTGCGGGTCGGCCAGCCCCCGCACGACCGTGAACGTCACCCGCTGCCGGGCTTGCACGCTGCTGGCCGCGGAGACCTGGCCGAGGGTCGCGAAGTCCTCGGCGTACGCGAGGTAGCGGCCCGGTTCGTCCACCGACTCCAGCGACCGCGCGCCCAGCGGAACCGTGTCCGCGACGGCCGGGGGACGGGCCGGGGACGATCCGCCCGCAGTGGGGGTGCGCGACGGCTGCGGCGCGGGGTGGCCGCCCGTGGACGGGGCGACGACCGCAGGCCCGCGGTGTGCCGGTTCGGGCCAGGTCACGTAGGCGGTGGTCCCGGCGATGAGCACCGCGCCGGTGGCGAGGCCCACCAGCGGATGCGCGGTCACCGCGGAGAGCTTGCCCATCAGCGAGCCGTGCAGGGTGCCCGCGCCCGTCGCCGTGCCCGTAGCGACCGGCACGCCGGCCAGCCCGGCGGCGCTCGCGGCCGTGCCCGCCAGCAGGCCCTTGGCGGACAGCGCGGTGATGAGGCCGGCCGGGACGGCCAGCGGCGCGAGAGACAGCAGCAGGCGCTCGGGCGGAATCCGTTCGGTCGTCGTCGCCAGGCAGACCGGGCAGGCGCGGGTGTGCCGCGCGATCCGCTTGCGCCACACCGAGGTGTGGCCGCCGTCCCAGCCGGCGAGCGTCTCGGTCAATTGCGGACAGCGCGGGTCGCGCCGCAGCGCGGAGACGACCGTGCGGCTCACGTCCAGTTGCTCACGCATGCGTTGCACGCGGACGCCGACGTGGGCGACGGTCAGCCCCATCGCGGCGGCGAGGTCGTCACGGCTCAGCGAGCCCGCACATTCCTGCCACCACAGCGACAGCAGCACCCGATGGTCCGGGTCGAGCCACCGGCAGGCCTCGACGACCTGCCGGCGCTCGTCCGACACCTGCAGACGCAGAATCGTCACGTCCTCGGATGCGGCGCCGACATCCGGCAGCGCGCTGGCCTCGTCGATGACGGTGGTCCGGTCGGCGACAGTGCGTTGCCGCTGCCAGTACGAGTTGATCTGATGCAGGGCGATCGCCACCAGCCAGGACCGGAAGCTCTCCGGGGCCCGCAGCGCCGGCAGGTCGCGCACCACGCGCAGCAGGGTCTCCTGGACGACGTCATCCGTGTCGGCATGTCCCCTCAGCGCCCGCCCGACGATGTTGTACAGCAACGGCAGGTACGCGGCGATCAGCTCCTCACGCGCCCGATCGTCCCCGGCCTGCGCCGCGACAACCAGTCCCGCGTGGTTCGTATTCATGAGGTTCCACTCCCAGCTCCCGCAGCGGGAGCGATCCGCCGAGTCCGGCGGCACACCTTAGCGGCGGCCCGGGGATGCGCCCAAGTCGGTGGCCGGCTCGAACAGATCAAGCGCCGGTGCTCGGGCTGCGGGCGGCCGACGCGTGGACGACCCCCTTCTGTACGGGTTCGGTGTGGCGCTCACCAGCCCACCGGGGTTCGAGGCCGGGTGCAGGGGTGGTGCGGTTCCGCCAGGAGTGGTCACCGGCGACCGGTCCCGTGTAGGGCGGATCCACCGGCACCCGCGGTCGTCGAACCCTCAGCTCCCGGCACGCATTGCGGTGCGGCGCACGTAGGCATCCGAAAGAGAAAAAGAGGCCTTGACCTGCGCCTTTAAGTCGGTACTTACAGGCTTGTCGGCGCGAAATGCCGTCTGCCAAGGTGGCAACCAGACACAAGATCAGGTCACGCCAACGGAATCTCGCGACACCAATGGCCCGGGCACTTGGGTCCGGGTCCTCATGGAAGGGGAACATCGTATGAGGCGTAGGACCAAGAGCCTGACCGCTCTGACGGGAGCGGCCCTGGGGGCAGTTCTGTTCGCAGCCGGACCGGCCGTGGCGGCACCGTACTGGCAACCCCTGCCGGCCGGTCTGGCTCTGCACAACTGCACAGCGACCAACACTCTTCCGGGAACCAATGTCATCTATCAGGTATGTGTCGTCATCGGACGTTCCTCCGCCCAGTCGGTGCTCATCGTGAAGAACCAGCAGTCGACCAACGTCCGGATCCGGGGAGGTTCCGGGCTCAACTACACCGGCAGCTACGCCTCCTGTTACGAGTCCACCCTCTCGCCGGGCTACCGAACCGTCTGCTTCGCCAACACCGTCAGTATTCCGGCGGGCGCCAATCCGACAGTCTGGCAGTACGACCTCACCGTCGGCTAAGGGCTCCGGGCCACAGGAGACGAGGAGCAGGCGCGTCCAACCAGACCCATCCCACCGAGCGTCAACAGCCCCGGCGAGGGCCGTGCGGCCTTGCGTGTCGACGGCCCGCCTGGCCCCCCACAGGCGCCGGGCCCGGGTCGGTGCCCCGACGCTCGCGTTCCAGGAAGCCGCACTGGCACCGGGGAGCAGACGCAGCACCATCGGTGACAGCCCGGGTGGCCCGTCATCGCGCGAGCCGTACAGCGCACGACAATGGGCCCGGCAGGTAGTCATACTTGCCGGGCCCATTGTCGTGCGCTGTACGGCGCTGTTCGTCGGCTACCAGCGGTACCAGCGGCCGCGGCCGCCGCCGGAGTGGGTGCCGCGCATGACGAAGCCGAGCAGCCACACGACCAGAACGACGACCGCGACCCACCAAAGGATCTTCAGGGCGAAGCCGGCGCCGAACAAGATGAGTGCGAGCAGTAGAACCAAAAGCAGTGGACCCATGGCTATCAACCTCCTGACCAGCGCCTTCCCCTTTTTGCCCCGATCATGCACCGCTGATTTCCGCCCCAGGTCCGGCCGGGCAGGCCCGGTGGCGCCGCCGGCGTCACCACCGCCACGCAGCGTTCCATGCCGCGGCGAACGTCCTCGCCGCACCCGGCCCGCGCGCCCGCCCAGCGCCCTTTCGGCACCGTCATACGCCACCCCGACGGCAGAAACCCCCTGGTCAGGGGCTTTCTGTGGTGCAGCAGTGATGGCTTGCTCGCCACGGGGAAGACGGGTCAAGGTCAGAAACTTGAGGAGGCGGTTGGGATGCGGGACCGGATCGGGCTGGCCGATGTGCTGGTAGCAGCGGAGAGCGCCGCGCCGACGGGCTCACTCGATGTGGTGGCGCGTAATCTGCGCGACCGGTTCGGCGCGCAATCGGTGTCGTTCCTGTTCGTCGATGTCGTCGGTCGGCGCCTGGTGCGCGTCAGTGACCAGGCGAGCAAGGCCCAGGGGCACCTGGCCGAACAGGTATCGCTGGCCGGTAGCGGGGTCTACGACGAAGTCCTGCGCTCGCAGAAGCTGGTGCAGACGGCGGCGAAAGACGGGGAGCAGGGCCAGCGGGTGCTGGCGCCGGTGACCAATCGTGGTGACACCATCGGCGTTCTCGAGCTGTTTCTCCACCAGACGACGCCGCAGGTGCTGGAACAGGTGGAGGAGGCCGCGCACGCGCTGGCGTACATCATCGTCACCGACCGCCGTTTCACCGACCTCTATCACTGGGGCAATCGCACCACCACGGTGAGTCTGGCTGCCGAGATCCAGCGTCAGCTGCTGCCCTCCGCCTCGTCCTGCGAGGCGGCGCAGTTCGCGCTCGCCGGCGGCCTGGTGCCGGCCTCCGACATCGCGGGCGACACCTACGACTACAGCCTGGACCACGACGTCCTGCACCTGTCGGTCACCGACGCGATGGGCCATGACGTCAACGCCTCGCTCATGGCCACCCTCGTGGTCAACGCCTCCCGCGGCGCGCGCCGCGCCGGCGCGGATCTGGTCGAACAGGCCCGCCAGACCCACCAGGCCCTGCTCGACCACGGCCGACGGACCTTCGTCACCGGCCAGCTGGTTCGCATCGCCCTGGACGGCAGCAGCGCCCAACTCGTCAACGCCGGCCACCCGGGGCCGCTGCTGCTGCGCGACGGCGTGGTCGACGAGCTGACGCTGGCGGTGAACCTGCCGTTCGGTGTCGTGGGGCAGGGCACGTACCAGGTGCAGGATCTCGACCTGCGCCCGGGCGACCGCCTGGTGCTGTTCACCGACGGCATGCAGGACCGCGAAGCGGCCGCCGTCGACCTGCCGGGGCTGCTGCGCAAGACCGCCGGTGAGCACCCGCGGGAGGTCGTGCGCACCCTGGTCGCCGCGGTGGCGAGCGCCTACCACGGCCTCCCGCCGAAGGACGACGCCACCGTCCTGTGCCTGGACTGGTACGGCCCCCACACCGCCGGCCGTCCCGCGAGCGCCGACGACCGATAGGCACCCGCCAGGGGTGTCGCAGCCGCGGGCGTTCCCGCTGCGCGAGGGGGACAACCACGCTGCCCCGCGCGGTGCCGGGGATCGTCCACCGGTCACCGCGAGTTGCTGTCCTGACCAAGATCAAGGCGTAGGGTCGAAACGGGATGGGCCGCCCGGGGGGAATGACGGTGGCTCCCCACGGCGACTCTGCTCGGCCGCCTGCCCTTCCTCCGCTCCGATCGAGGCAGCGGCGGTGGCCGAGGCCGCAGGTCGGAGAAGACCGATGCCCGCACCCACCCCAGCCGCCCGCTCGTGCCGCGAGCGCTCAAGGAAAGCCCCCCGCCCGCAAGCGGTGATTCTGGCCGCGTGGTGCCTGGGCCACAGCAGATCCCGCCCAGCGTCTCGCGGGGCCTGCCACACCGACCCTGTAGGGGCGGGACGCGGTGGGCCAGACACCGGCGGCGGACGCCACGCGGGCCCAGCGGGTGTCGCTGTGCGCCGTCGGGCCGCTGGCGGCCCGGGGCAAGGCATTGCGGATCAGCCTCGGAGAGAGTCTGTGTATCGAGGCCTTGCGGGCAGAGGGCGTTGGTCCTCGTCAGCGACTTGGGCGCCCGGACGCCGCCCGGCGCTGGCCCTTCCATGAGGTCCGCACCTCCGGCCCCACCGACCACTGGCCGTGCCCACGGGCACCGCCCCGCCGCGGCCGGCCCATACAACGCATCTCGCGTTCGCCTGCACACTTGACGACTTCCCCTGTCATGCGGTGTGCCAGCCACTACCCTGAAACGGTGCGGTTCGGTGGCCGCCGCGCCCACGGAAGTTCCGAGGAAAGCGTGCGCGGAGATGGTTTCCACGGTCAGAAGATTGCTGGACGGCCTCTCCGCGGCTGCGACCGAAGACGAGCGCCGGGTGTGGGCGGACGCCTGCGCGCACACGCTGGGTCTGGGTGGGATGGCCGTATCCTTGGGGCGCGAACTGGTGTGGTTCAGCGACGCGACCAGCGGGCGTTTGGAGGATCTCCAGTTCGTCCTCGGGCAGGGGCCCGCTCTGCTCTCCGAGGACGCGACGGACGTCCGCGAGGTGCCCGACCTCGAACGGCTGCTGGCCCAGCAGTGGCCGCAGTACGCTGCCGAGGCAAAAGGGTTGGGGGTGGCGGCATTGTTCGTCTGGCCGGTGCACATCGGCGCGCTCCAGGTGGGCACGATGACCGGCTACCGGCGCACGCCCGGGGCGCTCAGCACCGAGCAGTCCGCGCAGGGGTGGCTGATCGCCGACGCCCTGGCCCAGCACGTGTTGAACCACTGGCCGTCCCACAGCGGCGGCGATGATCTCGGTCACGCGGGGGCGGTGGAGTTGCACCGGGCGGTGGTGCACCAGGCCACGGGGGTGCTCAGCGTGAGACTCGACGTCCCGCTGGCCGAAGCTCTGGACCGGCTGCGCGCCCACGCCTACGCGTCCGGCCAGTCCCTGACAGCAGCCGCCCACGTCATCCTGGAACAGCAACTGCCCCAGGACACCCGATAGCTTGGTCTACCGCTCCGGCCAGGCCTGCGCGGGAGTGAGGAGGACACGCACATGAGCAGGGAACAACGCATCGCCCGCACGTTCGTAGAACTGGCCGACACCTTGGTGGAGGACTTCGACGTCATCGACTTCCTGCACCAGATGACCGTCCGCTGCCAAGAACTGCTCGATGTCACCAGCGCCGCGGTCTTCTTGGCCCACCCCGGCCTCCAACTGCACAGCCCCGCCCCCTGCGATTCCGCCCCGGACCTGCAGCGCGTCCTGGAAGCCGCCTGCGACCAGGGGCCGGCGGTGGACGCGCACCGCACCGCCCTGACGGTCGCCACCCACGACGTGGCCGATGCGACGGCCCGCTGGCCGCAGTTCGCCCCGCTCCTGCAGCACGCCGGCTACCCCCAGGCCACCGCCGTGCCGATGCGCCTTCGCCAGGACGTCATCGGCAGCCTCCTGCTGTTGCACACCGGCAACCAACCGTTGAACGCCGACGACCTCGCACTGGTCCAAGCGCTGGCCGATGTCGCCACCATCGGGTTGATCCAGGCGCGCGCCCTCCGCGAGCAACACACCGTCACCGCCCAACTGCACACCGCCCTGCAGAGCCGGATCGTCATCGAGCAGGCCAAGGGCATCCTCGCGGCACGCAGCAACATCACCCCCAACCAGGCGTTCGAGGCACTGCGCCAGCATGCCCGGCACCACCGGATCCTGCTGCGCGCCGTCGCCCGCGATGTCATCGACAACGGCCTCACGCCCGCGACGGCGCCCACCCGGGCACCCCAGGACACCACGGACCGCCAGTAACCCCCGGCGCCGCGCCTTCCCGCACAACACCGCACGGCGCGGTGCGCGGTGCCCCCCGGTGCGCCGGAACGGACCGGTCCCGCGCGGGGGCGCCGGTTCCGTATATTGGGCCACGGCGTTCCCTGGGGCCGGGCAGAAAGCCGGGCCTGACGGGCGGGAGGAAGGGTGGATCTGATGCGGCCGTTGCAGGTACGTACGATCGGCCCTGCCCGCGGGGGCGTGATCGTCCTCGCGGTCTCCGGAGACCTCGACAACGACACGGAACACCTCCTGGCACACGGGGCGGGCGAGGCCCTGGACGCAGGATGCCGACGGCTGATCCTGCAGTGCGCCGGAGTGACGTTCTGCGACTCCCGCGGCCTGAACCGGCTCCTGCAACTGCGCCAGGACGCCCAGCGCCGCGGCGTCGACCTGGTCCTGGCCGCGATCAGCACGCCGGTGCGCCACGTCCTGGAACTCACCGAGGCCCTGCAGGTCTTCGTGCTCGCCGACACCGTGCAGCAGGCCGTGTGCCCGCCGTCCGCAGCCGACACGGACGCCGACACTCCTGGACGGGGTATCCCGACCCTGTGACCCGCCCGCCGCCGCTTCGCGCCGCTGAGCGCTCCTGCGATGCCGCGCTGTTCACCCGCCGGTGCTACGCGGCCAGGTTGCCGCCAGCCTTCCTGAGCTGACCTGCCGGCTCGTGCCGCGACTTCCGGCGAGGAGATGCACCCGGTCAGCGGGTTCTACGGGCGGACCGGGGCCGATCGGGGTTGGTCGGCTCGATGCACCGGGACTGGACGTGCTCGTAGATCATGGTGGTCTGCACGTCGGCGACTTCGCGGCGTTCGGTGAGCCGGTCGATGACGAAGGCATACACGCCATCGACGTCAGGGACCGCGATGTGGATGAGGAAGTCGTGAGCACCCGACGTGACGAACAGCCCGATCACCTCGGGCAGTCGCGCGGCCCACTCCCGGAATCCCTCGATGACGGGACGGGCGGGCGGCCGGATCCGCACCGAGATGAGCGCTTGGACGGGACGGCCGGCCGCGTCGAGGTCCAGGGCCGCGTGGTAGCCGGTGATGACGCCGCGCTCGCGCAGCACCCGGACACGCTCCAGTGAGGTGGAGGGGGAGACCCCGGTCTTGGCCGCGAGGTCGCGGTTGGTCTGCCGTGCATCGTTCTGCAGCTCCCGCAGCAGGGCTCGGTCCAGTGCATCAAGTTCCATGCGATCCAGCGTATGCCCGACGAAGTTCGGCGGGCGGCGAGCCGTGCTCGACTTCAGCCAGGCATCGCGGTCGGGGGTGCCCGCTCGACCGGGCGGCTGTGGCCGCCTGCGTCGGCCGCGCAGGCAGCCTCGTCGCAGCGATCACCCCGTGCGTGTCCGCCCTGCCGCGCCCTGCGCTCCGCCTTACGAAGGGCGGGGTTTCCGCCCGATCACCGCATGACGTTCCCCAGCGGCCCCGCAGACGCCCGCTATGGCGAATGAAGTCCAGCAGTAGCTTCGCCAAGCGGCACATCCACCTACCATTCCCGGATCCGTCCGCATGAATGAAGAGGATTGCCATGTCTGTGATGAACGGACCGAGCGCGGCGCCCGTGGGCTTCGCGCCGGAGGAGATGGACTTCCGTCTGCCCACCCGCCAGGCCCGGCTGAAGTGGGTCATCGTCGTCAACGCCGACCTGCCTCCGGGCCGGGCCGCCAATGCCGCCATCTGCGCCGCAGCCCCCACCGCGGCGTCGGTCCCCGGGCTGCTGGGCGCCGCGGCCACCGACGCGGAAGGCGCCACCCACCCGGGCCTGCCCTGGGCAGGCTGCTCGGTGCTGGTCGCCGACGCCGCCACGCTGCGCACCCTCCGCGCCAAGGCAGCCGCCCGCACGGACATGTTCCTGGCCGACGTGCCCGTCGCGGCCCAGAGCACCCGTGTCTACGGCGATTTCATCGCGACGGTGGGCGAGACCCGGACCACGGACCTCGACTACTGCGCGGTCAGCATCGTCGGCCCCCGCAACCCGGTCGACAAGATCGTCGGAAAGCTTCCCCTCATGCCCTGACCCTGCGGAGAAGTCGATCCGTGCGCGGCGGGCGACGCCGGTACCGGAGGGCGGCTACCGTGGTTCAGCGACTGCGTCCGCGGCACGGCACCCCGGGTCCGGCAACGCCCCCCCGCCCACCCGCGCGTTGCTCTGCCGCCGACCGCAGGCGAACGTTGCTGGATACGGTTCTGGCGTGGATCATGGGGCGCTGGAACGCAGGGGGAATCATGGAACTTGAGATCGCTGCCCTCGCGGCCTCCGCGGGGACGAGCATCGTCACGATGGTCGCGACGGACGCCTGGCAGACGGCGCGGGACGGACTGGCCGCGCTGTGGCGGCGCGTGCGACCCGAGCGGGCCGAGGCCGTCGTCACCGCGCTGGACGCCACGCGGGACGAGCTGCTGCAGGCACGGAGCGCCGGGGACGACGAAGCGAGCGCGACCCGGACCGAGCTGGCGGCCGAATGGCAAGGACGGGTACGCCGGCTGCTGGCCGGCAACCCGGAGGTGGCCGATGACCTGCGGGCACTCCTGGCCGAGCTGGCACCGCAGACACCGGCCACGGCGCCGGGCGTCACCCAGAGCGCCACCGCATCGGGCAGCGCCCGGATCTACCAAGCCGGCCGGGATCTGCGGCTGAACGAGCAGTGACCGGCCGCTTCGAGGCGCACGGCCAGGCCGACGGCCAGGGCCGGGTCTACCAGGCGGCGGGCGACCAGCACATCATCGAGCACCATCACCACAGCCCCACCTGGACCAGCCCGGACTCCGTCCGGCATCCGGCGGTGGGCCGGATCTCGCTGATCCTGCGCGACCGTACGGAGCTGATGGCACGTCTGCGTGACGCGGTCGCCCCGGACGCGGGCGGCGACGCGTACGTCCTGCACGGTCTGGGCGGCAGCGGCAAGACCGCCGTCGCCTACGCGCTCTTCCGCCACGCCACCGCCCACACCGGCCGGGTCGGCCTGTGGGTCAATGCCTCCGACACCGCCTCCCTGCGCACGGGCATGCTGGCGGTCGCCGCGGACCGCGGCGCGGACGAGGGCGCACTGACCGCGGCGCGCAGCGGCCTGCGGGCCGCCGCCGACCTGGTGTGGGACAGCCTGCAGCACTCCGCGGAGCCGTGGCTGCTCGTCCTCGACAACGCGGATGACCCCACGGTCATCCGCGACGGCGGCTGGCTGCGCACCAGCCCACGCGGCACCGTGCTCGTCACGACCCGCCAGGCCTCCCCGCACTGGTGGCCCGACACCCGCCTGCTCAGCGTGGGCGTCCTGCCGCGCGAGGCCGCCGCCCAGGTGTTGTGCGACCTCGCCCCGGAGACCGGGACACCGGACGAAGCCGCCGAGGTCGCCGACCGGCTGGGCCGACTGCCCCTGGCGCTGACCCTCGCGGGCGGATTCCTCTCCCGCCAGGTGATCGAGCCGTGGACCATGACCCGGTACAGCAGCGTTCTGGACGACCGGCGCGAGGTCGACCCGATCGAACTGCTCGACCAGGGCGCATCGGCGACCGCACAAGGCCCCCGCCACCTGGTGCGCACCACCTGGCAACTGTCGTTGGACGCCCTGGAGGCCCAGGGCCTGCCCGAAGCCGTCACGCTCCTGCGCCTGTTGTCCTGCTGGGCCGGTGACCCGCTGCCCGTGTCCCTGCTGGCCGGCGTCGACGTCGGTGCGCGCGGCGCCGAAACAGCCCTGCACGGACTGCTGGATCACTCCCTCACGGAACTGGTGGCGCAACAGGTGCGCTGCTTGCGCACCCACGGCGTACTGCTGGACAGCGTGGCCCGTGGCATCCCGCCGGAGCAGCGCGAGCAACTGGTCGCGGCGGCCGCTCGGCGCCTGGACGCGGCATTGCCCGAGATTCCCGAACGCCAGTCGCCCGACCCCCGCTTCACCCTGCTCGCACCGCACGCGCTGGCCCTGCTCCGGCGAGCGGTGAGCTGGCCGGACATCGGGCAGGCGGCGTTCGAGGCCGCTGCGGACTGCGCGCTGCGGCTGACGGTAGCGCTGCACCGGTCCGGGGACTACGCCTCCGCTCTGATCCTGGTGAGCCAGGCCAGGGGCCTGGCCGGGCACCGCCTTGCCGGCGATCACCCGGTGATGCTCCGGCTGCGCCGACGCGAAGGACGGGCACTGGACCGGCTCGGCCGGTTCGCAGAGGCGGAGACCGTGCTCCGTGCGACCTTGGCCGACTGCGAACGCGTCTGCGGGCCGGAGGGGCTCGACACCCTGGACACCTGTCTCAACCTCGCCGTCACCCTCTGGCACGGGGACGCCGACCGCACCCCGGAAGCCGTGGCCCTGGTGCGACGTGCCACGCACGGGCGCACCACCGCCCTGGGGCCCGCGCACCCCTTGACGTTGCTGGCCCGATCCCACCTGCTGTGTCTGCCCCCGGGACCGGAACTGCAGCACGAGCTGGTGTCCCAGGCAACGCTGGTCGCCGAGTGCCAGAGCGTCCTCGGTGAACATCACCCGATCGCCCTGGCGGCCGCACTGGACTACACCTACGCGCTGTACGCCACCGGCCGGCTCGCGGAGGCGCTTCCCCGGGCACGGACCGTGCTGGCGGCACACCAGCGGCGCTACGGGCCGGATTTTCCGATGACGCTGGCCGCCTGGAACGTGCTCGGCCAGATCCTCACCGGGTTGGGCGCGCACGCCGAAGCGCTCGAAGCCACGGCAGCCGTGGTGGAAGCCCGCGTCCGGGTACTGGGACCGACGCACCCCTACACCCGCGAGGCCCAAGAGCGCCTCACCGGTCTGCGCACCGCGTAACGGCACGCGATCAGCCGGAGCCCGCCGTCAGCTCGGTGAGGGCTGGGACGGCGGTGACGGCCGTGCCGGCGGTGAGGGCACTGGTGGTCGGGCCGGGAGCGGGGCTTGGAGCCCCCGTTCTCCTCCAAGCCCCGCCCCGACCAGACCCGCCTGTGCGGCGCCCTCACCGGCACGTTAGCCACGTCGGGATCGCCTGGACCACTCATTCGAAGGAGGTGGAAACGATGGCCAGGCGGGGAGGTCGCGTGGTAGAGGGCAGGATGTCCTGGGGCAACTGGCCTGGGACGATCCGCCTGCCGCGTGGGCCGTTGCTTCTCCCCGGGGAGGGATGGCGTCTGCGGGCGGAACCGGGGGTCGGGAGCTCAGCCGCCGAGGCGGTCCTGGGCGGCCATGACCTCATCGCCGTGCTCGAAGGCCCACGCGCCCAGGGCGCCGATCGGGTCGAGCAACGTCCTTCCCAGGGGGGTGAGTTCGTACTCGACCCGCGGCGGCGCCGCGTCGTGGGCGTGGCGGATGACCAGCCCGTTGAACTCCAGCCGCCGCAGCGTCTCGGTCAGCACCTTGGGACTGATCCCGCCGATGCGTGCGCGCAGTTCACCCGGGCGCTTGGGGCCGTCCCGCAGGACCCAGATCAGCACCGGGTTCCAGGTGTTGGACAGGAGATCGAAAGCGAGGCGGGCGCGGCAGTCGGCGAGGTAGGCGTTGGTCGTCACGTACCAAATGGTGCCCGAGCGGTTTCCTAGTGTCGTCCCCAAGGCGGTCGAAACCCAGGAGAGGGGCGGAACGATGAAGATCGGTGTGCTGGGGACAGGACATATGGCGGACGCGTTGGCCACGCAGTGGGCGCGGGCCGGGCACCAGGTGCGCGTCGGAGGCCGGAACGTGCGGAACGCTCAGCGGCTCGCGACGCGCATCGGGGGCGGCGCGGAGCACGGCGGGCTGCGTGAGGCGGTCGACTTCGGCGCGGTGGTGCTGGTGGCGCTGCCGTACGGTGCGGGGACGGATGTGGTGGGGGAGCATCGAGCGGCACTGCAGGGGAAGGTCCTGCTCGACTGCGCCAATCCGGTCGGGCCCGGCTTCCGGCTGCTGACCGACGGTGGCCCCTCGGCGGCGCAGCGACTGGCTGCCGCGGCACCGGGCGCGCACGTGGTCAAAGCGTTCAACCTCTGCCACGAGGACGTGTGGCGGATGACCCCGCCGGTCTTCGACGGTCAGCCCCTGCACGTTCCGCTGTGCGGCGACGACGCGGCGGCCCTCGCCCTGGCCCGCGCGCTGGTGCGGGACATGGGCGGCGAGCCGGTGAGCGGGGGCGGCCTGGACCGCGCGGGGCTGCTGGAGGCGACCGCCGCGCTGTTCATCGGCCTGTGGGTGGGGGAAGGGGCGGACGTACGGGCGATCGCGCCGCCGCTGGCCTATGCGACCGGTCCCCGCACGGACAGCGCGTGAGGCCCCGCCGGCATCGCGTCGGGACGTCGACGGCGCCGCTCGGTTCCGGTGCCGCGGGCGTGCGGGGTGCCCTGGCCGCGCGCCGAGGACGCTGCGCGCCGGGAACGCCGTGACAGGCCACCCGGGCGGTGCGCGCAACGACAAGCATGTGTGCGCAGAGGCCGTAGACCACGCACGGGAGTTGGGGGCCTCCTGCGCGGGCGCGGTCCTGAGGGCGTGGGCGGGGGACAGCGTTCGTCCCCCGCCCCGGCTCGGATCGAACGACTGCACCACCTTCATCAGCCAGGCACTCCGGGCCGGCGGCTGGGCGGACGAGGCGAACGGACCGTACCCGTCGAACGACCAGAACAGCTGGTGGTACAACCCGTGGCACATCCATAATCAGACACTCACGTGGATCAACGCGCACTGGTTCTCTTTCTACGCCTCCTATTGGAGCGGTCGCACGGACCTGCTCGACAACGTCTGGTACATGGGCGACGGGGACGTCCTCCAAGCCGACTGGCAGCACAACGGCCAGGAGATCGACCACACCATGATGATGACGTGGTACTACGACGGCATCGGGCCCGCCCTGAGCTACCACAGCAACGACACGATCAACCGATCGCTCCAGAGTATTCTGGTCGCCGAACCCGATGCTTGGTGGTGGCTGCACCGCACCTGACCTTGCACCCCAACCCGAGAGCGGTACCGGGTCCGGGTGGCACCTCGGAGCCGGCTCGACCACGTGGTGCCGGCCCGCACGGAAGCGTGAGGATTGCTCCGCGGGTAAGGCTGGGCACATGACGACAACGCTCGGTGCCTTTGTTCTCGGTACGCCCGATCCGCCCGCACTGGCCGACTTCTACCGTGTCCTGCTGGACTGGCAGGAAGTCGATCGTGCCCCGGAGTGGGTGCGCCTGAGGGCTCCGGGGCAGGAACGCCCCGGCCTCAGCTTCCAGTTGGAACCGGATCACACCCCGCCGGTGTGGCCGCAGCGCCCCGGTACGCAGCAGATGCAGGCGCATCTGGACCTGCAGGTCGATGACCTGGAGAAGGAGACCGCGCGGGCGACCGCCCTGGGTGCGACCGTGCACGAGCACCAGCCGCAGGAGGGCGTGCGCGTCCTGCGCGACCCGCACGGCCATCCGTTCTGTCTGTTCCTGCCCGGCGCCTGAGCGCGGCCGCCCGCGTGCGGGTGCCGGGTCCCGTGGGTCAGGCAGGCCAGGAGCGCAGTACCGCGGCGATGCTCGCGGTGGTGCCGTCCTCACGGCGGATCTCGTCCACGAGGGCGCCGATCTCGTCCCGGCCGGGCTTGACCGTGCGGCCGGCTGCCTGCAGGTATGCCACGGTCACCGCGACGGCCACGGTCATGTTGGAGCGCTCCAGCCACCGCAGCCGGCCGAGGGTGTGGGCGAGCGCGGCCGCGCGGGCGACCGGCCCGTCGTAGACGGTCTTGTCCAGGAGCGTGGCCTTGTGGCGCTCGACGGCCGCGACGGGCACGCCGAAGTCCGTGGGGGCGGGGTCGCCCTCGCCGGCGCGCTGGGCCACGGCCAGGATCCACCCCAGGTCAACGGCGAGGTGCATGGGCCCGCTCCTCGATGAAGTCGCCGAACTCGGAAATGACGTTCTCGGCTGATCCCAGGAAAGCGGCGCGCAGCGGGTCGACGTCGTTGCGCACCAGGTAGGCGATGTAGTCCTGCACGGACGTCCGCCTGCTCGCGGCGGCCAGCTTGGCGGCTTCCGCGAGCTCTGCTTCGAGTCGGACGTTGAGCTGAGTCTTGGCCATACCGCCGATGCTAGCTGTTGCTAGCTGGCCTGGGAACCCGCACCGGTCGGGCGGGATGATCCGCTGTACGCAGCGGTGCCGGATCCGTGGGCGCAGGGGCTCCCCGGGGCCCCGGCCGCATGGGCGGGGCAAGCGGGTGGCGGTGCTCGCCGAGGCAGGCCACGTGGCCCAGCGCAAGACGATCCGGGACACCCGCCCGCGAGTCCAGTCGCGGCTGGCCAGCGAAGGGCGCCGCGCCTACCGCGCCCGCGTCGCCGCCCCGCGAGCGATCGTCGACGCGGATCCCGGTGACCGTGCGCCCCGGACATGACCGCCTGCGCTACGGCCCGAGGGGAGCTGGGCGCGCCGACCCCACGGCGCCGCCCTGCCGCCCGCACTTCCAACCCGCCCCTGGCAGCGTGTCCTCAGCCGGCGTCTTCGGCCCTCCTCAGTTGCGCCACCGCAGCGTTCTCCGTGCCGGCAGGAGACCCGCCGAGTCGATGGACCACAACCCAGCGGCCCGTCGCCGGGACAGCTCCGGCAAAGACCGAGGCGTCGCGCGTTGCCCCGTTGTGCCAGATCAGCGGGCCGGACGCTTGCCAGGACAGGGCGGGAGGACCCAACACCCGGTCCAGGAGCAAGCGGGTGAGCAGGTCCGCCGCGGCGCGCGGCGTCGCCCACATCCCGCCCGCGGGCAGGATCGCTCCGCTCATCGTCCACGGGGCGCGTTCCCTGCCCCACCGCCTCGCGCACAGGCGTCGGTCGGCGGGCGGCTGGGCCGTCACCTCGTGCACACCGAGCGGGGCGAGCACGTGCTCCTCCACGAGCTGCGCGTACGGTGCGCGGGCCGCGGCGACCAGGGCGGCGCCGAGGACGGCGTAGCCGAAATTGGAGTACTCCTCGCTCTGTCCGGGGGGCGTGGCGGTCAGGGAGCCCAACTGGTCCAGGAGCGCGGACAGCGCCTCCTGGTCGAAGGCCGCGTAGGGATCCTTGCGCGCCAGGCCGGGCGGCAGGCGGGGCAGTCCCGAGGTGTGCGCGGCCAAGTGCCGCAAGGTGATGCCGGTGCCCGCCGGTACCCGGCCGAGCCAGCGCTCCACCGGATCGTCGAGGCCGAGCAGGCCCGCAGCGGCCATGCGGGCGAGCGCGGTGCCGGTCAGGACCTTGGTGAAGGAACCGATCTCCACGAACCGGTCCAGGCCGTGCCCGCCGCGGACGACGGGCGGAGCGCTGCTGCTCAACACGCAGGTGGGTAGGGGGCGCACGTCGATCGAAGTCCCTTTCTCGGAGGCGGGTACTCCCCAACTGTGCGCGATCCACGGGACGAACCCGTTCCGTACCCGTCGCATGTCCGGCAGCGGGCGCAGTCGGAGCCGAACACGCCCCTTCTGCCGCCCGCGAACCTGTGACAGCCTTGTGACGGGAACCCCGGCCTCCAGCAACCGCCCACGGTCCGCGCTGTGATCAGATGATCGGATGCGCAGACCCACCCCTCTCCGCCTGGCTCCGTCGCGGACCGCCCCCTTCGTGTCGGCACTCGCCGCGACCGCCCTGCTGCTCACCGCCTGCGGAACGCAGCATGCCGGCACCGCCGCGACCGCGTCGCCGTCCCGGACCAGGGTCGACGATGCGGGCAAGGACGGTGTGCGGATCACCTGGCTGACCCTCCCGGCAGCCACCCCCACGCCCTCGCCGACGCGCAGCCACCCCGTCGCCGCCGAAACGCTCACCTTCCCGACGGACTCCGGCATCTCCGCCGAGTACGAGGTCACCAACGCGAGCGCCGCGGCCCTGACCTACTCGATCACGTTCACCTTCATGAGCGCTGACGGCGGATCCATGGGCAACCCGACCGCGACCGTGCGCGATGTCGGCCCGGGCAAGACCGTGCGGGGCACGGTCCGCGCCGGGATACTGCCGCCCGGCACCCCACGGGTGACGCGGGCGAAGGTGTCCACCGTGACCGCGGTCCCCGCGAGCGAGGCACCGGCGGCGCCGGGCGCCTGCCCGGCCTCCGGGATCAAGGTCAGCGCCGACCAGGGCGACGCGGCCATGGGCCTGCGCGTCGTGGGCCTGCATCTCGACAACTGCGGCAAGCGCGACTA
Source organism: Streptomyces sp. NPDC006733 (assembly GCF_040636125.1). Lineage (NCBI taxonomy): Bacteria > Bacillati > Actinomycetota > Actinomycetes > Kitasatosporales > Streptomycetaceae > Streptomyces > Streptomyces sp. NPDC006733. The sequence goes on along the minus strand of NZ_JBEYJD010000048.1, from coordinate 20,517 downwards.
CACCGTCCAGGGCTACCCGCTGCTGACACTGCTGGACGACGACCGCAAGCCCGTCACCGGCATCGCGATCCTCAACGGCAGCCGCGAGATCACCAGCAGCGCCGGGGACGACAAGCCGCCCCGCGCCATCACCCTCAAACCCGGCGAATCGGCGACCGCCGCCCTGGTCTGGCGCAACACCACCCAGTCCGGCACAGCGGTGAACGTGCCCTACGTGCAGGTCCGCGCGAAGGCCGGCGCCGCCCCGGTGACGGTGACGCCCAACCTCGACCTGGGCACCACCGGACAGCTCGGGGTCCGACCGTGGGAGAAGGTGCAGCGCTAGCCCTCCCGGCGCAGCGCCCCTGCGCCGGGCCCAGCCCCGGTTCCCGAGCCGCAGCACACGGGCCGAAGCGTCGCCCCCGGCGCCGCAGGACGTTTCCCGTCACGCCAGGTGGGCCGGTCCGGCGTCACCCTGGCAGGACGACGAGGTCTGGGGCTGGGCGGGTGGGGCGGTCGGATCGAGCAGCAGCATCGCGTCGTGGTCGGGGGTGCCGGGCTCGGCGGTGTAGACGCCGAAGCGATGGCCGGGGGTGCCTTCCAGGGCCATGCCCTGGAAGTGCAGGGTGATCCCGGCGAGCGTGGCCAGTTCCTCGCGCCGCAGGCCCGGGGTGCGGCGGACACCGGGGCCGGGGTCAGGCCGGCGGACTGGGGACTGGTCCGGGTGCGGCGGGCGCGCAGGAAGCGTGCCAGCTCGTCGCCGCTGCTGTGCTGCTCGGGTGCCATACCGCCGGTGTCTCTCCGCCGCGGGTACGCCGTGCGCGTCGAGGGGGCCCTGCCATGCCCCCGCTGGCCACCCCCTGGACCAGCTCGGTCTGCCTGCGGTGGCCGCAGCCGGGCAGGGTGGATGGTGTCGCACCGTGTCCGAGCGCCCGCCGTCCCGCACCTCCCGCCGGCTCCCTCTGCACTGGCGTACCCCGGGTGCACGGGAAACGGTGGACCGGAGGCACGGCGACCTGACCGGTCACAGTGCCCGCGCCGGGGCTCGTAGAGCGGAAGGGAATGAGCATGACGGACGGGAACAGCGCCGATCAGGCGACGAGCCCTGCGGCTGGGGAACCGCACCTGGCCTCCGAACGGTCCAACGGCACCCCGCCGCCCTGTGCCGCGAACCCCGGCGACCGGCCGCTCCGCGCCCCTGTACTGCTTCGGGCGCCGCGACGACCGCGATGACGGCCATCGAGCCCTACCCCCACTGAGACGACAAGGAAGAGTCCCATGCTGAGCGTCACCCTGAACAACGGCGTCGAGATGCCGATCCTCGGCTTCGGCGTCTACCAGATCCCGTCGGACCGGACCGAGCGGGCCGTTTCCGACGCGCTGGCCGCCGGCTACCGGCTGCTGGACACCGCGGCCGCCTACGGCAACGAGGAAGCCGTCGGCCGGGCCATCGCGGCGAGCGGCATCCGGCGCGAGGAACTGTTCGTCACCACCAAGCTGTGGATCCAGGACGCCCCCGCCGAGCAGAACACCCGGCGGGCCTTGGAAGCGTCCTTGGCCAAGCTGGGACTGGACCACGTCGATCTCTACCTGGTGCACCAGCCCTTCGGAGACGTCTACGGGCAGTGGCGCGCGATGGAAGCCGCCCACCGGGAGGGCCTGGTCCGGGCGATCGGCGTCGCCAACTTCTACCCCGACCGGCTCCTGGACCTCGTCCTCAACAACGAGATCGTCCCGGCGGTCAACCAGATCGAGACCCACCCGTTCTTCCAGCGCACCACCGACCAGGCACTGATGCGCGAGCACGGGGTGCAGCACCAGTCCTGGGGCGGATTTGCCGAAGGCAAGAACGAGCTGTTCACCCATCCGGTCCTCACCGCGATCGGCAAGGAGCACGACAAGTCCGCAGCGCAGGTGGTGCTGCGCTGGCTGATCCAGCGCGCCATCGTCACGATCCCCAAGTCCGTCGACCCCGGCCGGATGGCGCAGAACCTGGACGTCTTCGACTTCGAGCTGACCGACGCGCAGATGGCGCAGATCGCCGACCTCGACACCGGCACCACGCTGTTCTTCGACCACCGCGACCCCGAGATGGTCGCCTGGCTCAGCGCGCGGCGCCTGGACAGCTGACCGCCGGAGCACGCCGCCCGCCCCGGCGGGCACCGAGCCTTCCACCCGACCACAGGGGCAGCACGCATGCGGCACATCAAGCTCGGCGACCTGGACGTCTCCCGCATCGGCCTGGGCGCCATGGGCATGTCCCACGGCCCGACGGGCGCCGGAAGCGACGACGCGGAGTCCATCCGCACCATCCACCGCGCCATCGACCTCGGGGTCACCCTGCTCGACACCGCGGAGATCTACGGCCCCTACATCAACGAGGACCTCGTCGGCCAGGCCCTCAAGGGCCGCCGTGACCAGGTCGCGCTCGCCACCAAGTTCGGCATGATCGACCACGGCGGTGCCGGCGCCTGGAACCTCAACTCCCGCCCCGCCAACATCCGCACCGCCGTCGAGGGCTCCCTCACGCGCCTGGGAACCGACCACATCGACCTGTACTACCAGCACCGGGTCGACCCGGACACCCCCATCGAAGAGACCGCCGGCGCCGTGGCCGAACTGATCCACGAGGGCAAGGTCCGCCCCTTCGGCCTGTGGCCATCGCCGCCGACGTGGGCGCCACACCGGCCCAGGTCGCCCTCGCCTGGCTGCTCGCCCAGGGCGACGATCTCGCCCCCATCCCCGGCACCAAGCGCGTCACGCGGGTGGAGGAGAACACCGCCGCCTACCGCCTGCAGCTCACCGACGAGGTCCTGGCGCGCCTCTCCAGCCTGCCGCCGGCCGCCGGCGAGACCCACACCGAAGCCGGCCGCCGCATGCTCGAGCGCTGACCCCACCGCCGTACGTCCCCGACCCGCACGAGAGCAGGAGGCACCCCATGGAATTCGTCACGCCGCAGCCCACCGGCAAGGGACCGGAGGACTGGTTCCACGGCGACGTCTGGTTCGATGTCATCCACGCAGGCCAGGAACCCTCGCGCCTGCGCGCGAACATGGTGCGCTTCGCCCCCGGCGCCCGTACCGCCTGGCACCGTCACGCCGTCGGCCAGACCCTGCACGTCGTGGCCGGCGCCGCCCTGATCGGCACCCGCGACGGCACCGTCTACGAAGCCCAACCCCGGTGAGACCGTGACCTGTCCGCCCGGCGAGGAGCACTGGCACGGCGCCACCGAGGACCGGTTCATGCAGCACCTCGCCCTGTGGGACGGCACCGCTCCCGACGACGACCGGCCCGAGACCACCTGGCTGGAGCGCCTCACCGACGCGCAGTACGGCGCCCCCCCCGCACCCGCGCGCTCTGAGCCACCCGCCGCGGGTCCAGACGCCGTTCGCGGGCGCGGGCAGGCCGGGTCCGGTGCGACCCGACCTGCCCCGGGTTGCACCAGGGGTCAGCCGGTCGCGCGGGCGGCCTGGACGATCAGGTTCGCGACCCGGGCGGGGTGGGAGAGCATGACCAGGTGGGACGCGTCGTCGATCACGACGGTGTGGGCGCCGGCCCGCTGGGCCATGAACTTCTCCGTCGCGGCCGGGATCGCCCGGTCCGCGCCGGCGACCAGGTACCAGGACGGGATCGTCTTCCACGCCGGGACACCGCTCGCTGCCTGAAGGGCAGCCAGATCCACCGGGCGCTGTTCGGCGGCCAGCAGCTCGGCGTCGGCGGCCTTCAGGTCGGCCCCCATGACGGCGCGGAACTTCGCCGGATCGACATAGCCGTCCGCGCCGCCGCCCCCGGCGACCGCGTAGGGCCGTACGACGAGCGCCGCGCCGAGCTGACTTCCGGGGTTCAGCCCGGTCAGCGCCAGCCCGCTCTCGCCCTGGGCGGGAGCGAAGGCCGCGATGTAGACCAGGGCCTTGACGTTGGGGTGCCCGACGGCGGCGTTGGTGATGACTTCGCCGCCGTAGGAGTGGGCGACCAGGACCACCGGTCCGGGGATGGTGGCCAGGAGGCTGGCGACGTAGGCCGCGTCGGAGTCCAGGCCCCGCAGCGGGTTCGCCGCGGCGATGACCGGGAAGCCGTCGTGCCGCAGCCGGCCGACGACCCCGCCCCAGCTGGAGGAGTCGGCGAAAGCGCCGTGGACCAGGACCACGGTGGGCTTGGGAGCATGCCGGGCGGGCGCGGCCACCGCGGTCGGAGCCGCGGTCGGCGCGGCCGAGGAGATGGTGGGGACGGTCACGACGGCGGCGGCCAGCGCGGCCGGGATCATCACGCGCCGGTGGAACCAGCGGTGTCGGCGTGCCGGGACGGACACGGGTGCGAGCATGGCGGAGCCTTTCTCATGGTCGGTGCGGACGGACGGGGCGAACGGGATCGCACGCCACGGCGAGGTGGTGCGCGGGCCGTGGCGTGCGATCCGGGTGAGGGCAGGGACGCCGCCGGTCAGACGGTCGGCGGGGGGCCCGTGACGCTCACGTGGAACGCCGCCGCGGAGGTGAGGATGGCCCCGATGTCGAAGGTGGGAGCCACGTCGTCGAGGCGGGTGGCGGGGGTGCCGTTGGAGCTGAACCACTCCTCGATGCGGGACGGCGTGAACGCCACGGCCAGGTGCGCGGTCGCGGAGCGGACCAGGTAGCTGTGGGGCGTACCGCGCGGGCCGAAGGCGATCTGACCGGCCTGCAGGTCCAGCCGCTGGTCCCCGACGAAGAAGGAGACCTCTCCGTCGAGCACCGTCCAGAGCTCGTCCTCGTCCGCGTGAAGGTGGTGCGGGGGCGCGTGGCCGGCGGTGTCGAAGAACTCCAGGACGCTCAGGGCGCCGTTCGTCCGGCTGCCGGGGAGAAGGATCCGCGCGCGTCCGCCGAGGAACCAGAAGGGCTCGGCGTCGGCTTCGGGAAGGGTGTGATCGGGGAAGGGCGCGATCATGACGTTCCCCCGAGGAAGGTGAGCAGGATCCGGGTCATCTGCGCCGGGTGTTCCTCGTAGATCCAGTGGCCGGAGTCGGGGACGACGAAGGGGGTGACCTTCTTCGCGTACTTGCGGACCTGGTCAGGGACCGCGTCGCGAAGGCTGCCCGAGGCGCCGATCGCCAGCACCGGCATGGTCAGCTTCGTCCGCCGGCTGATGGCGTTGTCCTTGATGTCCTGCGGGAAGGTGCGGAACCACGCGAAGCTCGCCGCCAGGTGGGCCGGGTCCTTCAACGCCCCGGCGAACACCGCGATGTCGTCCGGGGTGACAGCCCCCTTCTGGACTTCGAGGCTGTCCATGAAGCCGCCCACCCACGCCTCTTCGCGCCCCGACACCATCGTCTCGGGCAGGCCGTTGGTCAGGGAGAAGAAGCCGAAGTTCCAGACGCCCGGACCGGCGGCGGTCAGGGACGGGAACTGGTAGATGCTCGGGTCCGGGATCGGGGCCTCGCTCAGGACGAGCTTGGTCACCTCGCGGGGGTGCGCGGCGGCGTAGGCGTAGGCGACCATGGAGCCGATGTCGTGGCCGACCAGCCGGATGTCGTCGGCGTGCCCGATTTTTGCGAGCAGGGTGTGGATGGCGGCGGCCATGGATTTCTTGTCGTACCCGGTGGCCGGGGCGTCGCTCTTGCCCGCGCCGGGCAGGCTGGGCGCGATGACGGTGTAGTGCTGGGCGAGGGCCGGCAGAAGGCCGCGCCACTCGTACCAGGTCTCCGGATAGCCGTGCAGCAGGACCAGGGTCGGGCCGTGGCCGCCGATCACGTAGTCGATGCCGGCGACCTTGTGCTCGCTGAACCCCGCCGGGACCAGGCTCGCGGCCGCCTGGTTGGCGACGGCCACAGACTGCTGCGCGGTGTCCGTGGGCCGGGCCGGGGCGGTTTCGGGCTGGGCCTGGGCCGTGACGGCGGTGGCGCCGAGGCCGATCGCCGCTGCGATCGCGAGCGGGGTCAGGACCCGGGGGCGGAAGAAGGCATGACGGTGCTTCACACGGTGCTCCAAAAGAGGGTGCGGGGGAGGGGTTACAGGGTGCTGACGAGGCCGCCGTCGATGACGAAGTCGGACCCGGTGATATTGGCGGCCCGGTCACCGGCCAGGAACACCACAACGTCCGCGACCTCCTCGGGGTCGGTGAACCGGCCGGTGGCGGCGTCGGCGGCGGCCTGCTCGGCCACATCGCGGGCGGAGTGGCCGGTGGCGGCGGCGACCGTCGCGGCCACACCGTCGTGGGCCAACCACAGACCGGTGGTGACGGGTCCGGGGCTGTGACGGTGTTGACGCGGATGCCCTGGGGTCCCACCTGCTTGGACAGGGACTTGCAGAAGTTCGACAGGGCGGCTTTGGCCGCGCTGTAGTCGATGACGAGCGGGTCGGGCAGGAACGCGTTGACGGAGCTGACGGTGACGACGCTCCCCGCGCCGCGCGCGAGCAGATGCGGGAGCGCGGCCCGGGTGGTGCGCACGGGGGCCAGAAGGTTGACGGCCAAGGTGGCGGCCCAGTCGGCGTCGGTCACCGCGAGGAACCCGTCGACGCGGGGCCGAACAGCTCCCACGTTGTTCACCAGGATGTCCAGGCCGCCATAGGCGAAGGCCGCGGCGGCCACGAGTTCGTCCGGCCCGTCCGGCGCGGTCAGATCGACCGCGACGGGAAGGACCTCGCCGTCGGCGGCCAGCGCCTGCAGCGCGGGAGTGATCTCCCGCGCGCCGGCCACGACCCGGGCCCCCTCGCGCAGCAGCGCCCGGGTGACGGCCAGCCCGATACCGCGGCTCGCGCCGGTGACGACCGCGGTCCTGCCGGTCAGGTGGAGATCCATGCCAAAGCCCTTCGGCGGTGTCGGGGGTGAGGATGCGTTCGGTGGCGTGCCGGGTCAGAAGGAGTGCCGCCGCAACCAGGCCAGCGCGGCGTCGGCGACCTCGCGCCAGCCGCTGTCGATCGTCAGGGAGTGCCCGCGGTCGGGGAAGTCGGTGATGTCGGTCACGGCCTCGGAGTGCCGGTACTGCTTGAGGGTGGCCCTGACCACCGCTTCCGGCACCGTGTGGTCCTTGCCGCCGGTCATCAGCAGCAGCGGCCCCCGCGAGCTGTTGGCGGTGTCGACCTTCGCCGGGGAGTGCGGGTTGAAGTTGGCCGCGGCCGCCTCGAACAGCGGCTTGCCCGGCGCGGGAATCGCCCACCGCTCGAACAGCTCCGCCGACTCCGCCGCAGACACGGCATTACCGAACGCGAACCGGAACTGATCAGCTGTCAGAGAGACGGCCCGGTGCTTGTTGCCGGGGTTCTTGAACACCGGCAGCGTGGCGCGCAGCGCGGACAGCGGCAGCGGCAGGACACCCTTGATCTGGGCCGCGTCGATCGCGACAGCGGCCGCGGCCAGGTTCTGCCCGAGGAGCTTTTGCGCGATCATGCCACCGAAGGAGTGCCCGATCACCACGGGCAGGACCGGCAGCGTGCGGATGATCGCCGCGTAGTGGTCCACCACCTCGTCGATGCCGTGGTCGGCGATGCTCTCCGGGTTGGCGCGGGCCTCCTCGACGCTGTCGGGGTCGCCGGGCCAGCCCGGTGCCGACGCGGCGTAGCCCTCCTGCTGGAACAGGTCGAGCCAGGGGGACCAGGACGTGGCGTGCAGCCACAGGCCATGGATGAAGAGGACTGGAACGGGGCTCGGTGTGGTCATGGCGACCTCTCGGTGCGGGCGGTCGTGCCGGATGCGGCGTCGGGCCAGCACACCACGCGGTCAGGGGCGTTCGTACTGGGGAAAGACCCCAGTGCGTGCGGAGCGCCGGCGGGGGACTGGGGTCGGCCGTGGGCGGGGCAGGCCGTCGCGTTCACCGACTATGCTCAGGTTTCCGTGGTCGCTACCTGCGCCGAACCGCCCCGAGGGAGTGCTGTGGTACTGCTCGGGCGAGCGGCGGAGACCCAACGCCTCACCGGCCTGATCGCCGATGTCCACGAGCGCGGCGGCGCCTTGGCGGTGCGGGGCACGGCCGGCATCGGGAAGTCCGCGCTCCTGGCCTACGCCACCGCACACGCCACCGCGGCGGGCATGCGCGTGCTGACCACCGCAGGGGTGGAGTGCGAGACACACCTGCCCTACGCCGGGCTCCAGCAACTGCTGTATCCGATCCGTACGGCCGTCGAGCTCATCCCCCCGGAGCAGCAAGAAGCCCTGCGGGCGGCGCTCAGCGGCACCGATCGGGCCGCACCGGACCTGTTCCTCGTCGCCCTGGCGGTGCTGAACGTGGTCGCCGAGGCAGCCGAAGGCGCACCGGTGCTGCTGGTCGCCGAGGACTCGCACTGGCTGGACCCGTCCACCTCCCATGTCCTGGGCTTCGTCGCCCGCCGGTTGGAGTCGGAGCCGATCGTGCTGCTGGCCGCTGCCCGCGAGGGGTTCCACTCCTGGCTGGACGACGCCGAATTGCCCGAGCTGACGCTGTCGCCGCTGGACGCCGCCGCGGCGGACGCCCTGCTGCGCGTCCACGCCCCGGACCTGGAGCCCGCGCTGCGCACGCGCCTGCTCACCGAGGCCGCGGGCAACCCCCTGGCCTTGACGGAACTTCCGCGGGCGACCCGCGATCCGGCCGCGGACGGTGCGCCGCTGCCCGCCTGGCTGCCGCTCACCGAGCGCCTGGAGCGGGCGTTCACCGCCCGGCTGTCCGGCCTGCCGGCGGCGACCCGGACGCTGCTGCAGGTCGCCGCGCTCAACGACAGCGTCTCGCTCGCCGAGAGCACCGGTGCGGCGCAGGCCGTCACCGGCGGGCGGACCGACGCCGCCGTCCTGGTGCCGGCGATCACCGCAGGACTGATCGACATCGAGCGGGGCGAACTGCGCTTCCGCCACCCCCTGATGCGCTCGGCGATCCACCAGAGCATGACCCTGCCCGAACGCCAGGCGGCGCACCGGGCCCTGTCCGCGGCCCTGATCGGCCAGGAGGACCGCAGCGTGTGGCACCGGGCGGCCGCCACGGCGCTGCCCGACGAAGCCGTCGCCGCGGCCCCGATGCCGCCGCGGTGCGGGCCGAGCGCCGCGGCGGCATCGGGGCCGCGGTGGCGGCCCTGGACCGCGCCGCCCGCCTCAGCGAGGACCAGGCGCTGCAGGCCGACCGGCTGCTGCGCGCCGCCCACCTGGCCGTCGAACTGGGCTCGCGCGAGGTGGTCACCCGCCTCCTGGACGCCGCAGCGCAGTTGGACCTCTCGGCGCAGCAGCGGGCCCGCGTGGTGTGGCTGCGGGGCAGCTTCGACGAGGGGCTGCACCATCAGAGCACCGAAACCCGGGATCTGGCGCAGCTTGCCGAGGCGGTCGCCGCGGCCGGTGACCAGGACCTCGCGGTCCGGATCTTGTGGAGTGCGGCGCAGCGCTGCTTCTGGAGCGAGCCGGGCCCTGCGGCCCGGCGGTACGTGGTCGCCGTCGCCGAAGGCCTGGCGCTGGACGAGCACGACCCGTGGCTGCTGGCGATCCTCGCGTACGCGGCGCCGGTCGAGCGGGGCGCGGTGGTGATCGAACGCCTGGGGCGCCTGGCCTCCTCCCAAGGCCACGACGCCCGCACGGACCGCTTGTTGGGCACCGGTGCGCTGATGGTCGGCTCGTTCGACCTGGCCCGCCGGTTCTCCGGCGCCGCGGTGGCCGGGCTGCGCGTCCAGGGCCGCTTGGGGATCCTGGCCCGGTGCCTGGGCGCCACGGCGTGGAGCGCGGCGCAGCTGGGCGACTTGAGCACGGCCATTCCCGCGGCGGAGGAGTCCTGCCGCCTGGGCCGCGAGACGACCCAGCCCTACCTGCACGCGCTGATCCGGTCGATCGAGGCCGTGATCGCCGCCCTGCGCGGTGAGGTGCAGCGGGTCGGGGAACTGACCGCGGAGGCGGAGCGGGTCGGCGTGGCCATCGCCGCCCGCCCGGTGCTGGCCCGGGCGCAGCTGGCGCGCGGGCTCGCGGCGCTGGGCGGCGGGCAGTTCGGGGAGGCCTACACCCACCTGCGGCGGCTGCACGACCCGGTCGACCCCTGCTACGAGCTCGCCCTGCGCTGCTACGTGGTCGCGGACCTCGTGGACGCCGCCGTGCACTGCGGCCGCGCCGAGGGCGTCGAGGAGATCATGCGGGAGATGGAGGACGCGGCGCTGCGGTCCCCGTCACCGGCCCTCCACGCCGGCCTGCGCTTCGCCCGCGCGCTCCTGGCCGACGACGCGGAGGCCGAGGAGCTGTTCGGGACGGCGCTGCGCGCGGATCTGACGGCCTGGCCGTTCATCAGGGCCCGCACCCAGCTGGCCTACGGGGAGTGGCTGCGCCGCCAGCGGCGGGCCGCCGACTCGCGCGCCCACCTGCGCGCCGCCCGCGAGACCTTCGACGCGCTGGGTACCCGGCCGTGGGGCGACCGGGCGCGCCGGGAGCTGCGCGCCTCCGGCGAGTCGAGCGGCCACCGCAGCCCCGACGCCCGGGACCGGCTCACCCCGCAGGAACTGCAGATCGCCCAGATGGCCGCGGAAGGGCTGACGAACCGGGAGATCGGCCAGAAGCTCTACCTGTCGCACCGCACGGTCAGCTCCCACCTGCACCGGATCTTCCCCAAGCTGGGGATCACCTCGCGGTCCGCACTGGGCGCGGTGCTGCGACCGGCGTCGTGACGGGTCGCAGCCCAGGCACGCGGCCGTCGCAGCCGGCTCGGACCGGCTCGGCCCGGTCCGGACGACCGTCACCTGACGCTCGCGACGCCGACCGCGCCCTGCCTACCGTCGGCCGTATGAGCACCAGCCCCTTCTCCCCGCACCACGGATCGACCCGAGAACCGCACCCGTCCACCCCGCCGTTGCTGGGCCGGGCCGACGAGCGTCGTGCCGTCGACGAGCTGCTCGGCGCGGTCCGCGAGGGGCTCAGCGGGGCCTTGGTGTTCGTCGGCGAGGCCGGCATCGGCAAGTCCCGGCTCCTCGCCCACGCGGCCGACACCTCCGACGCCGTGCAGACGGCGGAGGTCACGGGCGTGGAGGCCGAGGCCCAGCTCGCCTTCGCCGCACTGCACCGGCTGCTGCTGCCCTTCCTCGACCGGCTCGACCAGCTGCCCGAACCGCAGCGCGACGTGCTGGGCTCGGCATTCGGCCTGCGCGCAGGTCCGCCCGCCGACCGCTTCCTGGCCGGTCTGGCCACCCTCACCCTGCTGTCGGAAGCCGCCCGCAGCCGCCCGCTGCTGTGCCTGGTCGACGACGCCCAGTGGCTGGACCGCGAATCCCTGGAGGTGCTGGCCTTCGTCGGCCGCCGCCTGCACGCCGACGGCGTCGGCCTGGTGATCTGCGCCCGCGACGGCCGCTCCGACGCCTCACCCCTCGACGGACTGCCCACGCTGCGCCTGACGGGCCTGTCGGACGCGGATGCCCTGCAACTGCTGGCGGAGACACCGGCCGGGCGACTGGGACCGCAGGACTTCGCCCGGATCGTCGCCGAGACCGCGGGCAACCCGCTGGCCCTGATCGAACTCGCCGGGCGGCTGCCGGACGGAGCCCTCTCGCTCGCACCGCTGCCGATCGGCCCGCAACTGGAATCCCACTTCCTGCGCCAGGTCCGCGCGCTGCCCCAGGAGACCCAGGAGCTGCTGCTGGTCGCCTCGCTCGCGCCCGTCGACGACCCGGCCGTGCTGTGGCGGGCGGCGACCGCTCTCGGCCTGTCCGCCCACGCTCTGGACGCCGCAGTGGCCGACGGGGTGCTGCTGCGGGGCCGTCAGCCGGCGTTCCGGCATCCGCTGATCCGTTCGGCCGTCCACGCCGGCGTCGTGCCCGCACAGCGGCGCCGGGTCCACCGGGCGCTCGCCGCCGCGACCGACCGGGAAGCGTCGCCCGACCGGCGGGCCTGGCATCTGGCGGAAGCGACCGTCGGACTCGACGAAGGGGTCGCGACCGCGCTCGAGGACGCCTCGGAACGCGCGCGCGGACGCGGCGGCTATTCGGCCCAGGCCGGCTTCCTGGCCCGCGCCGCCGAGCTGACCCCAGACCCGCTGGACCGGGCTCGGCGCTACTGCGTCGCGGCGCAGGCCCACCTGGTCCTCGGGGACGCGGCCATGGCCCGGACGGTGCTCGACCAGGCGGAATCCGGTCCCGGCCGGCCGGCGACGCGGGCCACGACCCAGCGGCTGCGCGCGTCGATCGAATGGCTCGAGGGCCGGGCCCGCACGGCGCCCGCGCTGCTGATGGCCGCCGCGGCGGACGCGGTGGCATTCGATGAGCGGCTGGCCCGGGACATGGTGTTCGAGGCGCTGTCCGCCGGGATGCAGACGAGGGAGCACACGGTCGGCCTGACCTTGGAGGAGCTCGCCCGCCAAGCCCTGGACATGCCGTGGGATGCGGCGCTGCCGCCGACGCTCCCGGACGTGGTCGCGGGCGCCTACTGCGTCCGGATCGCCGAGGGGTACGCGGCGGCGGTGCCGCAACTGCGGGCCGCGGTCGTCGCCCTGCGGACCGGCGAGCTGGTGGAGACCGGCATGCCGATCGCGTTGATGGCCTACGCCGCCACCATGGACCTCTGGGACGAACACGGACACTGGGCCGTGCTGGACCGGCTGGCAGCCGCCAGCCGTGCGCAGGGCGCCCTGCACGCGCTCGGCGTGGTGATCAACACCCGGGCCGCCGCGGAAGTCTGGGCCGGTCGGTTCGCCGCCGCGGAGGCCTCCTACGACGAGGCCGACGAGATCGGCCAGGCCCTGGGGCTGCCACCGCAGGGACCGTCACACCGGGTGGAACTGCTGGCCTGGCAGGCGCGGGCCGCGGAATTGCGGGTCGGCGTGGACCGCTCGATCCACTTGTGGGGCGAACAGCTCGGCTTCGCCATCGTGGCCAACCACGCGCACCACGCGCTGACCATCCTGGAACTGGGGGCCGGCCACTACCAGGAAGCGTTGGACTGGGCCCGGCGCGGCTACCACAGCGACGCTCCGGGACAGGGCAGCCGACTGCTGCCCGACCTGATCGAAGCCGCGGTCCGGGCCGGCGACCGCACCACCGCCGAGCGGGCACTGGCCCGCCTGACCGAACGCGCCGCGCTCAGCGGCACCCCGTGGGCCCGCGGTGTATCGGCCCGCTCCAGCGCGCTCATGGCCCCGGATCAGGAGGCCGAAGCCCTCTATGAGGAAGCCGTGAAACACCTTCAGGACACCGGCATCGCCACCGAGCTCGCGCGGACCCACCTGCTGTACGGGGAGTGGCTGCGGCGCCGCAAACGGCGCGTCGACGCCCGCGTGCAGCTGCGGACGGCGCACGAGATGTTCACCGGCATGGGAGCGGCCGGATTCGCCGAACGCGCACGGATCGAGCTGGCGGCCACCGGTGAGCGGGCCCGCAAGCGGAGCGCCCAGGCCGACCACGACCTCACACCCCAGGAACGGCAGGTCGCGCTCCTCGCCGCCGCGGCGGCGACCAACGCCGAGATCGCCACGCGCCTGTTCATCACCACCTCGACCGTCGAGTACCACCTCAACAAGGTGTTCCGGAAGCTCGACATCACCTCCCGCCGCCAACTCGCCGCCCTGCTGCACGACGACGGCGGCAGGGGGTGACACGCCGCTCCGCGCGACCCCCTGTCCTCCGCCGCCCGGCTACGGGCGGGTACCGAAGGGGCCGAGCAGCCCGGCGTCGATCCGCAGGGACTCGAGCATGGTCGCCGCGTTGTCGAGCGTGAAGACATCCGCGGCGGCCAGCACTCCGGTGTACTTGGCAATGACCGGATCGGCCGCCTGCCGGGCGACGGCGTCCAGATAGGTCTTGAAGATCGCCCACGAATTGCCGGCCGGGCCGTACTTGTCGAAGAACGGCGCCGGGTCGAGAGTCATCGCGGCCTTCACCCCGGCGGTGAGGTCGGCGACGTACTGCCGCTGCACATCCCCGTCGGCGCGCACCCCCAGCCGGCCCAGGTGGCCGCCGACCAGGGTCGTCCACGGGTACTCCATCGCGATGTCCTGGGCCTTGACCCAGGCCGGAATGTCCTGCGAGACGGCAAGGTTCTTGAACGGCACCCAGCCCGGATACAGGACATCCACGACCATCAGCGTCGCGTGGTCGGGCGCGTAGACGAAGATGTTGTCCGGTGAGTGATTGGGGCCGTGGTAGGCCAGCTGAAGGCGTTCACCGCCGACCCGCAGGTCGTAGCGGTCGTCGAACGTGACGTTCGGGACCGGCCGGTTGGGGTCGGCGTCCAACCGCAGCAGGCGCCGGGTCTCGCTGTGCGCGATGCGTACGACGTGCTTGCCGAAGAGGTTGGCGGCGCCGATGTGGTCGGCGTGGGTGTGGGTGTAGATCAGATGGGTGACCTTCGACGGCCGACCGTTGGCCCGCGTGACCTCGGCGATGGCGCGCAGCAGGTTGTGACCGATGGTCGGCGGCGCGTCGACCAGCACGACGCCCTCCCGGGTACTGAGGAACATCGCCTGGTAGTACGAGTCCGTCACCCAGTACAGGTTGCCCTTGATCCGCCCGACGAAGTAGCCCTGCTCGTTGAGGGCAGGACCGGTCGAGGCGGCGGGAACGGGCGCGAAGTCGGGCAGGTCCGTCGCGGTGTCGGCGTGTGCTGTGCCGGCCGGCCCACCTCCGACCAGAACGGCGGCGGTGGGAACCGCCAGCGCGGCGGTCGCGGTCCTGAGGAACGTCCGGCGGTTCGCCGTACCGGGCGGGAGGAGTTCCGATGTCATGGGTTCTGACCTTCCCAAGGGAGTGTGCGGACGGGGCCGTCCGGGCGGCGGGAGCAGCAGGGCCGGCAGGCGCGGACGGCCGCCTGCCGGCCCTGCTGCTCCGCTCGGCGCGGCGACTGCAGGACATCACCCGCGCTTCCCGCTTCGCACCGGGGAAAGACCCCAGTCCCGCCCCGCACCCCGGCCCGCACGGGGAGTGGTCGCGTTGCGCAACGTGGCGCCCCTTCCCCCAGGGGATCAGCCACGGAGCCGGTAGGCCGCGTTCCGGGGCAGTGGGGACTTCGATGTGCGCCCCACCGCCCACCGTCGGTCGTGGGTTCAGTGCTCGCAGAGGGAGAATTCCCGCTCGAAGAGCTGGTCGTTGTGTTCGTTGACGAAGAACTTGCGTTCCTGCATGAGCTGTTCGCGGTAGGTCTTGGCCTGCTCCAGTGTCATGGTCGAGGTCTCCGACCACGGTTGCTGCGGGGGAACGTCGGAGGTCGAGACGATCGTCTCCGACGGGTCGACGAGGAAGAACGCCAGGATCTTGCGGTATCCCGGGCGGGTGGCGTCCGTGAGGCCGAAGGAGCCGACGCGGTGTTGCAGGATGTTCGGGAACGCCAGGCAGCGGCCGGCCGGGGTCGCGGCGGATCCCAGCACCTGGTTCAGCGGTTCCTCGTTCTCCAGACCGTAGACCTCCCGCATGCCGTTGTCGTCGCTCTGCTCATAGGACGGGTCGTCGAGGGCTGTCCGGAAGCTCAGCCGGCTCTCGGTGATGTTCTCGCTGTCCCAGTAGTAGATGCCGGTCGAGACGATCCGCTCGTTCATCATCCCCTCGACATGCCAGGTGCCGCCGGCGTACTCGGGCTTGTCCGGGGTGAGATGAATGGTCGCGAGTTTGACGATGACCTGGAGGCGGCGGCCGCGCAGGTCGACGCGGGCGGATGCGTCGGGCACCTCGGGTGCGGTGAAGGCCGGGGCGTCCGGAATGGCCGGACGACGGGTTTCCCACCAGTCGTCATGGGCTGCGCTCCACGCCTGGGTGGCCGCTTTGTAGGCCTCGCTGTCGTTGTAGGAGGCCTTGTTCGGATACTCCGGCTCCGGGCCGTACCACCCGTACGGATCGGCCTCGATCCGCAGGGGCCGCGGGTGGCGCAGATCGGTGAGCACGTTCTCCCACAGGGGGCGCATCCGCGCGAACACGTCGGGCAGGACGGAGACCAGTTCACGATGCGTCTCGGGATGGACGTTGTTGACGTACGAAGCGAAGGTGACCGCGCCGTCGTCGCTGACATCGACGTCTGTGGGCAGCCACTGGAACCGCTCCGAGAACTCGTATGTCGAGTAGCGGTCCGTCGGGTTCTGCCACGCCCGCCCGGGTGCCCCGCTCACCTCTTTCACCAGGCAGAACAGGGAGGGGTGCACCAGATCCAGTACCTGGCCGTCGGATCCGGGATGCCAGTCCTGCGCCTCCGCGGGCACCTGTTCCAGCACCCGCACCGCCGCGCGCAGCCGGGACCGGAGCTGGTCGTCGATCAGGGTGTCGGACTGCCACACGCCGTCGACGGCGGACACCTCGATACCGGTGGATCCGTCCCGCAGCGCGGCGTAGTGCGCGAGTTCGGCCAGCACGTACTGCACCTGTGCTTCGGTCAGGCCCTGGGCGGACGCCTCCTGCGTCCACCGGGCGACGATGTCGGCATCGTTCCGCTTGTCGAACCATCCTGGCTTCGCCCGAAGGTGTGCGCTGCACTGCAGCATCTCCAACTCCCGCAGCGTGCGGGGTTCCGCGAACGCCAGGGAACGGGACGCTTGGAAGGGCAGTGGGAAGGCGGGCAGGCCGGTCACGTCTGAAAGTCCTCCGGAGTCGGTGTGCGGTGCCGGGAAGGATACGTCAGCGGACTGACATCTCCGCTGTGGTCCCTTTCCCCGCTGGCGACCCCGGCCGCGATGTGCGGTGCTCGAAGAACCCGTGCGGCCACTGTCCCGTTACTGCTGCCCGCAGGACGAAGCATGGGCCCGAGCGTCAGGGCCTCAGCAGTCCGCCTACCCACCAGTCGTGCGGCTTGCCATCGTTGGCGATGTTGCGATTGCGCAGTGTCCCCTCGACGGTGAAGCCGAGGCTCTCGGCGACGGCCCGCGAGCCGGTGTTCCCGACCATGGCCCACCACTCGATGCGGTGCACGTCGAGTGTGGCCCAGCCCCAGTCGCACAGGGCCCGAGCGGCTTCGACCGAGTACCCGCGTCCGCGCTGCTCCTTGACCGCCCAGTAGCCGAGCTCCCAGACGCCGCGGCTGATGAGGGTCAGGCAGTACGAGCCGACCAGGGCGCCGGTGTCCTTGCGGAACGCGCCGAGGGTGTAGTCCTTGTCCTCGGCCCACTGGGCGGGCAGCTTTTCGCCGACGAGCTGCTCCGCGTTCGCACGCCGGTACGGCACTGGCACCGGGGTGTAGAACTGGATGCTTTCGTCCTGACAAGCCGTGTACACCGCATCCACATCGTCAGGTGAGAAGGCCCGCAGGAGCAGCCGGTCGGTCTCGAGCGTTACTGGATCCATCGCGGCAGTATGAACCCGTCAACAGACGGCGACCAGCGAATATCCCGACCGGGCACCGCGCGTCACCACCCCTCGGGCCGGTGGCCACCCGTAGCACCGCAGATCAGCTGGCCTCGGTTGCGGCGAACTGCGCGAAGCGGGCGGCCCAGGTTTCCAGCGGAAGGCGGAGGCCGTTGGTGATGGAGGAAATGGTGCGGTAGTAGCCGCAGAGCATGAGGATCTCCAGGAGCGCGTGCGGGGTGAAGAACCGCAGGCCGTCCGTCCAGTCGGCATCGTTCAGGGTGCAGTCGGCGTCGATGCGGTCGCACAGCCGCAGCAGGCAGCGTTCTTCCTCGGTCCAGCAAGCGTCGTCGGGCCCGCCGGCGCACGTCGAGGCGATCTGGTCGCGGGTCAGTCCGGCCTTCTCCGCGAAGGCGCTGACGTGGACGCCCCACTCGTATTCGCTGCGGCAGCGGGCGGTGATGCGGTCGATGACGATCTCGCGCTGCTTGAGCGAGAGGTGCCCGCGGTCCAGCAACCCGCCGCTGAACAACCGCTCGAAAAGCCGCTGATCCGTGGCCAGGGTCGTGAACAGGACGAGCGGGTCACCGCCCGGCGAGGCGAGGCGCGCCAGCCGCTCCTGGGCGTATGCCGGATAAGGCCTGGATGCGGGAGCGATCCGAGCGGCCATCTTCTTCTCCCTTGTCGTCGCCTGCGGTAGCCGCCGCGGCCGTGGAGCGCGGGTGGCACCGCCGAACCCAGTGCTTCGTTTTTCGAAGCAGGAACCATGTTAGCGTTTCGGAAAACGAAGCACTAGGGGAAAGGGTGGGCCACGTGGCGGAGACCCCCAGGCCTGGGCGCCCGGTCCGCGGTTCGACCAGCGGCCGCCCCATCATGGCGGCACTCGACCTGTTCGGGCGGCGTTGGAACCTGCGCATCCTGTGGGAGCTGCACCAAGGCCCCGCGGGCTTCCGTCCCTTGCAGCAGCGCTGCGACGGCATGTCCTCCAGCGTCCTGCGCCAGCGCCTTGTCGAACTGACCGAGGCGGGCGTCGTCGCGCAGCAGGGTGACAGCAGCTACACCCTCACCGCCCTCGGCGAGGACGCGTACCGTGCGCTGAGCCCGCTCAACCGCTGGGCCGACACCTGGGCGGACACCTGGGGCGAGCCCCGCGCCGGTGCGGCCGAGGGTGCCGGCGGTCCGGGAGCGCCTGGGACGCCCGCCTAGGCAACGGGCCGTCACCGTCCGGGCGCACGGCTCAGCTGTTTCCCGCCGCCCGGATCAGCCCCGACTCGTACGCGGTGATGACCAGTTGGGCGCGGTCGCGGGCCGCGAGCTTGCCCATGATGCGGCTGACGTGCGTCTTGGCGGTCAGCGGGCTGAGCCCGAGCGCCTCGCCGATCTCGGTGTTGTTCAGGCCCCGGCCGACGAGGGTCAAGACCTCCCGCTCCCGGTCCGACAGGCCCGGCAGACCGGTCGGGGCGGGGCCGGGCGGGGGCCGGTCGGGCAGCCGCAGGACGCGGGCGATGAGGCGGGCGGTGGGGCCGGGCGACAGCAGCGCGTCGCCCGCGGCGACGGTGCGGATGGCGTTC
Organism: Streptomyces sp. NPDC006733; assembly: GCF_040636125.1. Taxonomy (NCBI): domain Bacteria; kingdom Bacillati; phylum Actinomycetota; class Actinomycetes; order Kitasatosporales; family Streptomycetaceae; genus Streptomyces; species Streptomyces sp. NPDC006733. Next base: position 1,826 of record NZ_JBEYJD010000048.1, on the reverse strand, counting down.
AGGAGGTCCGCGGGCCGGGTGTCCTTGACGAGGAACCCGCTGGCCCCCGCCCGCAGCGCTGCGACCACGTGTTCGTCGGTGTCGTACGTGGTCAGGACCAGCACCCGCACCGCGGCGAGGGCGTCGTCCGCGGCGATGATCCGGGTGGCCTCGATGCCGTCGAGGTCGGGCATCCGGATGTCCATCACCACCACGTCGGCGCCGGCGCTGCCGGCCAGCGCCGCGGCCTCCCGGCCGGTCCCCGCCTGCCCGACCACCTCCATGTCGGCTGCGGACTCGACCAGCATCGCGAACGCGGCCCGCACCAGCGTCTGATCGTCGGCGAGCAGCACCCGAATCGTCGGTGGAGCGGGCGGGGGAGGGGCTGTCGGGGACGTCATCGGGGGGCTCCTTCACGGGCGGTGGCGCGCGGGGTGGTGCCCGGGGCCTCGGGCCGGGCTGCCGGTGACGGTACGGGCGGGTCGTCGCCGTCCTCGGGCGTGCCCGCGAGGGGGAGCACGGCCGTGACGGCGAATCCGGCACCGTCCGGCCGGGGCGCGGCCGTCAGTCGGCCGCCGACGCTGCGCGCCCGCTCCCGCATGCCCACGATGCCGTAGCCGTCCGTGCGGGCCGGCTCGCGCGGGGCGGCCGGGGCCGGACCGTCGTCCAGGACGGCGACGTGCAGCGCCGCCCCGGAGCGGGTCAGCGTCACCCGGACCGGCGAACCACCCGCGTGGCGGGCGGCGTTGGTCAGCGCTTCCTGCACGATGCGGTAGGCGGCGGCGCCGACCGCGGGCGGCGCGTGGTCCGCACCGTCGCCGACGACGAGGTCCACCTGCGTTCCCGCCGCCTCGGCGGCCCGGATCAGGTCGGGGACCACGGGCAGCCCCGGCAGCGGGCCCGCGGACTCCCGCGCGCCGTGGTCGGCGTCGGCGGTGTCGGAGCGCAGGACCCGCAACGTGGCGCGCAGCTCCGCCCGGGCGTCGCGGCAGGTGCCGGCGATGGCCTCCAGCGAGGCGGCGATCGCCTGGCGGTCCAACTTGTCCGGGTCGGCGATCAGGACGTGCGCGGCCACCGAGGTCTGCACGCCCACCAGCGTGATCGTGTGGGCCAGCAGATCGTGCAGATCGCGGGCGATCCGCAGCCGTTCCTCGGCGACCCGGCGAGCCGCCTCCTCCTCGCGGGTGCGCTCCGCGCGCTCGGCCCGCTCCACGATGGCCCCGATGTACTTGCGGTGGATCCGCACCGCCTCGCCGACCAGCCCGACCGCGACGAGCCAGCCGGCGCTGCTGAGCATGTGCGCGCCCGGGTCGGCCCGGTCGAGCGTCAGCGTCATCACCCCGGCCATCAGGCCGATCATGGTGGGGACCACCAGGATCGTGCGCAGGGGTGGCCCGGCGACCGCCAGGCTGTACAGCGCGACCATGGTGGCGGGGATGACCGCCTGGTGGAGGTTGTCCAGACCGTGATAGGCCGCCACGCACAGTGTCAGCGCCAGCAGCGTCAGCAGCGGGGCCCGCCGCCGCCACACCTGGACCAGGCAGACGGCCGCCAGCAGCGTCCACCCCAGGGCGTCCGGTCGCCGGCCGGCTCCGCCGGAGGCGGGCAACGCCAAAGCCATGACCGTCTGCACCGCCAGCAGGCCGGCGGCGAGCAGTAGATCGTTGCGCGTCAGGCGCGGCGCGGGGGTGGTTCTCATGGCGGACACCGTTCCATCCTGCCGTGGGGGTGACAACCGGTCGCCGGGCGGGCCGGGGGGGGGGCCCCCCCCCCCGCCACGGGTTTAGCGGGGCCCGGCAACGCGCCGGGGCCCAGTTCGCCGACACCACCCCCAACCGCGACCCCGC
>NZ_JBEYJD010000047.1:0-63008 GCF_040636125.1 Streptomyces sp. NPDC006733 | reverse complement strand
ACACCTCCACCCACCCCCGTTATAACCCCCCCAGCGGCCCGGAACCCGGCGGCCCCGCCGTACCACCCCGCCCGGGGCGCAGCCCCCCGCCCCGGGCGGACGCAGGTCCTCCCCGGCCGCCGGCCGGGGACCGGTCAGCACTCGATGACGTTGACCGCGAGGCCCCCGCGCGCGGTCTCCTTGTACTTGACCTTCATGTCCGCGCCCGTCTCCTTCATGGTCTTGATGACCTTGTCGAGGGACACGTGGTGCCGGCCGTCGCCGCGCATCGCCATCCGGGCGGCCGTGATGGCCTTCACCGCGGCCATGCCGTTGCGCTCGATGCACGGGATCTGGACCAGGCCGCCGACCGGGTCGCAGGTCAGGCCCAGGTTGTGCTCCATGCCGATCTCAGCCGCGTTCTCCACCTGCTCGGGGGAGCCGCCCAGCACCTCGGCGAGGGCGCCGGCCGCCATCGAGCAGGCGGAGCCGACCTCGCCCTGGCAGCCGACCTCGGCGCCGGAGATGGAGGCGTTCTCCTTGAAGAGCATGCCGATCGCACCGGCGGCGAGCAGGAAGCGGACGACGCCCTCCTCGTCGGCCCCGGGCACGAAGTTCATGTAGTAGTGCAGGACGGCCGGGATGATGCCGGCGGCGCCGTTGGTGGGCGCGGTGACGACCCGGCCGCCCGCCGCGTTCTCCTCGTTGACGGCCATCGCGTAGAGGGTGACCCACTCCATCGCGAGCGCCTTGGGGTCGCCCTCCACCCGCAGCTGGCGGGCGGAGTTCGCGGCGCGGCGGCGGACCTTCAGGCCGCCGGGCAGTATGCCCTCGCGCGACATCCCGCGCGAGACGCACGCCTGCATGACGCCCCAGATCTCCAGCAGCCCGGTGCGGATCTCGGCCTCGCTGCGCCAGGCCTTCTCGTTCTCCAGCATCAGGGCGGCGATCGACAGGCCGGTGTCGCGGGAGAGCCGCAGCAGCTCGTCGCCGGTGCGGAAGGGGTGCCGCAGCACGGTGTCGTCGAGCTTGATCCGGTCCTCGCCGACCGCGTCCTCGTCGACGACGAACCCGCCGCCGACCGAGTAGTACGTCTTCTCCAGCAGGGGCGCGCCGTCCGCGTCGTAGGCGAAGAGCGTCATGCCGTTGGCGTGGTAGGGCAGGGAGCGGCGGCGGTGCAGGATCAGCTGGGACGAGGCGTCGAAGTCGATCTCGTGGGCGCCGAGCAGGTTGAGCCGGCCGCTGGTGCGGATCCGCTCCACCTCGGCGTCGGCGCTCTCGACGTCGACCGTGCGCGGGGAGTGGCCCTCCAGGCCGAGCAGGACCGCCTTGGGGGTGCCGTGGCCGTGGCCGGTGGCGCCCAGTGAGCCGAAGAGCTCGGCGCGGACGCTGACGGTGTGGGCGAGCAGCCCCTCGTTCTTGAGCCGGTGGGCGAAGATCCCGGCGGCCCGCATGGGGCCGACCGTGTGCGAGCTGGACGGGCCGATGCCGATCGAGAACAGGTCGAAGACCGAGATGGCCACGGGAAGACTCCTAGGTCGAGCAGACGCCGTTGTCTGCCGGGTGGTGCGCGGGACGGATGGGGCGGGGGGCATGGTGCGGGGCACCGGCTCACCTTCCAGTGTGCGCGGTGCCCCGACCTGACGCGTACGACGGACCGGTTACAGTCCGGGGTACAGCGGGTGCTTCGCCGCCAGAGCGGAGACGCGGGCGGACAGGCCCTTGGCCGTGTCCGCGTCGAAGTCCGGCTTCAGCGCCTCGGCGATGATGTCGGCGACCTCGGTGAAGTCCTCGGTGCCGAAGCCGCGGGTGGCCAGCGCCGGGGTGCCGATCCGCAGGCCCGAGGTGACCATCGGGGGCCGCGGGTCGTTCGGGATGGCGTTGCGGTTGACCGTGATGCCGACCTGGTGGAGCCGGTCCTCGGCCTGCTGGCCGTCGAGCTCGCTGCTGCGCAGGTCGACCAGGACCAGGTGCACGTCGGTGCCGCCGGACAGCACCGAGACGCCGACCTCGGTCAGGTCGGGTCGCACGAGCCGCTCGGCGAGGATCTTCGCGCCTTCGAGGGTACGGACCTGGCGGTCCTTGAACTCGTCGGTGGCCGCGGCCTTGAAGGCCACCGCCTTGGCCGCGATCACGTGCTCCAGCGGGCCGCCCTGCTGGCCGGGGAAGACCGCGGAGTTGATCTTCTTGGCGTACTCGGCCTTGGAGAGGATCACGCCACCGCGCGGGCCGCCCAGGGTCTTGTGGGTCGTGGTGGTGACCACGTCCGCGTACGGCACGGGGGAGGGGTGCAGCCCGGCCGCGACCAGGCCCGCGAAGTGCGCCATGTCGACCATCAGGAGGGCGCCGACCTCGTCCGCGATGCGGCGGAACTCGGCGAAGTCGAGCTGGCGGGGGTAGGCCGACCAGCCCGCGATGATCAGCTGCGGGCGGTGCTCCTTGGCGAGGCGCTCGACCTCCTCCATGTCGACGAGGCTGGTCTTCTCGTCGACGTGGTAGGCGGCCACCTTGTAGAGCTTGCCGGAGAAGTTGATCTTCATGCCGTGGGTGAGGTGCCCACCGTGCGCCAGGTCCAGGCCGAGGATGGTGTCGCCCGGCTTGATCAGGGCGAACATCGCGGCGGCGTTGGCCTGGGCGCCCGAGTGCGGCTGCACGTTCGCGGCCTCGGCGCCGAACAGCGCCTTGATCCGCTCGATGGCGAGCGTCTCGATGACGTCGACGTGCTCGCAGCCGCCGTAGTAGCGGCGGCCGGGGTACCCCTCGGCGTACTTGTTGGTCAGGACCGAGCCCTGGGCCTCCAGGACGGCGACCGGCGCGAAGTTCTCCGACGCGATCATCTCGAGGGTGGACTGCTGGCGGTGCAGCTCGGCGTCGACGGCGGCGGCGACGTCCGGGTCGAACTCATGAAGGGAGCTGTTCAGGAGCGACATGGGATCTTCCTGGTCGAGGTCGGGATCACGGAGCGGGGTCCGGGAGGGCTCAGCTGCCGGAGAAGGCGGAGTACTCCTCGGCGGAGAGCAGGTCCGAGGGCTCCTCCGACGTCCTCACCTTGAACAGCCAGCCGCCCTCGAAGGGGGCCGAGTTCACGAGGGAGGGGTCGTCGACGACGTCCTGGTTGATCTCCGTGACCTCACCGGTGACGGGGGAGTACAGGTCGCTGACCGACTTGGTCGACTCCAGCTCACCGCAGGTCTCGCCGGCGGTGACGGCGGCTCCGACCTCGGGGAGCTGGACGAAGACGACGTCGCCGAGCGCGTCGGCGGCGTGCGAGGTGATGCCCACGGTGGACACTCCTGCCTCAGAGGCGGAGAGCCACTCGTGCTCCTTGCTGTAGCGCAGCTGCTGGGGGTTGCTCATAACCAAATTCTCCCGGATGTGAAGGTGTGCTCGCGCAGGGGGTGGGCGGGGTCGGTCAGCGCCGGCGCTTGTAGAAGGGCAGCGCAACCACCTTGTGCGGCTCTTGAGCGCCGCGGATGTCGACGGCCACGCCCTGCGTGCCGGGCGCGGCGTACTCCGCGTCGACGTAGGCGATGGCGATCGGCTGTCCGAGGGTCGGGGAGGGCGCACCGGAGGTGACCTCGCCGATCACGGTGCCGCCGGCGGCGGTCACGGGGTACCCGGCGCGCGGCACGCGGCGGCCCTCGGCGACCAGCCCGACGAGCTTGCGCGGCGGCTGCGCCCCGGCCCGCTCGGCGGCGGCGGTGAGCGCCGCCCGGCCGACGAAGTCGCCCGGCTTGTCGAACTTCACGACGCGGCCGAGACCGGCGTCGAACGGGGTGGTGGCGGTGGTCAGCTCGTGCCCGTAGAGCGGCATGCCGGCCTCCAGGCGCAGCGTGTCGCGGCAGGACAGGCCGCACGGGATGAGGCCGACGCCGGCGCCCGCCTCGGTGATCGCCTTCCACAGCTCCTCGGCGTGCCCGGGGGCCACGAAGAGCTCGAAGCCGTCCTCGCCGGTGTAGCCGGTGCGGGCGATCAGGGCGGGGACGCCCGCGACGGTGCCGGGCAGGCCCGCGTAGTACTTCAGCCCGTCCAGGTCGGCGTCGGTCAGGCCCTTCATGATGCCGGGGGACTCGGGGCCCTGGACGGCGATCAGCGCGTACGCGTCGCGGTCGTCGCGGACCACGGCGTCGAAGGCCGCGGCGCGCTCGGTGACGGCGTCCAGCACGACCTGGGCGTTGCCGGCGTTGGCGACGACCATGAACTCCTCGTCGCCCAGCCGGTAGACGATCAGGTCGTCCACGATGCCGCCGTCCTCGGCGCAGATCATCGTGTAGCGGGCCCGGCCGACGGCCAGCGCGGAGATGTGGCCGACGAGCGCGAAGTCCAGCGCCTCGCCCGCCTGCGGTCCCGTGAGGGTGATCTCGCCCATGTGCGAGAGGTCGAACAGACCGGCGCGGGTGCGGACGGCGGTGTGCTCGTCGCGCTCGCTGGCGTACCGCAGCGGCATGTCCCAGCCCGCGAAGTCGGTCATCGTCGCGCCCAGCGCGCGGTGCAGGGTGTCGAGCGCGGTACGGCGCGGGGCGTCGTGGGGCGGCTGGCTCATCAGGCGGGCTCCCGGTGCAGGCGTGGTGAGGCTCTCATGGCAAGGACAAATGACGGTGAAACCCCGAAGGAAGGGGCCTCCCCATCTGTCATCGGAACCTGAGAGGTTCACCGCGGCCCTGGGGCCCCGGCTTGCACCTTGGGTGGGACGGGTCGTGAACGGACCTGTCCGCTTTTCAGATGTGCCTCGCCCGCGCGGTGACTGTGCCTGAGAGATTCAAGGGAGGACTTGCTCCTTCGGCGCCCTGCTCATGATGGCAGGGACTCTCCCGCGCGGCCTCGAACGGCCAGTATGCAAGTTGTGGCGCTCATCATTGCACGCGTCCGAAGCGACCGGGCCTCTGGGGAATCCCTTTATGAGCCATTACCCTCTCTTTACCGCCAGTGGCCGGGCTCCACCGGGCCCGGGCGGGGCGGAACAGGGGGAGGCGGGGGCCGTGCAGGGGAACGGACGGGCGGCCGGGACGACGCTGCGCTATCCGGCGGGGGACGTGCTGGTCGTATCGGGGCTGCCGGGCAGCGGCAAGAGCACCCTCATGCGGCGCGCGGTCGTCGAGCGGGAGGCGACCGGGAGCGGCGGGTACGGGGCGGTCCGCCGCATCGACTCGCAGGACGTACGGCTGCGCTGGGAGGCCCTGATGCCGGCCCTGCTCCCGTACGCGGCGTACCGCCCGCTGGTGCGGCTCGACCACTACGCCCGGCTGCGCCGCGCCCTGCGCACCGGCGCCAGCCTCGTCGTGCACGACTGCGGCTCGCTGGCCTGGGTCCGGCACTGGCTGGCCCGCGACGCCCGGCGCCGCGGCCGCGGCCTGCACCTGCTCGTGCTGGACGTCCCCGAGGACGCGGCCCGCGCCGGGCAGCTCGCGCGCGGCCGGACGGTGTCCGGGTACGCGATGGCCCGGCACCGCAGGGCCGCCCGCCGGCTGGTGGCGCTGGCCGGGCCCGGCGGCCGGCCCGACGGTTGCGTCTCGGCGCTGCTGCTGGACCGGTCCGCGGCCGGCGCGGTGCGGCGGATCGTCTTCGGCGGCGCCCTGCCGGCCCCCCGGGCACCGGCGGAGCCCGTGACCGCGCAGTCCGCTGCCGCGGAGCCCGTTGCCGCGGATCGTGGCAGTCCGCGACCCGGCAGCCGCTAGGGTTTCGGCAGGGCGGAAGGCGTCGCAGGTGCCGCCCCCGGCCGCACCCGGCAGACCCTCCAGGCTCTACCCCGCGAGGCACAGCGCAGTGAACACGCAGCTACCCCCACCCCCGGCCGGCGCCTGGGGCGCCCCCGAACCGGCCGACCCCTGGCCCGCCAACGAGCTCGAGGCCGTGCTGGACGCGAGCGCCGGCGCCCCCGGGGCGAACGCCCGGTTCCTCGAGGTGCTCGGCCGCTCCCAGCTGTGGGTGCCGCTGCCCAACGGCGGCGGTCCCGACAGCCGGGACCTGGACCTGCCGTCCTTCGAGATCGACGGCACCCTGTACATACCGGTGTTCACCTCCGAGCAGCAGTTCCTGCGGGCCGCCCAGGGGATGGCCTGCACCGTCGCACCGGCCCGGGAGTTCGCCCGGGGACTGCCCCCGGAGGTCGGCATCGCCCTCAATCCCGGCGGCACGGCCGGCGTCCCGCTGCCGCCCCCCGTCGTCCAGGACCTCTGCCGGTCCGACCGCGACCCGCGCACGCCGACCGGCGGCCGGGTCCGGCTGTGGGAGCCGGAGCCGGACGACGAGCCGGTGGACTTCCTCGCCGCCGCCGCGGGCGAGTTCGCCGTCACCCCGGTCGTGCTCTCCGCCCGGCGCGCGGTGGCCAGCGTCGAGGGCGCGGCGCCGCAGCTGTTCGTCGGCGTCGAGCTCGACCGCTGGCAGGAGGAGGACCGGGCCGCCGCGATGGCCGCGCTCGGCCGCGCGCTGGGCGCCGTACCGCTGCCGCTGCCGGTGCAGCTGGTCCTGCTGGACATCGCGCAGGACCCCGTCGGCGACTGGATGCTGGAGCGGGTGCGGCCCTTCTTCGGACGGGACTGAGGCCGTGCGCTGTCTGCGGGGGCGTACAACCTGGTTTGATGGCGGGCGGTGCACAGGTGTGCGCCGCACCCGGTGACACCGGTGGCGGAGAGAAGGGGCGGACCCACGTGATCGCGGGCGCGCAAGGCGGTGCGGCGGCAGCCGGCCACGTCGAGCAGATGCTTCGGCAGGTGGCGCCCGGACGATTCGACGCCTACGAGGACCTGCTGGCGTCGCTGGCCGGCGGCCAGGTCTGGATGCTGCTGTGGCACGGCTCACCCGGCTCGCCCGACGCCCAGTACGGGAACATGGAGATCGACGGCTACGGCTACGCGCCGGCCGTCACCTCCGCCCAGGAGCTCGCCGCCAGTGGCTGGAACCGGGCCCACGAGGTCGTGCAGGGCCGCGACATCGCCACCGCGCTCTTCCCCGAGCGCTGGGGGCTGTGGCTGAATCCGCACGCCCCCGGGGGCGGCGTCGGCATCCCCTGGCTCGACCTGCGCCGCATCGCCACCGGCCTCGACCGGCTGCCCGCCGGGCCGCTGCAGATCGGTGAGCCGGCCCTGCAGATCCCGCAGTTCTACGCCCTGCTCTCGCAGCACGCCCACCGGACGCCGGCCGTACGGTCGCTGCGCCGCGCCTGGGTGCAGCCGGCCCTGGGCGAGCCGTATCTCGCGATCGGCCTGGACATGTACGACTCCTCGCCGCAGGCGGTGGAATCGGTACGCCTGATGATGCAGCAGTCGATCAGCGGAGTGCCGGAGGGACTGGCCGTCTCCACGGTCGCCATGGCGGACGAGTACGACCCCGTCGCCATGTGGATGCGGGTCAACGGCCAGCCCTTCTTCGACCGGGAGGCGCACGCCGCCTCGGGCCCGGCCCCCGCGGCCGGCTGGGGCTGGCCCCAGCAGGGCTGGCCGCAGGGCCAGGCGCCGCGGTAGCCGCCTCCCCGGGCCGGTCCCTTTGAAGGTTCCCGGGCCGGTCTAGGCGCCGGTCAGGGCCGCGCCGAGCAGGCCCAGCGGCGGGCTGCCGAGGTCCAGCAGCGCGCCGTGGAAGCGCTCCAGCGAGAAGCCGGAGCCCCAGTCGCGGCGGGCCTTCTCGCGCAGCCGCATGATCTCCAGCTTGCCCCAGGTGTACCGCCCGTAGGCGGCGTCGAAGGTGCCCCGGCGGGCCTCGGCCGCCGCGCCCGCGCGCGCCAGGTGGGCGTCACGCATGAACAGCCCGGTGGCCTCGTCGACCGTCAGGGCGCCGGTGTGCAGCCCGATGGCGCAGGAGAGCCGGGTGACGCGCACCAGCGCCTCCAGGGCCACTCCGATGGCGAACCGCGGGTCGCGGGCCCGGAAGCCCTCCTCGAGGCAGACCTCCTCGACGTAGTGCGCCCATCCCTCGCAGAACGACAGCGAGTGCAGCACCCGCCGGACGGGCGTGGGCGCGCGGCGCAGCGAGCGCCCGTGCGCGAAGTGGCCGGGGGCGACCTCGTGCACGGTGATCGAGGGGAGGCTGGTGCGGCTGAAAACCGTCAGCCACTCCTCGCGCTCGGCTTCCGGCCAGTCGGGCTCCGGCGGGGTCACGTGGTACCAGGAGGCGGCGTCGGGTTCCGCGGGCGCCGCCCAGGACATCATGGCCATCGCCCAGCGGCGGGAGGCCGGCGCCGGGCCGACCAGGCAGTCGCCGTCCAGGTGCGGCACCAGCCGCTTGGCCCGGGTGAACTCGATGACCTCCTCGGTCAGCCGGGCGGCCTCCGGGATGACGCCCTCGGCCGGGGGGTGGTCGGCGAGCAGCTCCGGGATCAGTTCGTCGACGCCGCGGGCCGGGTCGAGGGCGCGGCAGGACTCCACCAGCAGCTCCGTCAGCCGGTCCCGCTCGCGGGCCGCCTCGTCCGCCAGCGCCATCAGGTCGACCGGCAGGCCCTCCTGGCTGCCCATCAGGGCGGCCAGTGCCGCGCCGCCGAGCCGCGGGTCCGGGTCGCCGGTCCTGGCGGCGCGCACCACGTGCGCCACCAGCCGCTCGTGCGCGGGCAGCGCGGCGGCGGCCTCGGGGCTCTGGTCCGGGTGGAGTCCCTCCGCCAGGCCGCGTACGGCGCCCAGGAGCGCGGTGGCGACCGGCGCGCTGACCCGGTCGAGCGAGGTGATGGCGGCGTCCACCGCCTCCGGCCACTGCGCCAGGTGCTTGAGCCGGGCGGCGGCCCGTTCCTGCGGGGGCGCGTACTCCCGGTCGTAGGAGGCCAGTTCGAGGTTGGACAGGTGGGGATACGGGTCGCGGCGGTGCAGTTCCAGCTCGCCGTACTGGATGCGCAGCGACTCCTCGAAGACGGACAGGTGCGCGTCGTCGTGGCGTTCGCGCGCGCCGTCCGGCTCCGGGCGCCCGCGCCGCGCGTGCGCGAGGGCGGCCAGTCCGCGCCGGACGCCGGAGGGCGACAGGTCCTGCACCCGCCCGTCGTACTCGTGCAAACCAGCCATTTCCCGGACCGTGGGGATCATCAGGTCGCAGACCGCGTGCAGCCGATCATTCATGAGCCGACGTTACATCCGACCCCAGCCCATAACGGACGGTGATTCACCAGATCACAGTTGCGCATCCATTCGTTGTGAAGTCTGGCGGGTGATCGCGGACTGGATGAAGACTCTCGCCGCAAGGGGCTCGCGGCCCCGGCGAACACCTGCTCCGCCTGCACCAACAGAACCGCCTGCACCGCCTGGTTTCCCTGCAATTGAGCAAGGCACAGCACAGCAGCACGACTGATGAGTGAAGAGCAAAGCCGCTACAGCGGCGGGCGCGCGCCGGTTATCCGCCGGCGAGAGGGGTCAGTTTCACCATGACCGCACCGATTCACGACACGGCCGAGGCGTCCATCGCCGACGTCACCGCCGACGTCCCTGTGGCGGCCATCGAAGGCAGATCCCCCGGTCGCATCGCCTGGATTCGTTTCAAGCGCGACAAGATCGCGCTGGCCGGCGGATTGATCGTCGTATTCCTGGTCCTGGTCGCGGTTTTCGCCCCGCTGATCGTCAGTGCGCTGGGCCACCCCCCGAACGACTTCCACGAGGACAAGATCGACCCGCTCTTCGGCACGCCGACGGGTAAATGGGGCGGTATCAGCTCCGACTTCCTGCTCGGGGTCGAGCCGGTCAACGGCCGGGACGTCTTCAGCCGGATCGTCTACGGCGCCCGGGTCTCGCTGCTCGTCGCCTTCCTGGCCGCCATGGTCGCCGTGCTGCTCGGCTCGGTCTTCGGCGTCATCGCCGGGTACTTCGGCGGCTGGATCGACGCCTGCATCAGCCGGGTGATGGACCTGCTGCTCGCCTTCCCGCAGCTGCTCTTCATCATCGCGCTGACCCAGGTGGTGCCCAACGAGCTGTGGGGGTTCACCGGTTCCGGGGTGCGGATGGCCGTGCTGGTGGTGGTGATCGGGTTCTTCGGCTGGCCCTACATCGGACGCATCGTCAGGGGCCAGACACTGTCGCTGCGCGAGCGCGAGTACATCGAGGCGGCGCGCAGTCTGGGCGCGGGCCGGACCTACATCCTGTTCAAGGAACTGCTGCCCAACCTGGTGGCCCCGATCACCGTCTACACGACGCTGATGATCCCCACCAACATCCTGACCGAGGCCGCCCTGAGCTATCTGGGCGCGGGTGTGAAGCCTCCCACGCCGTCCTGGGGAGCCATGCTCTCGAAGGCCGTGACCACCTACCAGGACGACCCGGTGTTCATGCTCGCCCCCGGCCTGGCGATCTTCATCACCGTGCTGGCCTTCAACCTCTTCGGGGACGGCGTGCGCGACGCGCTGGACCCCAAGGGGAACCGCTAGCGCCACCAGTCCCGAACCCCGCCCCCGCCGCACGGGCGGAGCCACCTTTCCCCTGGCCCGTCGGCCGCCATGGCACGGACCGCGATTCACGGAGGTTGCAGAACAGTGACATCCCTACGTTCATCGAGACGCAGGCTGGCCGCAGGCACGGCCCTCGTGGTCGCGACCCTGCTGGCCTCCGCGGCGTGCAGCAGCAGTGACAAGAAGACCGACGACAACGGCGGCGGGCCCGCCAAGGCCGCCGGCTTCAACGCCGCGACCACGGGGGTCGCGCAGGCGTCGGACAAGACCGGCGGCACGCTGAAGTTCATCGGAACGCAGGATGCCGACTCCTGGGACCCCCAGCGCGGTTACTACGGGTTCATGTGGGACTTCGCCCGCTACTACACCCGCACGCTCATCACGGCCGCGCCCAAGCAGGGCAGCGCCAGCACCGAGCTGGTCCCGGACCTGGCCACCGCCAAGGGCGAGGTCTCCGACGGCGGCAAGCAGTACAAGTACACGCTGAAGGACGGGATCACCTGGGAGGACGGCACTCCCATCACGTCCAAGGACATCAAGTACGGCATCGAGCGGATCTGGGCCCAGGACGTCATCTCCGGCGGCCCGATCTACATCCAGCAGGTGCTCGACCCGAACAAGGAGTACAAGGGTCCGTACAAGGACACCGACCCGGCGAAGCTGGGCCTGAAGGCCATCGAGACGCCGGACGACAAGACCATCATCTTCAAGCTGCCCAAGCCGAACGGCGACTTCGAGCAGATGCTCGCGATCCCGTCCGGTGCGCCGGTGAAGGCGGCCCAGGACACCAAGGCGAAGTATGGCCTGAAACCGTTCTCCTCGGGCCCGTACAAGTTCCAGTCGTACACCCCGAACAAATCCCTGATCCTGATCCGCAACGACAAGTGGAAGAAGGAGTCGGACACGGTCCGCAAGGCGCTGCCGGACCGTATCGAGGTCACCCTGACCACCAATTCGGACGATATGGACAAGCGTCTGATCAAGGGCGACTACGACCTCGACATCAATGCGACCGGTATCGGCCAGGCCTCGCTGAGCGACGCGCTGCGGAACCACAAGAACAATCTCGACAACGCGCAGACCGGCTTCATCCGGTATGCCGTGTTCCCGGAGAAGGTCGCCCCGGTGGACAACATCCACTGCCGTAAGGCGATCATCTACGCGGCGGACAAGAAGTCGCTGCAGACCGCACGCGGCGGCCCGCAGGCCGGCGGCGATATCGCCCCGAACATGCTGCCGCTGGGGATCAAGGGATCGGACGCGAAGTACGACCCGTACGGCGCGCTCCAGAACAACGGGGCGCCCGATCTGGCGAAGGCCAGAGAAGAACTGAAGCTTTGCGGAAAGCCTGACGGATTCTCGACCACGATCGCGGTCCGCAACAACAAGCCCAAGGAGGTCGCCACCGCGGAGGCGCTCCAGGAGGCGCTGTCCAAGGTGGGGATCAAGACCCAGCTGGACCAGTTCGACGGAGCGCAGACCTCCGGCATCATCGGCGCACCGAAGATCGTCAAGGCCAAGAACTACGGCATCATCATCATGGGCTGGGGCGCGGACTTCCCCACCGGCCAGGGCTTCTCGCAGCCGCTGGTCGACGGCCGCTTCATCCTGCAGAGCGGTAACAACAACTTCTCCGAGATCAACGACCCGGCGATCAACGGGCTGTTCGACCAGGCCATCGCCGAGACGGATCCCGCCAAGGCCGGCGACATCTACAAGCAGATCAACCAGAAGGTCTCCGAGGCCGCCATCTACCTGCCCTTCGTGTACGACAAGACCGTCACGTGGCGCAGCACCCGGCTGACCAACGTCTACACGGCCGACGCGTACAACGGCCGCTACGACTACGCCTCGCTGGGCGTCCAGTAAATCCCGTCACGTACCGGTGCCACACCCGCTAGGCACGAAGGGCAGGTGATGGTCGCGTGTGGCGGCCCGGGGACAATCTCCCCGGGCCGCCGCCGGGCCGAGCGCAGTGCTTGCATACCTCATTCGGCGGCTGTTCGCCGTCATCCTCATGTTGCTGGTCATCGCCCTGGTGACCTTCGGGATCTTCTTCCTGATCCCCAAGCTGACCGGCAGCGACCCTGCCCTCTACTTCGTCGGCAAGCAGACGGACCCGGCCTCCATCGAGGGCATCCGCAAGAAGATGGGTCTGGACGATCCGGTCCTCATCCAGTACGTCAAGTTCGTGTGGGGCCTGGTGGCGGGGCGTGACTACTCCAACGGCACCGACATCACGCACTGCGCGGCGCCGTGCTTCGGCTACTCGTTCAAGACCGAGCAGGAGGTCTGGCCGCTGCTGATGGACTGGCTGCCGGTCACCCTCTCGCTGGCGGCCGGCGCGGTGGTCCTCTGGGTCATCGGCGGCGTCGCCACCGGCGTGCTCTCCGCCCTCAAGCGCGGTTCCGTCTGGGACCGTTCGGCGATGAGCGTCGCGCTGGCCGGCGTCTCGCTGCCGGTCTACTTCACCGGTCTGCTGTCGCTCGCGATCTTCGTCTACGGGCTGGACTGGCTCAACGGCGAGTACGTCGACTTCGGCACGGATCCCAGCGCGTGGTTCGGCGGCATGATCCTGCCGTGGATCACCCTCGCCTTCCTCTTCGCGGCGATGTACGCGCGGCTGACGCGCGCCACGATGCTGGAGGTCCTGGGCGAGGACTACATCCGCACGGCCCGCGCCAAGGGGCTGCGCGAACCCGTGGTCATCGGCAAGCACGCCATGCGGTCGACGATGACGCCGATCCTGACCATCCTGGGCATGGACCTCGGCGCCCTGGTCGGCGGGGCGGTGCTCACCGAGTCCACGTTCAACCTGCACGGACTCGGCTACAACGCGGTGAAGGCCATCAGCGACCGCGACCTGCCGGTGATCCTCGGCGTGACGCTGCTGGCCGCCTTCTTCGTGGTCCTCGCCAACCTCATCGTGGATGTGCTCTACGCCGTGATCGACCCCCGGGTGAGGCTCTCATGACGGACATTCCCCTCCAGAAAGGCGACACGGCCGGGGAGGTCGGCACCCATGTTCCGGTGCTGTCCGGTCCGTCGACGGCGTTCCTGGACGTGCGGGACCTGAAGGTGCACTTCCCGACCGACGACGGCCTGGTGCGGTCGGTCGACGGGCTCTCCTTCCAGCTGGAGAAGGGCCGGACCCTCGGCATCGTCGGCGAGTCCGGCTCCGGGAAGTCCGTCACGTCGCTGGCCGTGCTGGGCCTGCACCGCGTCGGCCAGTACGGGCGCAACAAGGCCCGGGTCTCGGGGGAGATCTGGCTCGACGGCAAGGAGCTGATCTCCGCCGCCCCGGACGAGGTGCGGCGGCTGCGCGGCCGCGACATGTCGATGATCTTCCAGGACCCGCTCTCCGCGCTGCACCCGTACTTCAGCATCGGGGCGCAGCTCTCGGAGGCGTACCGGATCCACCACGACGTGTCGAAGCAGGTCGCCAGGGCACGGGCGATCGAGATGCTCGACCGGGTGGGGATCCCGCAGCCGGACAAGCGGATCTCCGACCACCCGCACCAGTTCTCCGGCGGCATGCGGCAGCGCGTCATGATCGCGATGTCGCTGATCAACAACCCGGAGCTGCTGATCGCGGACGAGCCGACGACCGCCCTGGACGTCACCGTGCAGGCGCAGATCCTCGACCTGATCCGGGACCTGCAGAAGGAGTTCGGCTCGGCGGTGGTCATCATCACCCACGACCTGGGCGTGGTCGCCGAGCTGGCCGACGAGATCCTGGTGATGTACGGCGGCCGGTGCGTCGAGCGGGGCACCGCCGAGAAGATCTTCACCGAGGCCCGGCACCCCTACACCTGGGGTCTGCTGGGCTCGATGCCGCGGCTGGACCGGGAGCGCACCGAGCGGCTCAACCCGATCAAGGGCTCGCCCCCCAGCCTGATCAACCTCCCCTCGGGCTGCGCCTTCCACCCGCGCTGCCCGTACGCGCCGCTGACCGGCGGCTCCAGCGAAGCGCTCGTCCCGGAACTGCGGGAGACGGCGCCCGGCCACTACGCCGCCTGCCACCTCGGAGTGCAGGAGCGCGAACGCATCTGGACCGAAGAGATTGCGCCGAAGCTGTGAAGGGCGAGGTTGTGCCGGACGACGACAAGCAGATTCCGCGGCAGGCGCGCCCCGGCGGCGAGCCGCTGCTCAAGGTGACCGGCCTGGTGAAGCACTTCCCGATCACCGCGGGCGTGCTGCGCCGGCAGGTAGGCGCGGTCCAGGCGGTGGACGGGATCGACTTCTCGGTGCTGCCGGGGGAGACGCTCGGCGTGGTCGGCGAGTCGGGCTGCGGCAAGTCCACCATGGGGCGGCTGGTCACCCGGCTGCTGGAGCCGACCGGCGGGAAGATCGAGTTCCAGGGCCGGGACATCACGCACCTCGGCACGGCGGGCATGCGGCCGATGCGCCGCGACATCCAGATGATCTTCCAGGACCCGTACTCCTCCCTGAACCCGCGGCACACGGTCGGCACGATCGTCGGCGCCCCCTTCCGGCTGCAGGGGGTCAAGCCCGCGCACGGGGTGAAGAAGGAGGTGCAGGGCCTGCTGGAACTGGTCGGGCTCAATCCCGAGCACTACAACCGCTATCCGCACGAGTTCTCCGGCGGCCAGCGGCAGCGCATCGGGATCGCGCGGGCGCTCGCGCTCAAGCCGAAGCTGGTCGTGGCGGACGAGCCGGTCTCGGCGCTGGACGTCTCCATCCAGGCCCAGGTGGTGAACCTGCTGGACGACCTGCAGAGCGAGCTGGGGCTGACGTACGTGATCATCGCGCACGACCTGTCGGTCATCCGGCACGTCTCGGACCGGATCGCGGTGATGTACCTCGGCAAGGTCGTCGAGGTCGCCGACCGCGAGGCGCTCTACACGCGGCCGATGCACCCGTACACCACCGCGCTGCTGTCCGCGGTGCCGGTGCCGGACCCCAAACGCCGCACCGCGCGGCAGCGGATCCTGCTCACCGGTGACGTGCCCTCGCCCATCAACCCGCCCTCCGGCTGCCGGTTCCACACCCGGTGCTGGAAGGCGACCGAGGTGTGCTCCGTGCAGGAGCCGCCGCTGGTCGCGCTGGAGACGGGACACCAGGTGGCGTGCCACCACCCGGAGAACGCCCCGGAGGGCGCCGCGGGGGACGTGCGGGAGGGCCCGTCGGGGAACGCCCCGGCGGACGGTCCTGGGAAGGACCCGGACGGCGGTAACCAGCCAAGTGCCGTTTAGTGCATGACGACTTAGCGAAAAGTCATGGTCATGACGAGGGGGGAGGGTGCAGAGTCGGCGCGTCACTGTTCGCGCTCGAAGGGCAGACCCCCATGGCACCCTCCCGTCCGGCCCGACTCCTCGGCTCCGCCCTCGCTGTCATCAGCGTGTCGGCGTGCCTGATCTCCGGCGCCCCACCGTCGGCCGCCGCCTCGCACCACCCCGCGCCCGGCGCCCCGGGCATCGGGGACCCGTACTTCCCGGAACTCGGCAACGGCGGCTACGACGTCGAGCACTACGGGCTCGACGTCTCCTACGACCCGGCCAGTGACCGGCTCGACGGCCGGGCCGCCGTCACCGCCCGCGCCACCCAGAACCTCTCCGCCTTCGACCTCGACCTGCAGCAGCTCGCCGTCACCGCGGTCAGCGTGGACGGCAGGCCTGCACGGTTCACCCGCAACGGCGACGAGATCGTCATCACCCCGCGCCAGGCGCTGCGCAAGGGGCAGCGGTTCACCACCACCGTCGTCTACGGCGGCGTGCCGGAGCCGCTCAGCGGCCCCATCGTCTTCGGCTCGAAGTACGGCTGGATGAAGACCACCGACGGCGTCTTCGTCGCCTGCGAGCCGAACGCCGCCTCCACCTGGTTCCCCGGCAGCGACCACCCGTCCGACAAGGCCACGTTCGACATCCGCATCAGCGCCCCCAAGGGCCTCAAGGGCGTCTCCAACGGCGTGCTGACCTCCCAGTTCGACAAGGGCTCGCGCACCGTCTCCACCTGGCGCGAGTCCCGTCCGATGGCCACCTACCTGGCGACGGCCACCATCGGGAAGTTCGACGTGCGGACCGGGACCACGCCCGGCGGCATACCGATCTACGTCGCCACCGACCCGGTCCTCGCCAATGGTCCGGTGGACGTCTACGCGGTCACCGCGGAGGCCACCGACTACTGGTCCCAGGTCTTCGGCCGCTACCCCTTCGAGGAGACCGGCGCGATCGTCGACGACATGCCGGAGGCCGGGTTCTCGCTGGAGGTGCAGTCCAAGCCCGCGTACTCCGCCGTCCGCAGCGAGTCCACGATCGTGCACGAACTGGCCCACCAGTGGTTCGGCGACTCGGTCAGCGTCGAGCAGTGGAAGGACATCTGGCTCAACGAGGGCTTCGCCACCTACGCCCAGTGGCTGTGGGGGGAGCACCGGGGAACCCGCTCCGCCCACGACGCCTTCCTCGCCGCGTACAACGGGCGCCCCGCCACGGACGCCTTCTGGCAGATCGACGTCGCCGACCCGCAGCGCGACACGATGTTCTCCGGGGCCGTCTACTCCCGCGGCGCCATGACGCTCCAGGTGCTGCGCGAGAGGATCGGCGACGCCGCCTTCTTCAAGCTGCTCAAGACCTGGACGGCCCAGCACCGCTACGGCAACGCGCGCACGTCCCAGTTCACCGCCCTCGCCGAGAAGGTGTCGGGACAGCAGCTGGACGACCTCTTCGGCACCTGGCTCTCCTCGAAGGAGAAGCCGGTCCTGCCGTAGGGGACCATATGGTGTGATCTCGGATCTCTTCTCCCCCTCCGTCCAGCACACGCTCGACATCGTCGGCATCTTCGTCTTCGCGATCTCGGGCGCGCTGGCCGCCGTCCGCAAGAACTACGACGTGTTCGGCATGGCCGTGCTCGCCGAGGTGACCGCGCTGGGCGGAGGGATCCTCCGCGACCTGATGATCGGCGCCGTGCCCCCCGCCGCGTTCAGCGACCTCGGCTACTTCAGCACCCCGCTCTTCGCCACGGTGCTGGTGTTCTTCCTGCACCCCGAGGTCGAGCGGATCAACACCACCGTCAACGTCTTCGACGCCGCCGGGCTCGGCCTGTTCTGCGTCGCCGGCACCGTCAAGGCGCACGACTACGGCCTCGGCCTGGTCCCGTCCGCCGCCCTGGGCCTCGCCACGGCGGCGGGCGGCGGTGTGCTGCGCGACCTCCTCGCCAACGAGGTGCCGTCCCTGCTGCGCTGGGACCGCGACCTGTACGCGGTGCCGGCCATGGTCGGCGCGGCCATGGCGGCCCTGCTCATCAAGTTCGACGCGCTCAACGCCGTCACCGCCGCCACCGCCGTCGTCAGCGCCTTCGTGCTGCGGCTGTGCGCCATGTACTTCGGCTGGCGCGCGCCCCGCGCCTGGCACCGCAGGAGCAGGGCGACGAGCGAGGAGGCGCACGAGGCGGCGTAGGGCTGGTGTCCGACACGGCCGGGGCGCGCGGCTACCGTCCCAGGGCCGCGCCGCCGTTGATGTGCAGGATCTGGCCCGTGACGTACGCGGCCTCGGGGGAGGCGAGGTACCGGATGGCCGCCGCGATCTCGCTCGGGGCGCCGGGCTTGCCCGTCAGGGACTGGGCGACCCGCGCCGCGACGAAGTCGGGCGTCGCCCGGTCGCCGAAGAACTCGGTGTCGCCGACGAAGCCCGGCGCCACGGCGTTGGCCGTCACCCCGTCGGTGCCCAGCCGCTGGGCCAGCTCGAAGGTGTAGGCGTGCAGGGCCGCCTTGGAGCCGCCGTAGGAGCCGGGGCCGCGCAGCGCGGCGATCGAGGACAGGTGCACGACGCGCCCGCCGGGCCGCCGCAGCTGCGGCAGCAGCGCCTCCGTCAGCAGGACCGCGGTCAGCACGTTGGCCTCGAAGTTCCTGCGGTAGCCGGCCGCGATCCCCTCCAGCGTCCCGTCCGAGGACGCGGCGACGTTGCCGCCCGCGTTGGTGACGATCACGTCGACCGGGTCGTCGCCCTCGACGAACCGTGCCGCGTCCCGGACCTCGGCCGGGTCGCTCAGATCGGCGGCGGTCCAGGTGACCAGCCCGTTCCCGTGCGCCGCGTTGAGCTTGCCGGCCGCCTCCCGCAGCACCTCGGCGCGCCGGCCGATGATGACCACCCGGTCGCCGTCGGCCGCGAACGCCTCCGCGGTCGCGAGCCCGATGCCTGTGCCCCCGCCGGACACCACTACCCGTCGTCCCACTGTGCACCTCGTCATGTATATGAACCGGAGTCATGTATCTGATGGGAAACTAGGGAGCGGGCCGGTCCGTGTCAAGGGTGTTGCGGTGGGGCGGAAGTAGTGGACAAGACGGCGCTACTCGTGGGTAACATGCGGCCATGGCACATGTGACAGCTCAGGCGACCATCGGCGACAGCGAATTCGACCGGGACACGGCGGTCGTGCCGCGTCCCGACGAGCCGGGCGTCTACGACGCCGACCTCTCGGCGGGCTGGACCATCATCCAGGCCGTCAACGGCGGCTACCTGCTCGGCGTGATCGGCCGGGCCCTCCAGCAGGCGCTGCCGCACCCCGACCCCTTCACCGTCACCGCCCACTACCTCACCGCGTCCCAGCCGGGCCCCGCGACGATCCGCACCGAGACCGTCCGCGCCGGGCGCACCCTCTCCACCGGCCAGGCGTCGCTCTTCCAGACCGACGCCGAGGGCCGCGAGGTCGAGCGGATGCGCGTCATGGCGGCCTACGGCGACCTCGACGCCCTGCCGGACGACGTGCGCACCACAGCCGACGTGCCGCCGATACCGCCCTACGAGGAGTGCTTCGGCGCCGACGCGGCGCCCGCGGGCAGCACCGCCATCGACGGCTCCACCGCCATCATCCAGCGCCTGGACCTGCGGCTCGACCCCGCCACCGCCGGCTGGGCGATCGGCGCCCCCTCCGGCAAGGGCGACATGCGCGGCTGGCTCGGCCTGGCCGACGGCCGCGACCACGACCCGCTCTCCCTGCTGCTCACGGTCGACGCGCTGCCGCCGACCGCCTTCGACCTCGGCATCAAGGGCTGGGTGCCGACCGTCGAGCTGACGGTGCACATCCGCTGCCGCCCCGCGCCGGGACCGCTGCGCGTCGCGATCACCACGCGCAACCTCGCCGGCGGCTTCCTGGAGGAGGACGCGCAGGTCTGGGACAGCGCGGACCGCCTGGTCGCGCAGTCCCGCCAGCTCGCCCGCGCCCTGCTGTCCTGACGGTGCCCGCGCGACCGTAGAATCGGCGTCATCATGGCCTACCTCGACCACGCCGCCACCACGCCGATGCTTCCGGAGGCGGTGCGGACGATGACCGCGCACCTGACGGTCACCGGCAACGCCTCCTCCCTGCACGCACCCGGGCGGCGCGCCCGCAGAACCGTCGAGGAGTCCCGGGAGTCGCTCGCCGAGGCACTCGGCGCCCGCCCCAGCGAGATCGTCTTCACCGCCGGCGGGACCGAGTCCGACAACCTCGCCGTCAAGGGCCTGTACTGGGCGCGCCGCGCCGAGGACCCGCGCCGGGTCCGGGTGCTGGCCAGCCCTGTCGAGCACCACGCCGTCCTGGACGCCGTCGACTGGCTCGTCGAGCACGAGGGCGCGCGCGTCGAGTGGCTGCCGGTCGACGCCTACGGGCGGGTGCACGCGGACACGCTGCGCGAGGCGCTGGAGCGCGACCCCGGGACGATCGCCCTGGCGACGGTGATGTGGGCCAACAACGAGGTCGGCACGATCATGCCGATCCACGAGCTGGCCGCGGTCGCCCGCGAGCACGGCGTCCCGCTGCACGCGGACGCGGTGCAGGCGTTCGGCCAGGTCGAGGTCGACTTCGCGGCCTCCGGCCTGGACGCCATGACCGTGACCGGCCACAAGGTCGGCGGCCCGTACGGCATCGGCGCGCTCGTGCTGCGCCGCGAGCACACGCCCGTCCCGCTGCTGCACGGCGGCGGCCAGGAGCGCAGCCGCTCCGGCACCCTGGACGTCCCCGCGATCGCCGCCTTCGCGACGGCCGGCGCGCTGGCCGCCGAGCGGCGCGAGCAGTTCGCCGACGAGGTCGGCGCGCTCCGCGACGACCTGGTGGCGAAGGTGCTCGCGGCCGTCCCGGAGGCCGTGCTGAACGGCGACCCGACGCGGGACGGCCGGCTGCCGGCCAACGCGCACTTCTCGTTCCCCGGCTGCGAGGGCGACTCGCTGCTCCTGCTGCTCGACGCCCAGGGCATCGCCTGCTCCACCGGCTCCGCCTGCACGGCGGGCGTCGCCCAGCCCAGCCACGTCCTCATCGCGATGGGCCAGCCCGCCGACCGCGCCCGCGGCTCCCTGCGCTTCTCGCTCGGCCACACCACGACGCGGTCCGAGATCGACACCCTGGCGGCGGCCATCGCCCCGGTGGTCGCCCGCGCCCGCAAGGCGGGCCTGAGCTAGACCGGCCGGTCGGGCGTCCCAGGGGCCGGGTGCGGCGCCGCCCGGTAACTCCGTCGAACACCGTCGGAGGCGCGTCGTACCCTGGAGGGGTTATGACTGACTCTCCCCGCGACGTTCGTCGCCTGCGCGTTCTGGCCGCCATGAGCGGCGGTGTCGACTCCGCGGTCGCCGCCGCCCGGGCCGTCGAGGCCGGACACGACGTGACCGGTGTCCATCTGGCCCTCTCGGCGAACCCGAAGTCCTTCAGGACCGGCGCCCGCGGCTGCTGCACGGTGGAGGACTCCCGTGACGCCCGGCGTGCGGCCGACGTCATCGGGATCCCGTTCTACGTGTGGGACCTCGCGGACCGCTTCCGCGAGGACGTCGTCGACGACTTCGTCGCGGAGTACGCGGCCGGCCGCACCCCCAACCCCTGCCTGCGCTGCAACGAGAAGATCAAGTTCGCGGCGCTGCTGGACAAGGCGATCGCGCTGGGCTTCGACGCGGTCTGCACCGGCCACTACGCGACCGTCGTGGTCAACGACGACGGCACCCGCGAGCTGCACCGCGCCTCGGACGCCGCCAAGGACCAGAGCTACGTGCTCGGCGTGCTCGACGAGCACCAGCTCGCGCACGCGATGTTCCCGCTCGGCGACACCCTCACCACCAAGGGCGAGATCCGCGCCGAGGCCGAGCGCCGCGACCTGGCCGTCGCGAAGAAGCCCGACAGCCACGACATCTGCTTCATCGCCGACGGCGACACCCAGGGCTTCCTCGCCAAGCACCTCGGCAGCGCCGAGGGCGAGATCCTGGACGAGGACGGCACCACCCTCGGCACCCACGGCGGAGCGTTCGGCTTCACCATCGGGCAGCGCAAGGGGCTGCGCATCGGCACCCCCGCCGACGACGGCAAGCCGCGCTACGTCCTGGACATCTCGCCGGTGAACAACACCGTCACCGTCGGCCCGGTCGAGGCGCTGGACGTCACCGCGCTCACCGCCATCAGGCCCCGCTGGTGCGGCACCCCGCCCACCGGCCGCGCCACGTACACCGCGCAGCTGCGCGCCCACGGCGAGGACGTGCCCGTCACCGCCGAGCTGGTCGACGCCGAGCTGCTGGTGGACTTCGACGGCGAGCCGGTCCGGGGCATCGCCCCGGGACAGGCCGTGGTGCTCTACGACGGCACCCGCGTCGTCGGCTCCGCGACCATCGCCACCACGCGGCGCGCCCGCGCGGGAGCCGCCTCGTAGGGTGGCGGGCATGAACATCTGCGTCTTCATGTCCGCCGCCGACCTCGACGAGCGCTACACCGTGCCGGCCCGCGAGTTCGCCGGGCTGATCGGCCGGGGCGGCCACACCCTGGTGTGGGGCGGCTCGGAGTCGGGCCTCATGAAGGTGGTCGCCGACGGCGTGCAGGAGGCGGGCGGCCGGCTGGTCGGCGTGTCCGTGGAGTTCCTGCACCATGTGGCGCGCGAGAACGCCGACGAGATGGTGATCGCCGCGGACCTCGCGGAGCGCAAGGCGCAGCTGCTGCTGCGGTCGGACGCGGTCGTGGTCATGGTCGGCGGCACGGGCACCCTGGACGAGGCGACGGAGATCCTGGAGCTGAAGAAGCACGGCCTGCACGCCAAGCCCGTCGTGCTGCTGAACGCGGCCGGGTTCTACGACGGCCTCAAACTGCAGTTCCAGCGGATGGACGCCGAAGGCTTCCTGCCGCTGCCCCTGAGCGACCTGGTCTTCTTCGCCGAGAACGGCGCCGAGGCCATGGCATACCTGGAGGAGAACGCGTGAGCACGCATCTGATCACCGGCGCCGGTTCCGGCATCGGCGCCGCCGTCGCGCAGCGGCTGCTGGACCGCGGCGACGAGGTGCTGCTGCTCGCGCGGGACGCCGGCCGGGCCAAGGAGCTGGCGGCGCGCTTCGAGGGCGCCCGCACCCTCGTCGGCGACCTGGCGGAGCCGGCGCGGCTGTCGTGGGCCTTCGCCCACCAGCCGATGCCGGACCGGCTCGACTCGCTGCTGCACATCGCAGGCGTCGTCGAGCTCGGCGGGATCGGCGAGCTGACCGCGAAGGTCTGGCAGCAGACCCTCGCCGTCAACCTGATCGCGCCGGCCGAGCTGACCCGGCTCCTCCTGCCGCAGCTGCGGATGTCCCAGGGCCACGTGGTCTTCGTGAACTCCGGCGCCGGGCTGAACGCGCACGCGAACTGGGGGGTGTACGCGGCGAGCAAGCACGGCCTGAAGGCGGTGGCGGACGCGCTGCGGCAGGAGGAGCACGGCAACGGCGTGCGGGTGACGAGCGTGTACCCCGGCCGCACCGCCACCCCGATGCAGGAGAAGGTGCACCACCAGGAGGGCACCGAGTACGACGCGTCCCGCTGGATCGACCCGCAGTCGGTGGCGACCGCGCTCCTGACGGCGATCGACCTGCCGCGCGACGCCGAGGTCAACGACCTGACGATCCGCCCCGGGCGCTGAACGCCTGGGCCCCGCGGGGTGGGAGTCGGCGGGCGGTGCGTCTCGTACGCTTCGTGCGTGAGTACGGATGCGAAGTTCACGCTGCCCGCCGGAGCCGCGACCGGCGTCGGGTCGATGCCCGGAGGCGACGCGCGCGAGGCCGCGCGGACCGCCACCGGGGCGGTGGAGGCGCTGCCGTTCCTGCCGGAGCTGCCCGCCAGGGGGCCCGGTGCGGACATGGTCGGGCGCTCGCTCGGGATGCTGGTCGACCTGTACGCCCGGGTCGAGCCGAGCGGCTGGCGCTTCGGCGACCGGCCGGGTCGGGACAGCCGGCGGGCCGTGGCCTGGCTGGGGGAGGACCTGGACGCCCTGGAGGAGTTCACCCAGGGGTACCGGGGCCCGCTGAAGGTGCAGGCCGTCGGGCCGTGGACGCTGTCCGCCTCGGTGGAGCGGCCGGGTGGTGAGGCCGCGCTCGGCGACCCCGGCGCCGTCCGGGACCTGGCCGACTCGCTCACCGAGGGGCTGCGGCTGCACCTGGCGGACCTGCGCCGCCGCGTGCCCGGCGGCGAGCCGGTGCTGCAGCTGGACGAACCGTCGCTGACGGCCGTGCTGCGCGGGCAGGTGCGGACGGCGAGCGGGTACCGGACCTACCGGGCCCCGGACCGCCAGGTCGTCGAGGACCTGCTCCGCGGGCTGGTGGAGGCCGTGGACGCACCGGTGGTGGTGCACTCGTGCGCCCCGGACGTCCCGTTCCGGCTGCTGCGCCGCGCCGGGGTCTCCGGGATCTCGTTCGACGTCGCGCTGCTGACGGAGAGTGACTGGGACGCGTTCGGCGAGGCGGTCGAGGGCGGCACCGCGCTGTTCGCCGGTGTCGTGCCCGGCACGGACACCGGATTGTCAGACCCTGCCGGTAGCGTGAGTGGTGTTCGGGCGCTGTGGCGCAGGCTGGGGCTGGATCCGGGGGCGTTGGGCACCGCCCTGGCCGTCACCCCCTCCTGCGGTCTGGCGGGGGCCTCGCCGGCCTACGCCCGTGCCGCGCTGGTGCACTGCGCCAAGGCCGCACGATCGCTCGTCGACAACCCTGAGTGAGGAAGGACAGGACCGCCGTGGACATTCCTGCCGAAGTGCGCGAGGAGCACGCTCAGTTGGCCGAGCAGGTCGAGGAGCACCGCTTCCGCTACTACGTCAATGACGCGCCGGTCGTCAGCGACGCCGAGTTCGATCGGCTGCTGCGGCGGCTGGAGGCGATCGAGGACGAGCACCCGGGGCTGCGCACCCCGGACTCGCCCACCCAGAAGGTGGCGGGGGCGTACCAGACGGACTTCACCTCGGTGGTGCACCGCGAGCGGCTGCTGTCGCTGGACAACGCGTTCGACGACGAGGAGCTGTCGTCCTGGGCGGACCGGGTCGCCGCCGAGCTGCAGGGGATCCCGTACCACTTCCTGTGCGAGCTGAAGGTGGACGGCCTCGCCGTCAACCTCACCTACGAGCAGGGCCGGCTGACCCGGGCCGCGACCCGCGGCGACGGCCGCACCGGCGAGGACATCACGCCCAACGTCCGCACCATCTCCGACATCCCGGACCGGCTCTCCGGGGACCGGATCCCGGAGCTCGTGGAGATCCGCGGCGAGGTGTACTTCCCCGGCGAGAAGTTCGAGGCGCTCAACGCGCGCCTGGTGGAGGCCGGCGACAAGCCGTTCGCCAACCCGCGCAACGCCGCGGCCGGCAGCCTGCGCCAGAAGGACCCCCGGATCACCGCGAGCCGGCCGCTGCACATGGTGGTGCACGGCATCGGCGCCCGCGAGGGCTTCGACATCGACTGCCAGTCGCACGCGTACGAACTGCTGCACGAATGGGGCCTGCCCACCGCGACGCACAACAAGGTCGTCGGCTCGCTCGACGAGGTGCGCGAGTTCATCGCCTACTTCGGCGAGCACCGGCACGACGCGGTGGAGCACGAGATCGACGGCGTCGTGGTCAAGGTGGACGAGATCCCGCTGCAGGGCCGGCTGGGGTCGACGTCCCGGGCGCCGCGCTGGGCGATCGCCTGGAAGTACGCGCCCGAGGAGGTCAACACCAAGCTCGTGGACATCCGGGTGGGCGTGGGCCGCACCGGCCGCGTCACGCCGTACGCGGTCGTCGAGCCGGTCACCGTCGCCGGCTCCGAGGTCGAGTTCGCGACCCTGCACAACCAGGAGGTCGTCAAGGCCAAGGGCGTCCTCATCGGCGACACGGTGGTGCTGCGCAAGGCCGGCGACGTCATCCCGGAGATCCTCGGCCCGGTCGTCGATCTGCGGGACGGCAGCGAGCGCCCGTTCGAGATGCCGTCGAAGTGCCCGGACTGCGGTACGGCGCTGCAGCCGATGAAGGAGGGGGACATCGACCTGCGGTGCCCCAACGCCCGCTACTGCCCGGCGCAGTTGCGCGAGCGGATCTTCTACCTGGTCGGCCGCAAGTGCCTGGACATCGAGAACTTCGGGTACGTGGCCTCCGCCGCGCTCACGCAGCCGCTGGAGCCCGCGGAGCCCCCGCTGCGCAACGAAGGCGACCTGTTCGATCTGAAGATCGAGGAGCTGCTGCCGATCCGGTCGTACGTCCTGGACCAGAACACCGGTCTGCCCAAGCGGGACCCGGAGACCGGCGAGGAGAAGATCGTCACCTTCTTCGCCAACCAGCAGGGCGAGCCGAAGAAGAACGCGCTGGCCATGCTGGAGAACATCGCCGCGGCCAAGGAGCGGCCGCTGGCGCGGATCCTGACCGGGCTGTCGATCCGGCACGTCGGCCCCGTCGCGGCCGAGGCGCTGGCCCGGGAGTTCCGCGACCTGGACCGCATCAAGGACGCCGAGGAGGCGGAGCTGGCGGCGGTGGACGGGGTCGGCGGGACCATCGCCGCGTCGGTCAAGCAGTGGTTCGCCGAGGAGTGGCACCTGGAGATCATCGAGAAGTGGCGCGCCGCCGGGGTGAAGTTCACCGAGGAGGGCTCGGACGAGGGCCCGCGCCCGCTCGAAGGCCTCACGGTCGTCGTGACCGGCACCCTCGCCGGCCACACGAGGGACGGCGCCAAGGAGGCGCTGACCTCGCTCGGGGCGAAGGTCGCCGGCTCCGTCTCCAAGAAGACGTCCTTCGTCGTGGTCGGCGACAACCCCGGATCGAAGTACGACAAGGCCGTCCAGTTGAAGGTTCCGGTGCTCGACGAGCCGGGCTTCGCGGTGCTGCTGACGGAGGGTCCGGAAGCGGCGCGGGAGGCCGCGGTCAACCCGGACGAGTAACCGGGCCCCAATCACCCGTTCGGCCTATATGCGCACGTTCCGGGTGCGCCGATCCCATTCGGGCAACCACCGTCGATCGGTGCCCGGGGCAGCCTTCTGCGGCCTACTGTTGAGAGGCGCGCTGGAAGGGCATGAACCTTCCAGCAACCTTTACGGGTTTCCGCCGTGGACACGGCGCGGAGGACCCAGGTGTCGCACCAGGTTGCGAGAGGGACGGGAATGGAACCGACGGAGGGCGCCGCACCGGCGCAGCGGCTGCGTTGGCCGGCCGCGCCGGTACTGCCCCCGGCGGTCTTACGCATCGCTGTGGTGGCCGTCGCGGGACTCGCGCTGGCGGCCGGCGTGGTCAGCGCCGTCCACGAGGGCCGGGCGCTCTTCCCCGGCGGCACGGTCGGCTGGGCGTTCGCCGTCCTGACCGGCATCATCGTCGGCCACCTCGTGGCGATGGGCCGCGACCGCTGGTGGGGCGGCACGGGCTCCGGCGCGGCCCTGACCCTGGCGATGCTGCTGCTCTACGGCTGGATGCCGTCGGTGCTGGTCAGCCTGGCCGTCGTGGTGCTGGTCGGCGCCGCGCGCCGACACCGCTGGCGACAGGCACTGCTGCACGGAGCCGTGGACATTCTGGGCGTCGGCACGGCCTCGCTGACCCTCGCCTGCTTCGGCGTGCACCCCTCCGTGGCCGCGCCCTGGCACCCCGACGACTGGGGTCTGGCGGCCGGTCCGGCCCTCGTCGTCACCGCTCTGGCCTATCTGACCGCGACCCGTGCGCTGCTCTGGTTCGCGGTCGCCCCGCGCGGCGGCGGGCTGCCGACGGTCGCCCGCACCGCCCTGATGCGCCAGGGCATGGTGGGCGTCGCCCTGCTGGGGCTCTCCCCGCTGATCCTGGTCGTCGGCTGCGACATGCCGGTCCTGCTGCCGCTCTTCTCCGTCCCGCTCATCGCCCTGGACTCGACGCTGTGGATCGCGCACGCCCGCGCCGAGGAGCAGTTGCGCGACCCGCTGACCGGGCTCCCCAACCGCCAGTGGCTGCTGGAACGGGCCTGGATCGCGCTGGACGACGCGGAACGCAAGGGCGAGCGCACCGCGCTGATCCTCATCGACCTGGACAAGTTCCGCTCGGTCAACGACACCCTCGGGCACCTGGCAGGCGACCGGCTGCTGCTCCAGGTCGCCGACCGGCTGCGGCTCGCGCTGCCGCGCGGCGCCGAGGCGGCCCGGCTGGGCGGCGACGAGTTCGCCGTCCTGCTGCCCTGCTGCGACTCCCCGACCCGCGCCCAGCGCATCGCCCGCGCCCTGGTGGCGGCCCTCGGCTCCCCGCTGAGCCTGGACGGGCTGACCCTGGTGCTGGAGGCCAGCGCCGGGGTCGCCGTCTTCCCGGACCACGCGGTCGACGCCGAAGGGCTGCTGCGCCGCGCCGACGTGGCGATGTACCAGGCCAAGCGGGACCGCAGCGGCGTCGAGGTCTACGAGGCCACCCGCGACGGCAACACCCCGGACCGACTCGGCCTGCTGGGCGACCTGCGCCGGGCGCTGGACACGGGCGACGTCGAGCTGCACTACCAGCCGAAGGTCTGCTTCGACGGGAAGATCGCCGGCCTGGAGGCGCTGGTGCGCTGGGAGCACCCGCAGCGCGGCCGGGTCAATCCCGAGGAGTTCATCGCCATGGCGGAGACCTCCGGGCTGATGCCCCAGCTGACGGAGTACGTGCTGGAGACAGCGCTCGGGCAGGTCGCCCGCTGGCGCAAGATGGGCCTGGACGTCCCGGTCGCGGTGAACGTCTCGCCCCGCGACGTGCACAGCCCCGGCTTCGCGGGCGCGGTCGCCGCGCGCCTGGCCCGGCACGGCGTGCCGCCCGGCTCCCTGCAGCTGGAGATAACCGAACACGTCCTGCTGGAGGACCCGCAGCGGGCCGCCGACACCATGGCCGGACTGACCGGGCACGGCGTGAAGATGTCGCTCGACGACTTCGGCACCGGCTACTCCTCCCTGGTCCACCTGCGCAAACTGCCGGTCAGCGAGCTGAAGATCGACCGCTCGTTCGTCGCCCGGCTGGTCCTCGACAACGAGGACGCCGAGATCGTCCGCTGCACCGTCGACCTCGCGCACTCCCTCGGGCTGCTCGTCGTCGCCGAGGGCGTGGAGGACGACGAGACCTGGGAGCGGCTGCGGGACCTGGGCTGCGACGCCGTCCAGGGCTGGCTGGTCGCCGCCGCGATGCCGCCCGAGGAGGCGACCGCCTGGCTGCGCGCCCGCGAGCACGGCTGGCGGCGCCCCAACGCGCTGGAGCGCGAGCCGGAACCGGAGCACGCGCCGGTGGCCGACGCGGACCAGCCGTCCGGGCAGGCCGTGACGTAGGACGGGCCGTGACGCCGGCAAGGCCGTGACGCGGGCAAGGCCGTGACGCGGGACGGGTCCGGCGGAGCCCGCCGGCCGCCACCGCCGGGCCGCGCCGACCGCGCGCGCCGGTAACCGTTTCGTCGCCAGGGGGTCCGCCCCCCTAGGATTGGGCGCGAAACCATCGAACTCACTCCCAGAGGATCGCTGCATGCCTGGCATCACACGCGAGGAGGTCGCCCACCTCGGCCGGCTGTCGCGTCTTGAGCTGAAGGACGAAGAGCTCGACCACTTCGCCGAGCAGCTCGACGTGATCATCGGCGCGGTCGCCCGCGTATCCGAGGTGGCCGGCGAGGACGTCCCCCCGACCTCCCACGCGCTGCCGCTGACCAATGTCATGCGCCCGGACGAGGTCCGGCCGTCGCTCACGGCGGCCGAGGCGCTCTCCGGCGCCCCGGCGCAGGAGCAGCAGCGCTTCAAGGTGCCGCAGATCCTGGGGGAGGACTAACCACCATGACCGACCTGACCAGGCTCACCGCGGCCGAGACCGCGGCAGCCATCGCCTCCGGCGAGACCTCCGCCGTCGACGTCGCCCAGGCCCACCTGGACCGCATCGGCGCCGTGGACGAGAAGGTGCACGCCTTCCTGCACGTCGACACCGAGGGTGCGCTCGGCGCCGCCCGCGCCGTCGACGAGCGGCGCGCCAAGGGCGAGAAGCTCGGCCCGCTGGCCGGCGTCCCGCTCGCGCTGAAGGACATCTTCACCACCAAGGGGATCCCGACCACCGTCGGCTCCAAGATCCTCGAAGGCTGGATCCCCCCGTACGACGCGACGGTGACCAAGCGCCTCAAGGACGCCGGCATCGTCATCCTCGGCAAGACCAACATGGACGAGTTCGCCATGGGGTCCTCCACCGAGAACAGCGCCTACGGCCCGACCGGCAACCCGTGGGACCTCACCAAGATCCCCGGCGGCTCCGGCGGGGGCTCGTCCGCGGCGCTCGCCAGCTACCAGGCGCCGCTCGCGATCGGCACCGACACCGGCGGCTCGATCCGCCAGCCCGCGGCCGTCACCGGCACGGTCGGTGTCAAGCCGACCTACGGCGGCGTCTCCCGCTACGGCATGGTCGCCTTCTCGTCCTCCCTCGACCAGGGCGGGCCCTGCGCCCGTACGGTCCTGGACGCGGCGCTGCTGCACGAGGCGATCGCCGGCTACGACCCGCTGGACTCGACGTCCATCGACGCGCCGGTCCCGTCCGTCGTCGAGGCGGCCCGCCACGGCAATGTGCGGGGCATGCGCGTCGGCGTCGTCAAGGAGTTCGGCGGCGAGGGCTACCAGGCCGGCGTCATGCAGCGCTTCAACGAGTCCGTGGAGCTGCTGCGCGAGCTGGGCGCCGAGATCGTGGAGATCTCCTGCCCCTCGTTCAAGCTGGCGCTGCCCGCGTACTACCTGATCGCGCCGTCCGAGGCCTCGTCCAACCTGGCCCGCTTCGACGCCATGCGCTACGGCCTGCGGGTCGGCGACGACGGCACGAGGTCGGCCGAGGAGGTCACCGCGCTCACCCGCGAGGCCGGCTTCGGCGACGAGGTCAAGCGCCGCATCATCCTCGGCACGTACGCGCTCAGCTCCGGCTACTACGACGCGTACTACGGCTCGGCGCAGAAGGTCCGCACGCTCATCTCGCGCGACTTCGAGGCCGCGTTCGGCACGGTGGACGTGCTGGTCTCGCCGACCACCCCGACCACCGCGTTCCCCATCGGCGAGCGCGTGGACGACCCCATGGCGATGTACCTCGCCGACCTGTGCACCATCCCGTCCAACCTGGCGGGCAACGCGGCGATGTCGATCCCGTGCGGCCTGGCCCCCGAGGACGGACTTCCGGTCGGGCTGCAGATCATCGCCCCGGCCATGGCCGACGACCGGCTCTACCGGGTCGGTGCCGCGGTCGAGGCCGCGCTCACCGGACGATGGGGCCACCCGCTGCTTGAGGAGGCACCCGCGCTGTGAGCACGTTGAAGAAGGCCAAGGGCTTCAAGAAGAGCAAGCTCGGCATGTACATCTCGATCGGCACCACGCTCTTCGGCGCCGTGAGCACCATCAAGCAGGCGCGCAACGCCAGGGGCGACAGCGACCGGCTCCTGCTGGCCGACGCCGTGATCAGCGCGGCCGCCATCGCCACCGGCCTGGCCCTGCTCGTCCGCGAGCTGCGCAGCCTCGCCGACGACGACGTCCTGGCGGACTGAGAGGTATTGGAATGACCGTCACGGACCTGGAGTCCTACGAGGACGCCCTGTCGGTGTACGACCCGGTGATGGGCCTTGAGGTCCACGTCGAGCTCGGCACCGAGACCAAGATGTTCTGCGGCTGCTCGACCACCCTCGGCGCCGAGCCCAACTCCCAGACGTGCCCGACCTGCCTGGGCCTGCCCGGCTCGCTCCCGGTCGTCAACGCGATCGGCATCGAGTCGGCCATCAAGATCGGTCTCGCGCTGAACTGCGAGATCGCGACCTGGTGCCGCTTCGCGCGGAAGAACTACTTCTACCCGGACATGCCGAAGAACTTCCAGACCTCGCAGTACGACGAGCCGATCGCCTTCAACGGCTATCTGGACGTCGCGCTGGAGGACGGCGAGACCTTCCGGGTCGAGATCGAGCGCGCCCACATGGAGGAGGACACCGGCAAGTCCCTCCACGTCGGCGGCGCGACGGGCCGTATCCACGGCGCCTCGCACTCGCTGCTCGACTACAACCGGGCCGGCATCCCGCTCATCGAGATCGTCACCAAGCCGATCGAGGGCGCGGGCGCGCGCGCTCCCGAGGTCGCCAAGGCGTACGTCGCCGAGCTCCGCGAGCTGATCAAGGCGCTGGGCGTGTCCGAGGCGCGTATGGAGCAGGGCCAGATGCGCTGCGACGTGAACCTGTCGCTGCGCCCGCACGGCCGCAAGGAGTTCGGCACCCGCTCGGAGACGAAGAACGTCAACTCGCTCCGTTCGGTCGAGCGCGCGGCGCGCTACGAGATCATGCGGCACGCGGCGGTGCTCAACTCCGGCGGCACGATCGTGCAGGAGACCCGGCACTTCCACGAGGAGGACGGCTCCACGACGGCCGGCCGCATCAAGGACAACGCGGAGGACTACCGGTACTTCCCGGAGCCCGACCTCGTCCCGATCGCCCCGGCCCGCGAGTGGGTCGAGGAACTGCGGGCCGCCCTTCCGGAGCTGCCGCGGGTCCGCCGCGACCGGCTCAAGAGCGAGTGGGGCATCTCCGACCACGAGATGCAGTCGGTGCTCAACGCGGGCGCGATCGACCTGATCACCGCGACGATCGACGAGGGCGCCCCGGCCGACCAGGCCCGCAAGTGGTGGATGGGCGAGCTGGCCCGCGCCTCCAACGAGACGGGCAAGGAGCTGGCCGACCTCGGTGTCACACCGGCGCAGGTCGCCCGGGTGACGGCGCTGGTCGCCGAGGGCTCGCTCAACGACAAGCTGGCCCGCCAGGTCCTCGAGGGCGTCCTCGCGGGCGAGGGCGGTCCGGACGAGGTCGTGGAGAAGCGCGGTCTGAAGGTCGTCTCCGACGAGGGCGCGCTGGGCGCGGCCGTGGACGAGGCGATCGCGGCCAACGCCGCCGTCGCCGACAAGATCCGCGGCGGCAACCTCGCGGCGGCCGGCGCCCTGATCGGCGCGGTCATGAAGCTGACCCGCGGCCAGGCCGACGCCAAGCGCGTCCGGGAGCTGGTGCTGGAGAAGCTGGGCGTGCAGGGCTGACCGCAGGGTCGGGTGCTGAGCGCACGGTGCAGGGCGGTCCCGTCAGGGGCCGCCCTTTTCCGTTGCGGGTGCACGGGAGTTCCCGTGAGAGTTCCCGTTGTGAGGAAGCGCACGAAACCACCAAAGGATCATTTTTCGCTGCAAGAGTGGACGGCTGTACCCGAAGTGTTCTTTGAGGGCCATTCCCTGAAAGATCCACCTGAGATGCCCAGGGAAGCAGGCAATGGCCGCACTCGCCCGGTGGTGTCTCCGCCGTCGCCTCATCGTCGTCCTGCTGTGGCTCACCGCCCTCGCCGGCCTCACCGCCGGTGCCGCCCTCGCCGGCTCCGCGTACTCGAACGACTACGAGATACCCGGCACCGAGTCCGGCCGCGCGGTCACCCTGCTGCAGCAGGCGTTCCCGCACCAGGCGGGTGACTCGGACACGGTCGTCTGGCACACGGAGGGCAAGGGCAGCGTCCGCGCCGACGGCGTCGAGCAGCGGATGACCAGGACCCTCGACGCGATCGCGAAGCTCCCGGGCGTCGCCTCCGTGACCAACCCGTACACCGCCGACGGCGCCGGCCACGTCAGCGCCGACAGCCGGACCGCCTACGCCGACGTCACCTTCGACAGCGCCGCCGACGACCTTCCCGCCGGGCAGGCCGCGGCCGTCGTGGACACCGCGAAGGCCGCCGGGGGCGACGGGCTGCAGGTCGAGCTCGGCGGCATCGCCGTCGCGGCCACCGAGGGCGACAGCTCCCACCTCAGCGAGGTGATCGGGGTCGGCGTCGCCGCCGTCGTGCTCTTCCTGGCCTTCGGCTCCTTCGCCGCCATGTGCCTGCCGATCGCGACCGCGCTGATGGGCGTCGGCACCGCCTACCTGGGCATCGAGCTGCTCGGCCACGTGATGACCGTGGCCGACTTCGCGCCGATGCTCGGGCTGCTCATCGGCCTCGGCGTGGGCATCGACTACGCGCTGTTCATCGTCACCCGGCACCGCAGAGGCCTCAAGCGGGGCCTGCCGGTGCGCGAGGCGGCCGAGCAGGCCGTCACCACGACCGGCCGCGCGGTGGTCTTCGCGGGCGGCACGGTCTGCGTGGCGCTGCTCGGCATGCTCATCCTGCGGCTCAGCTTCCTCAACGGCGTCGCCGTCGCGGCGGCGCTCACCGTCGTGCTGACGGTGGCCGCCTCCATCACGCTGCTGCCGGCCCTGCTGTCGATGATCGGCATGAAGGCGCTCAGCCGCCGGGAGCGGCGGCACCTGACCGAGCACGGCCCGCAGCCCGAGACGCCCACCGGGCTCGCCGCCCGCTGGTCCGCCTTCGTCGAACGCCATCCCAAGCTGCTCGGCAGCCTGGCCGCCGCCGTCATGCTCGTCCTGGCGCTGCCCACGCTCTCGCTGCACCTCGGCACCTCGGACCAGGGCAACAACCCGGCCGCCAGCACCACCCGGCAGGCCTACGACCTGCTCGCGGACGGTTTCGGGCCCGGCACCAACGGGCCGCTGACCCTGGTCGCCGAGGTCCGGGGCGCCGACGCCCGGCTGGCCTTGGACGAGCTGCCGCAGACCCTGCGCGCCACCCCGGGCGTCGCCTCGGTGACCCCGGCGACCGTCAGCGGCGACACCGGCGTGATCACCGTCGTGCCGGACACGGCGCCGCAGTCCCGGGACACCTCCGAGCTGGTGGACCGGCTGCGCGGCGACGTGCTGCCGCAGGCCGAGGACGGCACCTCGCTGCAGGTGTACGTGGGCGGCCCGACCGCGAGCTACGACGACTTCGCGTCCGTCATCGTCGGCAAGCTGCCGCTGTTCGTCGGGGTCGTCATCGGCCTGGGCTGCCTGCTGCTGCTCCTGGCGTTCCGGTCGATCGGCATCCCGCTGAAGGCGGCGGCGATGAACGTGGCCGCGGTCGCTTCGTCCTTCGGGATCGTCGTGGCGATCTTCCAGTGGGGCTGGGGGAGCGAGTACCTGGGCCTGGGGGCGGCAGGCCCGATCGAGCCGTTCCTTCCGGTGATCATGGTCTCGGTGCTCTTCGGGCTCTCCATGGACTACCAGGTCTTCCTGGTGAGCCGGATGTACGAGGAGTGGCTGGAGACCCGGGACAACCGGCGGGCGGTACGGGTCGGGCTCGCGGAGACCAGCCGGGTGATCAACTCGGCCGCGGTCATCATGATCGCGGTCTTCCTGGCCTTCGTGCTCAGCGGCGACCGCGTCATCGCGATGTTCGGCATCGGCCTCGCGGCGGCCGTCGCGCTGGACGCGTTCGTCCTGCGCACCTTGCTGGTGCCCGCGCTGATGCACCTGCTCGGCGGCGCGAACTGGTGGCTGCCGGGGTGGCTGGACCGCCGGCTGCCCAGGATCAGCATCGAACCGCCGGCCGGACCGGCCGTGCCCGCCGTCCGGCTGCCCGGACCCCGGGCAGCCGAACGGAGCCCGTCCGTCAGCGCCTGAGGGTCGGGTCTCCCAGGGCGAGGATCGGCTCGCTCTCGCAGGACAGGGACTTGTCCAGGTCCACGTCGTACTCGATGCGCAGGCGCAGCGCTCCGGTCACCGGGAGGTTCAGCGTCTCCGGGTGGCCGACGCTGACGGTCTTGACGGCCAGCTGCGTGCCGTCGGCGAAGAAGGTCACCTTCGCCTGGTGGTTCTTGGAGTCGTCGGCGATGCCGACCACCACCGTCAGGGTCTTCCAGGACCGGTCCAGGTTGTACTCGGTGAACGCCGTCGAGCACTCGTTCTTGACCAGCGCGTCCGCGTACGGCTTGGTGTTGATGGTCACCGGCTTCGCGGTGAACGCCTCCGGCCCGTCCACCGGGCCCATGGCGGAGAGCGCCGCGTGGTCCCCCTCGGTGATCGAGGTCGGCTTGCCCGACCCCGAGTCCGAGCTGGACGGTTCCGCGGACGCCGGGTCGTCGGACGGCGAGGCCGTCGTCGGGTCAGGCGACGTCGCGGGCGACGAGCTGCTCTGCTGCCGCACGGAGGAGCTGCTCTTCGGGTCGGCCGCGTTGTCCTTCTTGTCGTCGCCCATGAACTTGACGGCGACCAGCGCCCCGGCCGCCATCAGGACGACCGCGAGGACCGCCGCCAGGATCAGCGGGGCCTTCCTGCCGCGCTTGCGCGGCAGCGGGGTCGCCGACGTCGCGGGACCGGTGCCCTGGCCGGGGCCGTCCGGCGGCCGGGGCTGCTCGTGGAACACGGCCGCCGGCGCCTGGGACTGCGGCTGCGACGGCGGCGGGAACTGCGCCTGCGACACGGGCTGGGAGTGCGGGTGCGGTGCGTCCGGCTCCGTGTGCGGGTGCGCCTGGGCCCCCAGCACCACCGTGGGCCTGGTGTCCGTCACCGGGTCACCGGCCGGCGGCGCCGGGACGTACGCGGGCGGTGGCGTGTGCGCCGGGGGCGCCTGGAACGGCGCCGCGACGGGCGCCGGCCGGTCGGGCAGCGGCGGGACGACCGGGGCCGGGGCGTGGGCGGGCGGTGGCGGGGTCGCGTCCGCGACCGGCACCGCGGCCTTGGGCCCCGAGGTCCGCGGAGTGCGCGTCGTCGAGATCACCGCCGGGCGCAGCTCGCGGACCCACGCGGAGAGCGACTCCGGCCGGTTCGCCGGGTCCGTGGCGAAGATCGCCGCGATCCGGGCGGCCCGCTCCGGCTCCAGTCCTTCCAGCTCGGGCAGCGCCAGCAGCGACTCCCGGATCTGCTCCGGCATGGTGGCCGGCGACTCCCCGCTGAGCAGGAAGTACGCGAGGGCGCCGAACGCGTAGCGGTCGGTGGCCGAGCTGCGCTTGCCGTCGAAGACCTCCGGCGCGGCGAACCCGGGGGTGAACCAGACCTCGGCCGTCTGGTGGTCCGCGGTCAGCTTGCTCAGCCCGAAGTCGACCAGGGTGGCCTGGCCGTTGGCGTCGATCATGACGTTGCCGGGTGAGAGGTCGCCGTGCACGACCGAGCGGCCGGAGGGGGTGGCCGAGCCCGTGTGCAGCCAGTCCAGGACATCGGCGAGCTGCTCCAGGCAGCGCACCGCCTCACGGCGTTCCGCGGGGGTGTCCAGGGCGCGCTCGGCGCGCCAGTCGCGCAGGTCGAGGCCCTCCACGTGGTTCATGACCAGGTACAGGGCACGGCCCACCGCATCCGGCGCGGCCTCTCCCTTGCGGTGCGCGGACGGGCCCTCGAAGTGCTCGCGGATGCCGACCACGCCGAGGCGGTTGACGAAGCGCAACAGCTCCGCCTGCTCACGCCACTTGGAGCTGATCCGGTCGAACTGCTCCTGCGACAGGGTCGTCTTCGAATCGAGCACCTTGACGACGACGGGTTCGGTGCCACCGCCGAGTTCGATCTCGGCGAGGTAGAGCACGGCCTCGCCTCCGCGCCCGATGGATCGCAGCAGGCGGTAACGGTCGGGTGCGCCGTCAGGGCCGATGTACAGACCGGTGTCCACGTGGTGTTTCTTCCTCCCCCTCGAACCCTGGAGTCCCGCGGATATCAGCGCGGCCAGGGGGAGTTCAGGTTGCCGCTCCCGGCTCGGGCGGGTCAAGCGCAGTTGCCGGGCCGTAACAGAGAGATGGCACGCTGTGGACTCTCAGGCTCCTCTCAGAAACGGAACCTACGGTTTCGTCCCATGGACACCACCAAGACCGACGCACCGGACAAGACCCCCACCGACCGGGAGACGGAGACCCCGGACGTACCCGCGCAGGTCGTGGCCGACCCGGAGACCCGGGACGAGGACGGCTTCGAGGACGACGGAACGGAAGGGGACGGCCCCGACGGGGGGCCGGCCCGGAACCGGGCGGCGACCGGGGTCGCGGCCGCCGCGGGATCGGTCGTCGCGGTCGGACTCGGCCTGTCGTCGCTCACCGGCACCTGGATCGGCGACCTCATGCAGGACCGTGAGCAGCTGATCGGCAACATCAAGTCCTCCGGCGGCACCCCGCACGCCCAGCTCGCCGCCGCGTACGGCACCCCGTGGCACACCGTCGCCCTCTTCAACGGCATCTTCGCCGTGGTCGCGATCCTGGTCGCGGCCGCCGTCCTGTTCCGTCCCGGCCGGCCCGCGACGGCCGGGAACCACTGGAGCCAGCCGCTCGCCTGGGGCGGCCTCATCCTCGGCGTGCTCGGCCTGCTGATCGCCGGCGTGATGTGGTTCGACGTCTTCACGGACCTGCCGCTGCTCCCGGCCACGTCGGCGTCCTGATCCGGGGCCGCTACGTCAGTACTACGCCAGTACTTCCTGCCGCCCGCCGCGGACTAAGGCCCCCCGCGCCCGCCCGGCACCGGTCCTAAGGACCCCGGACCGCCGGAGTTCGGGCAGCTGCCCGATGTGGCGCACCCCCCTGGGAGACGAAGCTTGTCGCAGAAGGAACAAGCAGCCAACCCACGGGGAGCACACCATGTACGAGCTCGAACTGCACCGGGTCCGCGCCACCGAACTCCAGCGCCAGGCCCGGCAGGCGGACCAGGCCCGCGCCCTCGTCGCGGTGCGCCGCGACGAGCGCCGGGCGCGGCGCGCGGCACGCCGCGAGGGGCGGGTGAGCACGGACACCGTCCGGGTGGCCGCGGATACCGGCCGGGTGGGCCGGGCACTGCGCGGCGTACGGCACCACGCGGCGTCCTAGGTGATAACCGTTACTGCGCTGTCGGACCGCCGTGGGATGCTCAGCACCGTGCAGACCCAGTCCGTCAGCCCCGTCTTCGTCGGCCGCGACAGTGAGATGACGCGCCTCGCCGCCGCGCTCGCCCGCGCCCGTGCGGGCGAGCCGCAGGGCCTGGTCGTCAGCGGCGAGGCCGGCGTCGGCAAGACCCGCCTCGGCGAGGAGTTCCTCGCGGCCGCCGCCGCGGCGGGCGCCGTCACGGCCGTCGGCGGCTGTGTGGAGATCGGCGCGGACGGCCTGCCCTTCGCGCCGGTCTCCACGGCGCTGCGCTCGCTGTACCGGCAGCTCGGCGACGAGCTGACGGCCGCGGCCGGCAACCAGGCGGGGGAGCTGTCCCGGCTGCTGCCGGAGCTGGGCGAGCACCACGCGCCGGCCCGCGAGGGGCGCGACTCGCAGGACGACGACGGCCGGGTGCGGCTCTTCGAGCTCACCGCCCGGCTGCTGGAGCGGCTGGCGGCGGACCGCACCGTCGTCCTCGTCCTGGAGGACCTGCACTGGGGGGACCGCTCCACCCGCGAGCTGCTCGCCTACCTCTTCCGGTCGCTGCACCGCGGCCGGCTCGTGATCGTGGCCACCTACCGGTCCGACGACATCCACCGCCGGCACCCGCTGCGCCCCTTCCTCGCCGAGCTGGACCGGCTGCGCACGGTCGAACGGATCGAGCTGCCGCGGTTCAGCCGCGCGGAGGTCCGCAGCCAGATCACCGGCATCCTGGCCGCCGAGCCCGAGGGCGGCATGGTGGACCGGGTCTTCGAGCGCTCCGACGGCAACCCGTTCTTCGTGGAGGAGCTGGCGGTCAGCATCCAGCAGGGCTGCAACTCCGGCCTGAGCGACTCGCTGCGCGACCTGCTGCTGGTCCGGCTCGAATCGCTGTCGGAGGACGCCCAGCGCGCCGCGCGGATCGTGGCCGAGGGCGGCACCACCGTGGAGTACCCGCTGCTCGCCGCCGTGTCCGGGCTCGGCGAGGACGAGCTCATTGAGGCGCTGCGCACCTGCGTCGGCGCCAACATCCTGCTGCCCTCCGAGGACGGCGACGGCTACCGCTTCCGGCACTCCCTGGTGCGCGAGGCGGTCAGCGACGACCTGCTGCCCGGTGAGCGCAGCCGCATCAACCGCCGGTACGCGCAGGCCCTGGAGGCCGGCCCCGGCCTGGTCCGCGACGACGAGCGGGCCGCCCGGCTGGCCAGCTACTGGTACTACGCGCACGACCCGGCCAAGGCGCTGCCCGCCGTGCTGCGCGCCTCCGTCGAGGCCCGCCGCCGCCACGCCTACGCCGAGCAGCACCGGCTGCTGGAACGGGCGCTGGAGTTGTGGGAGGACACCCCCGGGGAGGTCCGCGCCGAGCTGCGACCCGCGGACTACGCCGAGGTCTACCCGCCCTGCGGCTGCCACCCCGACTCCCCGCTGCGCTTCCTGGACCTGCTGGCCGAGGTCACGGTCGCCGCCCGGCTGAGCGGCGAGCCCGAACGCGCCTTCGCGGTGGCCAAGCGCGCGCTGCGGCTGGTGGACGAGGCGGAGGACGCGCTGCGCGCCGCCTGGTTCCGCGCCCAGCGCTCCCGGCTCGTCCAGGACCTGGGGCGCGGCGACGGCTGGGAGGACGTGTCCCGCGCCCAGGAACTCCTGCGCGGCCTGCCGCCGTCCGCCGTCCACGCGGACGTCCTCGCCTTCGCCGCCGCCTGGATGATGATCCACAAGTCCGGTGAGGAGGCCATCGTCACGGCGGAGCGGGCCGTGGACCTGGCCCGCCTGGTCGGCGCGCGCGAGACGGAGCTGAACGCCCGGCTGACCCTCGGGCTGCTCCTCGCCGACTCCGGGGACGTCGAAGCCGGGCTGGCCCTGGCCGAGGACGTCTGCCGCGAGGCGCGCGAGCTGGGGCTGCCCGGACTCATCGGCCGCGCCCACGGCAACCTGGCCTCGGTCCTGGAGGGCGTGGGCCGCTCCCGCGACGCCCTCGCCGTCTCGGCCGAGGGCATCGAGAGCGTCCGCGAGATCGCCACCCGCAGCGTGCGCGCCTACCTGCGCGGCAACGAGGGCGAGTCGCTGTTCTTCCTCGGGCTGTGGGAGCGCTGCGAGGAGGCCGTCCAGTGGTCCCGCCGCAACGTGGCGGGGCGGATGGCCGCCGCCGGCCAGTCGATGTACCTGGGCTTCCTCGCGCTGCGCCGCGGGCGGAACACGGAGGCGGAGGAGCACGCGCGGGACGCGCGGGACGGCTTCGTGCACGACACCCAGCCGCAGCACCTGATCCCCATCCGGACGCTGACGCTGGAGCTCGCCGCCCGGCGCGGCCGTTTCGACGAGGCGCGGGCGACCCTGTCCGACGCCTTCGACGCGGGCTTCGTGCCCGGCACCTCGCGCTACTGGTGGCCGCTGCTGGCCGCCGGCGCCGCCGCCGAGGCGGACGGGCCCTGGATGACCGTCGACGACCAGGAGCGCACCGACCACCTGCGGCGCATCCGCAAGGCCGCGTCCGCGCTGCCCCGGCTCGCGCCGGTCTGGGAGGCGTACGCCCTGCTCGTCGAGGCGGAGCTGGCACGCGCCGAGGGCCTGGCCGCGCCCGAGCGGTGGGCGGCGGTGGTCCGCGCCTTCGAACGGATCGAGCGCCCGTACGAACTGGCGCAGAGCCGGTACCGCCGGGCGGAGGCGCTGCTGGCCACCGGGCACGAGACCGGGGAGGCGCGGGAGGCCAGGGCGAGCCGCGAGGAGGCCGGCGCGCTCCTCGTCCTCGCCCACGCCACCGCCGAAGCGCTCGGCGCCCGCCCGCTCGCCGACGAGATCGCGCTGCTCGCCCAGCGCGCCCGGCTCCCGCTGCTCGGACCGCAGGGCCCGGAGGGCGCGCGGCCGCACCCCGTCCCGGAGGAGCCCGCCGACCCCGCCGAGGCGCTGGGGCTGACGTCGCGGGAGCGCGAGGTGCTGCGGCTGGTCACCGACGGCCGGACGAACCGGCAGATAGCCGAGGAGCTGTTCATCTCGCCGAAGACGGCGAGCGTGCACGTCTCGAACATCCTGGCCAAGCTCAACGTCTCCGGCCGCGGCGAGGCGGCGGCGCTCGCGCACCGGCTGCGGCTGTTCACCGTGCCGTCCGTGTGACGGCCGCCCGGGGGCCCGCTCAGCCCGCTCTGCCGCTCAGCTCACCGTCAGCCGCAGGACGCGGTCGTCGCCGGGCTGCGGGGTGCCCCGGCCGTCCGTGTTGCTGGTGGTCAGCAGCAGGGTGCCGTCGTCCAGCGTGACCACGGTGCGCAGCCGCCCGTAGGTCTTCGCGAAGAACGGCTGCGGGGCCGCGGCGGCCTTCGTGCCGTCCAGCGGGACGCGCCACAGCCGCTCGCCCTTCAGCGACGCCATCCAGATGCACCCGGCGGCGTAGGCGATGCCGCTGGGGGAGGCCTCGTCGGTGTGCCACTGCGCGACCGGGTCGACGTACCCGGCCCGGTGCGCCTGGCCCTCGACGACCGGCCAGCCGTAGTTCTTCCCCGGCTCGATCAGGTTCAGCTCGTCCCAGGTGTTCTGCCCGAACTCGGCCGCCCACAGCCGACCCTGCGCGTCCCAGGCCAGGCCCTGGACGTTGCGGTGGCCGTACGAGTAGACGACGGAGTCGGCCTCCGGGTTGCCGTGCGCGGGCTGACCGTCCGGGGTCATCCGCAGGATCTTCCCGCCCAGCGATGTCCTGTCCTGCGCCAGCGGCCGGTTCCCGCTCTCGCCCGTCCCGGCGTAGAGCATCTTGTCGGGGCCGAAGGCGATCCGGCCGCCGTTGTGGTTGGTGCCGCTGGGGATGCCGCGCAGGATCGTGTCGGGCGCCCCCAACTGCTGGCCCACCGGCCGCGACGGGTCGTAGAGCATGCGCGCGATGCGGTTGTCGTCGGCGGTGGTGAAGTACGCGTACACCAGGCGGTCGGAGCCGAACGACGGGGAGATCGCGAGCCCGAGCAGGCCGCCCTCACCGCCCGGCGTGCCGCCGGCCACCCCCGGCACCGAGCCGACCTCGACGGTCTTCCCGGTCGCCGGGTCGGTCCTGAGGATCTTCCCGCTGTCCCGGGAGGCGATCAGCAGCGCCCCGTCCGGGAGTTCGGCCACGCCCCACGGCGTGGTGAGGCCGGTGGCGACCGTCCCGGTGACCGTCGCGGTCCCGGTCGCGGGAGCGGCGGACGCGGAGGCCGGGGACTCGGTGGTCGCGCTGGGGGTGACCGCGGCGGACGACGTGGCCGGCGGCTTGGTGGCCGGCGGGTCCGGGACCCCGCCGTCGGGCGACGAGCAGCCCGCCAGCAGCGCGGCGGCGGCGAGCACGGCGGTCACGGCGGTGGTGGTGGTCGCGGTGGCGGTACGGCGGCGCACGGTGGGTCCTCCCTCGTGGTGTCCCGCTGCGGCATCACCGGGCTGCGCCCCGCGATGCCTGCCTGGGACTCGGGGACGACCCCCGGGAAATTGCAGCACACAACGCCCTCGCGGCGCGCGACTCTTCACGCTTCTGCCGCCCGCCACGGGCCGCGCCGGCGCCCGGAGACCCCGGTACGGCAGCCCCCGCGAAAGCCCGTCCCGCGCGCCCCCACGGGCGTTCCGCCCGCCCATGGCGTCGTCCCCCGGGCCCCGCACGCACTCCACCCGGCCGCCCTGCCCTCCCTTCCGCCCGGATCCCGGAAGCGGGCCGCACGGCCGGTCAGTCCCAGGAGCCCCGTACGGCGGGCAGCCCGGCGATCTCCGCGAAGTCCGCCGGCTCCAGGCGC
The DNA here is from genome assembly GCF_040636125.1 of Streptomyces sp. NPDC006733. NCBI lineage: Bacteria > Bacillati > Actinomycetota > Actinomycetes > Kitasatosporales > Streptomycetaceae > Streptomyces > Streptomyces sp. NPDC006733. The sequence continues at coordinate 20,152 of NZ_JBEYJD010000047.1, read as the reverse complement.
AGCGCGGCCGCCCCGGCGTTCTCCGCCGCCCAGCGCTCCGTCTTCGTGCCCGGCACCGGGACCACGGCGGGCCCCTGGCCGAGTATCCAGGCCAGCGCCACCTGCGCCGGGGTCGCGCCGTGCCGTTCCGCTATCCGCCGCAGGCCCGCCACGATGGGCTGGTTGGCGGCCATCATCTCGGCGGTGAAGCGCGGATGACGGGCCCGCAGGTCGTCCGGCTCGAAGCCCTGCCCCGGGGTGAGGGTGCCGGTCAGGAAGCCGTTGCCGAGCGGCATCGCCGCCATGAACCCGACACCGCGCGCGGCGCACCACGGCAGCAGCGCCTCCAGCGCCTCGGTGGACCACACCGACAGCTCCGCCTGCACGCAGCTCACCGGGAATACCTGCTGCGCGCGCACCAGCTGCCGGATCGTCTCCTCATGCATCCGCCCGCCCGTCGCCCGCCGCCACCCTTCTGCGGATGCGCTGCGCGCGCCCCCCTTGTTCGTCCGCCGGTTGCCGCGCGCTCCGACCGCGCAGAAGCCGAGCGAGCGCACCTTGCCCGCCGCCACCAGCTCCGCCATCGCGCCCCAGGTCTCCTCGACGGGGACCTCCGCGTCGATCCGGTGCAGCTGGTACAGGTCGATGACGTCGGTCTGCAGCCGCCGCAGCGACGCGTCGCAGGCCCGCTTGACGTAGCCGGGCCGCCCGTTGGCCACGATGTGCTGCTCGCCCACCAGCAGACCGCACTTGGTGGAGACGAACACGTCCCGGCGGCGCTCCCGCAGCACCCGCCCGACCAGCAGCTCGTTGGTGAACGGGCCGTACATGTCGGCGGTGTCCAGCAGCGACGTGCCGCTGTCCAGCGCCGCGTGCACCGCTCGGAGGGACTTCTCGCCGTCCTGCCGCGAAGCGCTGTACGCCCAGCTCATGGGCATGCACCCCAGGCCCACGGCGCCCACTTCGAGAGCTGCTGCACCGATTGTCCTGCGCTCCACCTGGCCTGCCCTCCTCACAACGCCCCGACAGGGGCGTGGACCAAGGTAACGTCCCCCTCGGACAGTGCGTCGCATAGCCTCCTGACCATGGCTGACACGTTGCTGAACCCGCGGCCCCAGGTCTGGCTGCCCATCGCGTCCGAGCAGATCGGCCCGCTGCCCGCGGAGTTGGACTACGTCTTCTGGGACGGCGCCGACGAGTATCCGGCGGATCCGTCGACCGCCGCCTTCTACGTCGTGCCGTACATGAAGGGCGCAGAGGTCGCCCGCCGCCCGCTGCCGCTGATGTCCGGGCTGCGCGTCGTGCAGACCCTGAGCGCGGGCACCGACCAGGTCGCCGGGCACCTCGGGCACCTGCCGCCCGGCGTCCGCCTGTGCAACGCCCGCGGCGTGCACGAGGCGAGCACCGCGGAACTCACCCTCGCGCTCGTCCTCGCCTCGCTGCGCGGCATCCCGCGCTTCGTGCGCGGCCAGGACGCGGAGGAGTGGCACGACGGCTTCTACCCCGCGCTCGCCGACAAGAGCGTGCTGATCGTCGGTTACGGCGCGATCGGCAGCGCGATCGAGGACCGGCTGGCGCCGTTCGAGTGCGACGTGGTGCGGGTGGCCCGCAGCGCGCGCCCCTCCCCGCGCGGCCCGGTGCACTCCCTGGCCGAACTGCCGGAACTGCTGCCCCAGGCCGACGTGGTGGTGCTCTCCACCCCGCTCACGGAGGCGACCAGGGGGCTCGCGGGAGCGGAGTTCCTGTCCTGGATGAAGGACGGCGCGCTGCTGGTGAACGTCGCGCGCGGGCCCGTGGTCGACACCAAAGCGCTGCTGGCCGAACTGGAGTCCGGACGGCTGCGCGCGGCGGTCGACGTCACGGACCCCGAACCGCTGCCCGCCGGACACCCGCTCTGGCACGCGCCGAACCTCCTCATCAGCCCACACGTCGGCGGCAGCACGTCCGCGTTCCTGCCGAGGGCCGAGCGGCTGCTGCGCGCGCAGTTGTTCCGCTTCGCCACAGGGGAGCCGCTCAACAACGTGGTCACCACGACCTGACGTCGCAGGTGGAGGGCGTGCGGCGGCCCGTGACTGCACTGCGTGGCGGTGATCTCCCCTGCGGTTACGCTGTGTAGAGGAACTATGTCCCTGAGTGACGAGTCTGGTGTATCGTCCCGATCGGGGGACGCGTCACGGACGCCCAGCGGTTGCCCACGGGTGCACGGCGGCGCGCGAAAGGTCAGCAAGCAAGGGGGGTCGACGGGTGATGCACGGCCAATGGCGAGACGTCCTGACGCGGTACCACCGGGCACCGCGACAGCGATCCGGGGCCCCGCGGTGAGTTCGACCGGGGCGGTGATCACTCAGCCGCCCGCCCACACCGGCCGGGCCGGGCTCGTGCCCCAACTCCTGGTCGCCGCCCTCTGCGGCGGTTACGCGACCGGCGCGGCGGTGGGCTGGGGATCGACCTGGCTCGCCGACATCATGGGCGACTTCGGGCTCGCGGCCGCCGCGGCGGCGGCCGGCGTCTCCACGTTCGTCTACGCCCGGACCCTCCGGGGCCGGCAGCGGCCCACCTGGTTCCTGTTCGCCGGCTCCTCCGCCATGGTGGCGCTCGGCAACGGCACCTGGGGCTGGTACGAGGTGGTGCTGGACGGAGCACTGCCGAAGACGTCGATCGCCGACTTCTTCTTCCTGCTCTTCGCCCCACCGGCCATCATCGGCCTGCTGATGCTCGCCAAGCGCCCGGTGACCCGGGCCGGCTGGGTCTGCCTGGGGCTGGACGCGTGGCTCGTCGGCGGCTCGCTGCTCACCCTGGCCTGGAGCCTGGCGCTGGCGAACGACGCGAGCCTGCGGGGGCTCAGCGCCGCCCAGGCCGCCCTCCGCCTCGCCTACCCGCTGCTCGACATCGCGCTCGCCAGCATGGTGCTCGCACTGCACTTCCGGCGCTCCCCGGCGAACCGGGTCGCGGTCAACACCGCCATCGCCGCCCTCGCCCTGACCGTGCTGTGCGACGCGCTCTTCCGCTCCCCGCTCTGGCGCGAGCACTACCAGTCCGGCCACATCCTGGACGCCGGGTGGTTCGCCGGCTCCATGCTCCTCGCCTACGCCCCCTGGGCGGGGCGGCGGGACGCCGCCCGGATGGACCCGGCGCAGGCGCACCCCAGCCGCAAGGTCGCGGGCTCGCTGGCCGCGCTCGTCCCGTACCTCGCGGCGGGCATCTGCACGCTCGGCATCCTGTACAACGTGATCGACGGCCGGAAGACCGACCACGTGGTGCTCCTCACCGGCTGCACCGTCGTCCTCGCGCTCGTCGTCCGGCAGGGCATCATGCTGCTCGACAACATCGCCCTCACCCAGGAGCTGGCCCAGAAGGAGAACCACTTCCGCTCCCTGGTCCAGGGCTCCAGCGACGTCATCATGATCGCCGCGCCCACCGGCGTGCTGCGCTACGTGAGCCCCGCCGCCCGCGGCGTCTACGGGCGGGACGCGGGGGAGATGGTGGGCACCGAGTTCGCCTCGCACATCCACCCCGAGGACCTGGGGCGGGTGGTGCACGAGGTCCGCAGGTTTCTCGCCGCCTCGCCCGCCGCGGAGCCCGCTACGCGCATCGAGTGCCGGATCCGCGCCGGCCGCGGCCGGGAGGGCGGCGGCTGGCTCAACGTGGAGTCCAGCGTCAACCGCTACCAGGGCGGGCTGATCTTCAACAGCCGCGACGTGACCGAACGGGTGCGCCTTCAGGCCCAGCTCCAGCACAACGCCTCGCACGACCCGCTCACCGACCTGCCCAACCGCGCCCTGTTCACCGAGCGGGTGAGCCGGGCGCTGGGCGGCCGCCGCAGCGGCGACGGCGAGGCGGCGGTGCTCTTCGTCGACCTCGACGGATTCAAAGCGGTCAACGATACGGTCGGCCACCAGGCCGGCGACGAGTTGCTCGTCCAGGCGGCCCGGCGGCTCCAGGAGTCGGTTCGCTCCGGCGACACGGCGGCACGGTTGGGCGGCGACGAGTTCGCCGCCCTCATCTGTGGCGGGAGTGCCGACCGGCGGCTGCGCGAGTACCAGATCCACGAGATCGCCGACCGGCTGCGCTCCGCGCTCTCCCAGCCGTACCGCGTGGAGTCCGGCGAGGTCCGGGTCGCGGCCAGCATCGGCGTCGCGTTCGCCGAGCCGGGGATCACCCCCAGTGAGCTCATGCGCAACGCGGACCTGGCGATGTACCGCGCGAAACAGGCGGGCAAGGGCCGGGTCGAGATGTACGCGCCCCAGATGCAGGCCGACGTGGTGCGCAGGGCCGAACTGGCCACCCGGCTGCGCAACGCGCTGCACGACGGGGAGTTCACCCTCCTGCACCAGCCGGTGGTCGAGCTGCGGACCGGGCGGGTGGCCGCCGTCGAGGCGCAGGCCCGCTGGCGGTCCGCGCAGGGCATCCTCTTCACCCCCGCCGAGTTCCTGCGGGTGGCGGAGGACACCGACCGCACCGCGGAGCTGAGCCGCTGGCTGCTGCAGGAAGCGGTCGAGCAGGCCGCGCTGCGGCACGGATCCGGCCATGCCGTGCCGGTGGCCGTCCGGATGTCCGTCCGCCGGCTGATGCACCGGGACCTGCCGCCCGGCAGCATCGAGACGCTGCTGAACCGCCATGAGCTGCCCACCGGCGGCCTGGTGCTGGAGCTGACCGACAACGACCCGCGGATCTCCCTGGAGGAGCTGGAGCGCAGGCTGTCGAGCCTGCGCCGCCTCGGTGTCCAGATCGCGCTGGACGGCTTCGGCACCGGCTACGCGGCCATGACCGCGCTGCGCCGCCTCCCGGTGGACCTGCTCAAGATCGACCGCAGCTTCGTGGAGGGCATCGTGGAGTCCGCCCGGCTGCACAAGATCACCTCGGGCATGCTGCGCATCGCCGAGGACCTGGGCATCCGCACCGTGGCCGACGGGGTGGACCGGCCCGAGCAGGTCGTCGCGCTGCGCGCCATGGGCTGTACGCACGGCCAGGGCATGGCCTTCTCCGGCCCGCTCGACGAGCACCGGCTGCGGGGCTCGCTGGCCCGCGGCGGCTACCCCGTACCGCACGGTTCCGTCGCTCTGACCGGCGGCCCGCTCCCCGTGCGGCACAACGGAAACACCGGTTCGGGTGACACCCTTCGCTCAAATGCTGAGACGCCCGTCCCACCCGCTTGACACTCCCAGGGGTCCAGGGGGAGGGTCGTGTCCATGCGCACCCGAATTCTCGTACTTGGAAAGCGCGTCGGCTGACCGAGGCCCACCACCGCCTTGGAATACGCACCGACGCGCTCCCCTCGCTTGCCTGCCGGCACGAGGGGTTTTTTGTTGCCTGGCACCCAGAAGAAACTCATCTTCGAGAGAAGAGAACGCAGATGACCGAGCAGGCCACCGGGGCCCCCCATCCGCAAGCGCGGGCCCGCAGCGGGGGACAGCAGCCCACCACCCCAGAGCGCATGACGGGCGCGCAGTCCCTCATCCGCTCGCTCGAGGCGGTCGGCGCCGACACCGTATTCGGTATCCCTGGCGGTGCGATCCTGCCGGCCTACGACCCGCTGATGGACTCCGTCAAGGTCCGCCACATCCTGGTCCGCCACGAGCAGGGTGCCGGCCACGCCGCCACCGGCTACGCGCAGGCCACCGGCCGGGTCGGCGTCTGCATGGCCACCTCCGGCCCGGGCGCCACCAACCTCGTGACCCCGATCGCCGACGCCCACATGGACTCCGTCCCGCTGGTCGCGATCACCGGCCAGGTCGCCTCCAAGGCGATCGGCACCGACGCCTTCCAGGAGGCGGACATCTGCGGCATCACGATGCCGATCACCAAGCACAACTTCCTGGTGACCCGGGCCGAGGACATCCCGCGGACCATCGCCGAGGCGTTCCACATCGCCGCCACCGGCCGTCCGGGCCCGGTCCTGGTCGACATCGCCAAGGACGCGCTGCAGAACCAGACGACCTTCTCCTGGCCCCCGCAGACCGACCTGCCCGGCTACCGCCCGGTGACCAAGCCGCACGCCAAGCAGATCCGCGAGGCCGCCCGGCTGATCAACGAGGCCAAGCGCCCGGTGCTGTACGTCGGCGGCGGCGTCATGAAGGCCCGCGCCACCGCCGAGCTGCGGATCCTGGCCGAGCTGACCGGCGCCCCGGTCGTCACCACGCTGATGGCGCTCGGCTCGTTCCCCGACAGCCACCCGCAGCACGTCGGCATGCCCGGCATGCACGGCGACGTCACCGCGGTCACCGCCCTGCAGAAGTCCGACCTGCTGATCGCGCTCGGCGCCCGCTTCGACGACCGGGTCACCGGCCGCCTGGACACCTTCGCCCCGGGCGCGAAGATCGTGCACGCCGACATCGACCCCGCCGAGATCGGCAAGAACCGCGCCGCGGACGTGCCGATCGTCGGCGACGCCCGCGAGGTCCTCGCCGACCTGATCGTCGCGGTCCAGGCGGACCACGAGGCCGGCCACAAGGGCGACTACGCCGACTGGTGGAAGGACCTCAACCGCTGGCGCGAGACCTACCCGCTGGGCTACGACCTCCCGGACGACGGCAGCCTCTCCCCGCAGCAGGTCATCGAGCGGATCGGCCAGCTGGCGCCCGAGGGCACCCTGTTCGCGGCCGGCGTCGGCCAGCACCAGATGTGGGCCGCGCAGTTCATCAAGTACGAGAAGCCCAACACGTGGTTCAACTCCGGCGGCGCCGGGACCATGGGGTACGCGGTGCCCGCCGCGATGGGCGCCAAGGCCGGCGTCCCCGGCGCGACCGTCTGGGCGGTCGACGGTGACGGCTGCTTCCAGATGACCAACCAGGAGCTGGTCACCTGCGCGCTCAACAACATCCCGATCAAGGTCGCCATCATCAACAACGGCGCCCTGGGCATGGTCCGCCAGTGGCAGAACCTCTTCTACGGCGAGCGGTTCTCCAACACCGTGCTGCACGCCGGTGAGACCAACTCCAACAGCGGCTCGACGGTGGGCGTCGGCTCGACGGTCAACCGCGGCACCCGCGTCCCGGACTTCGTCAAGCTCTCCGAGGCCATGGGCTGCGTGGGCCTGCGCTGCGAGAGCCCGGACGAGCTGGACGCGGTCATCGCCAAGGCCAACTCGATCAACGACCGCCCGGTGGTCGTGGACTTCATCGTCCACGAGGACGCCATGGTGTGGCCGATGGTCGCGGCCGGCACCTCCAACGACGAGATCCTGGCCGCCCGCGATGTCCGCCCGGACTTCAGCGACGGCCAGGAAGACTGAGGCGCAGGACCGAGAGAAGGAACGAAGCGACATGTCCAAGCACACGCTCTCCGTCCTGGTGGAGAACAAGCCCGGTGTCCTCGCCAGGATCACCGCGCTGTTCTCCCGCCGCGGCTTCAACATCGACTCCCTCGCGGTGGGCACCACGGAGCACCCCGAGATCTCCCGCATCACCATCGTCGTGAACGTCATCGACGAGCTGCCGCTGGAGCAGGTCACCAAGCAGCTCAACAAGCTGGTCAACGTTCTGAAGATCGTCGAGCTGGAGCCCGCGGCCGCCGTTCAGCGTGAACTCGTTCTGGTGAAGGTGCGGGCCGACAACGAGTCCCGTTCCAAGATCGTCGAGATCGTCCAGCTGTTCCGCGCCAAGACCGTGGACGTCTCCCCGGAGGCCGTCACGATCGAGGCCACCGGCGGCGCCGACAAGCTGGAGGCGATGCTCAAGATGCTGGAGCCCTTCGGCATCAAGGAGCTGGTGCAGTCCGGCACCATCGCCATAGGGCGTGGTGCCCGCTCCATCACGGACCGCTCCCTGCGGGCCCTCGACCGCTCCGCGTGAGCACCCCTCGCCCTGCGGTCCCGCCCCGGTGGGACCGCATGGCGAGACCGACGCGCTTTCCTCCGCCCACCGGACGTACTGTGTGGGCAATCCACAGAACCAAGGAGATATCCCAAGTGGCTGCCGAGCTGTTCTACAACGACGACGCCGACCTCTCGATCATCCAGGGCCGCAAGGTCGCGGTCATCGGATACGGCAGCCAGGGTCACGCCCACGCGCTGTCGCTGCGCGACTCCGGCGTCGACGTGCGCGTCGGCCTGCACGAGGGCTCCAAGTCGAAGGCCAAGGCCGAGGAGGAGGGCCTGCGGGTCGTCTCCGTCGCCGAGGCGTCCGCCGAGGCCGACGTCATCATGATCCTGGTCCCGGACCCGCTCCAGGCCAAGGTCTACGAGGAGTCCATCAAGGACAACCTCAAGGACGGCGACGCGCTCTTCTTCGGTCACGGCCTCAACATCCGCTACGGCTTCATCAAGCCGCCGGCCAACGTCGACGTCGCCCTGGTCGCCCCGAAGGGCCCGGGCCACCTGGTCCGCCGCCAGTACGAAGAGGGCCGCGGCGTCCCGTGCATCGCGGGTGTCGAGCAGGACGCGACGGGCAAGGCGTTCGAGCTCGCGCTCTCCTACGCCAAGGGCATCGGCGGCACCCGCGCCGGCGTCATCAAGACCACCTTCACCGAGGAGACCGAGACCGACCTCTTCGGCGAGCAGGCGGTCCTCTGCGGTGGCGCCTCGGCCCTGGTCAAGGCGGGCTTCGAGACCCTCGTCGAGGCCGGCTACCAGCCCGAGATCGCGTACTTCGAGTGCCTCCACGAGCTGAAGCTGATCGTGGACCTGATGTACGAGGGCGGCCTGGAGAAGATGCGCTGGTCGGTCTCCGAGACCGCCGAGTGGGGCGACTACGTCACGGGCCCCCGCATCATCAACGACCAGACCAAGGTCGAGATGAAGAAGGTCCTCGCCGAGATCCAGGACGGCACCTTCGCCAACAACTGGATGGCGGAGTACAACGCCGGCCTCCCGAAGTACAACGAGTACAAGAAGGCCGACGAGAACCACCTGCTGGAGACCACGGGCAAGAAGCTCCGCAAGCTCATGAGCTGGGTCGACGACAAGGCCTGAGCCCTGTCGGGTGCGGGGCGGTCGCAGTGGCCGCCCCGCACCGTTGTCCACGGCGTACAGCCACGTGCGGGTGATCCTTCCACCAAGGCACAAGTCGCACTCGGCGGCGCCGATACACTGCAACTACAAAGCGCGTCAGGCTCACAGCGTCGTGCGTCTTCCACGCGGCATGCCATCCCCTCCCTCCCTGGAGCGTCCGCGGGACCGGCCGCCCACGAAGGACAAGTGAGGACCACGTGAGCCAGAAGCCTGTCGTACTCATCGCCGAAGAGCTGTCGCCCGCCACCGTCGACGCACTGGGGCCGGATTTCGACATCCGGCACTGCAACGGCGCCGACCGGGGTGAGTTGCTCTCCGCGATCAAGGATGCCGACGCCATCCTGGTCCGAAGCGCCACCAAGGTCGACGCGGAAGCCATCGCCGCCGCGCCCAAGCTGCGGGTCGTCGCCCGTGCGGGCGTCGGGCTCGACAACGTCGACGTCGCCGCCGCCACCAAGGCCGGCGTCATGGTCGTCAACGCGCCGACGTCGAACATCGTCACCGCCGCCGAGCTGGCCTGCGGCCTGCTCATCGCCACCGCCCGCAACATCGCGCCGGCCAACTCGGCGCTGAAGAACGGCGAGTGGAAGCGGAACAAGTACACCGGCGTGGAGCTGGCCGAGAAGACCCTCGGCGTCGTCGGCCTCGGCCGCATCGGCGCGCTGGTCGCCCAGCGCATGTCCGCGTTCGGCATGAAGATCGTCGCGTACGACCCCTACATCCAGCCCGCTCGCGCGGCCCAGATGGGTGTCAAGATCCTCAGCCTGGACGAGCTGCTGGAGGTCTCCGACTTCATCACCGTCCACCTGCCGAAGACCCCCGAGACCCTCGGCCTGATCGGTGACGAGGCCCTGCACAAGGTCAAGCCGTCGGTCCGGATCGTGAACGCCGCGCGCGGCGGGATCGTGGACGAGGAGGCGCTGGCCTCGGCCCTCAAGGAGGGCCGCGTCGCGGGCGCCGGCCTGGACGTCTACGCGAAGGAGCCGTGCACCGACTCCCCGCTCTTCCAGTTCGACAACGTGGTGGCCACCCCGCACCTGGGCGCCTCCACCGACGAGGCGCAGGAGAAGGCCGGCATCGCCGTCGCCAAGTCCGTCCGCCTCGCGCTCGCCGGCGAGCTGGTCCCGGACGCGGTCAACGTCCAGGGCGGCGTCATCGCCGAGGACGTGCGCCCCGGCCTGCCGCTCGCCGAGAAGCTCGGCCGCATCTTCACCGCGCTGGCCGGCGAGGTCGCCGCCCGCCTGGACGTCGAGGTCCGCGGCGAGATCACCCAGCACGACGTGAAGGTGCTCGAACTCTCCGCGCTCAAGGGTGTGTTCGAGGACGTCGTCGCCGAGACGGTCTCCTACGTCAACGCCCCGCTGTTCGCGCAGGAGCGCGGCGTCGAGGTCCGGCTGACCACGTCGAGCGAGTCGCCCGACCACCGCAACATGGTCACGGTCCGCGGCACGCTGACGGACGGCGTGGAGGTGTCGGTCTCCGGCACGCTGGCCGGCCCGAAGAACATCCAGAAGATCGTCGCGGTCGGCGACGAGGACGTGGACCTGGTCCTCGCCGACCACATGGCCTTCCTCCGCTACACCGACCGCCCCGGCGTCGTCGGCACGATCGGCCGCATCCTCGGTGAGGCGGGCGTCAACATCGCCGGCATGCAGGTCGCCCGCGCGGCGGTCGGCGGCGAGGCCCTCGTGGCCCTGACCGTCGACTCGTGCATCCCCCCGGCTGCCCTGGCCGAGATCGCCGAGGAGATCGGCGCCACGTCGGCCCGCGCGGTGGACCTGACGGACTGACCCGTCCGGTCGGGAGACCGATCCGGAACGTCAGCGACGCAGCCGCCCTTCACCCGTATGAAGGGCGGCTTCGTCATTCCCTCCCACTGCGCTGAGCGCTGCGGACAGAATCCCGTCCATGGGAGGAATCATGACTGCTGAACCGTTGCCGGCCTGGGCTTTCCCGCCTGTCGGCGGATTCACCGCGGACGACCTCGACCGCATCCCCGATCTCCCGCCGCACACAGAGCTGATCGACGGGAGCCTTGTCTTCGTGAGTCCGCAGAAGTATTTCCACATGCTGGCCGTGGATCTGTTGAGCACGCGCCTGCGTCAGGCGGCTCCGGACAGGTTCCGTGTGCTGCGTGAGATGACCATCGTGCTGAACCGGTCCAATCGGCCGGAGCCGGATATCTCGATCGTGCGGGCCGAAGCCGTTTCGGAGGCCGCCGACGAAACCGGCTACCAGGCCGAGGACGTCGTCCTGGCCGTGGAAGTCGTCTTGCCCGAGTCCGAGGAGCGGGATCGCAAGCGCAAGCCCCAGCTCTACGCGGAAGCGGGCATCCCGCACTTCTGGCGGATCGAGAAGGGTGAGGGCCGGCAGCCGGTCGTCTGCGTCTATGAACTCGACACGATGACCCGTACCTATGTTCCGTCGGGCATCCACCACGAGCGGCTCAAGGTCCCCGTCCCCTTCACCATCGACATCGACCTCAGCGAGATCGACCGCCTGTAGCACCGCTCGGCCTGTCCTCTACAGCCGCGCGGCCTTCAGCGCCATGTGCAGCAGCAGCCGGTCCTCGCCCTCGTCCAGGTCGAGGCCGGTGAGCTGTTCGATGCGGGAGAGGCGGTAGTAGAGGGTCTGGCGGTGGATGGCGAGGGCGGCGGCCGTGCGGCCCGCCTGGCCCGCGCAGTCCAGGTAGACCTCGGCGGTGCGGGCGAGCTCACGGTGGGACGGCTCCAGCAGCGGCAGGACGGCGGGGTCCGGGGCGGCTCCGCCCGGGAGCGCCGAGAGCATGCGGTACGGGCCGAGGCCCGCCCAGTCGGCGACCGGGGCCAGCCGGGGCTGGACCCGCGCCGCGCGGGCCGCCGCGGTCGCCTGCTGCCAAGCCTCGGACAGCCCGTCCAACCCGCGGGCGGGCTCGCCGACACCGGCCACCGCGCCGGGCGCGGCCGACGTCTCCAGCAGCCGGGCCGCGGCGGTGCGGGCGGGGGAGGCGTGCTGGGCGGAGCGGAGCCGGACCAGGACCGCCAGCGGGTCCGCGCCGGTGGAGACGGGGGCCGGGATCCGGCACAGGGCGGCGGCGCCCGGGATCGTCCGGATCCCCGGCAGCTCCCTCGACCCGTCGTCCGCGCCCTCGGCCGCGTCGGCGGAGCGCGCGGCGCCGTCCAGCGCCGGGGGAGCGGTCCAGCCCAGGACGCACACGAGTGCGTGCACCTCGTCCGCGTCCGGGCCCAGCGCCCGGCTCAGCGCGTCCCGCGCGGCCTCGCGCCGCTCCCCGGGCCCCGCGGTCAGCGCCGCGCGCAGCTCGCGCCCGACGTCGGCGCCCGCCCGGGACTCGGCGGCCAGCCGGTCGCCGATCCGGTCGCAGACCTCCATGGCGGCGACGAGCCGCGGATCGGGGTCGGGTCCGGCGTCCGAGTCGTCGAGCAGCCAGACGTAGCCGTGCACGATGCCGCGATGGCGCACCGGCAGGCAGATCCGGCCGCGGACGACGCCCGCGGCCGGGGCGGCGGGGATGCGCACCGGGCCGGTGGCGCGGGCGATGCCGAAGCGCTCGAACCAGGAGCGGACCTCGGCGGTCGAGCGCCGGGTCAGGATCGAGCGGGTGCGGACGGGGTCCATCACGCCGTCGTCGCTGTCGTGCGCGCCGAACGCGATCAGCCGGAAATCGCGGTCCTCCAGGGTCGCGGGCGCGCCGACGAGAGCGGACACCTCGTCGACCAGTTCCTCGTAGTCCTCTCGCACCCCTCCATTCTCTCTTACATCTGTATGAGGGAAGCCGCACGGATGCGTGACAGGTGTCGATGGTTCACGGGGTAGGTGAACCCTAGATTTCGCGGTGTCGCTGCCTGTTCATGCTCTGATCCTGAAGGAGCCCCCGTGCTCGGTCCTGTGTTGCTCGCCGCCTCGCGCAGCGACCGCATGCGTCGCATCGTCGCCGCGGCGCCGGTCACCCGTCCTGTGGTGAATCGTTTCGTCGCCGGTGACGAACTGCATCCGGCCCTGGACAACGTCCGCGAGCTCACCTCGTCCGGCCTGGAGGTCACCCTCGACCACCTGGGCGAGGACGTCACCGACGCGGCCACCGCGAGCGCCACCCGCGACGCGTACCTGGCCCTGCTGCGGGCACTGGAGACCGAAGGCCTCGGCACCCGCGCCGAGGTCTCCGTGAAGCTCTCCGCGTTCGGGCAGGCGCTGCCCGGCGGCGGCCACGACATCGCGCTGGAGAACGTCCGCGAGGTCGCGGAGCTGGCCACCGCGATCGGCACCACGGTCACCCTCGACATGGAGGACCACACCACGGTCGACTCGACCCTGGGCATCCTCGCCGAGCTGCGCAAGGAGCACCCGGACACCGGCGCCGTCATCCAGTCGTACCTGTTCCGCACCGAGGACGACGCCCGCAAGCTCGCCGTCGCCGGCTCGCGCGTGCGCCTGGTGAAGGGCGCGTACAAGGAGCCCGCGAGCGTCGCGTTCCAGTCCAAGGCCGAGGTCGACAAGGCGTACGTGCGCGGCCTGAAGATCCTCATGGCCGGCGACGGCTACCCGATGGTCGGCTCGCACGACCCGCGCATGATCGCCATCGCCCAGGAGCTGGCCGCGCGCCACGGCCGCAAGCCCGGCAGCTACGAGTTCCAGATGCTCTACGGCATCCGCACCGCCGAGCAGCGCCGCCTCGCCCAGGACGGCGAGCGCATGCGCATCTACGTGCCCTACGGCGCAGACTGGTACGGATACTTCATGCGTCGTCTCGCGGAGCGTCCGGCCAACCTCGCCTTCTTCCTCCGTTCCTTCCTCCCCAGCCGCTGAGTAACCCTCACTCAAAGGAGCGCACCTTTATGGACGCTGTGACCCAGGTCCCCACGCCGGTGAACGAGCCGATCCACTCCTACGCCCCGGGATCCCCCGAGCGCGCCCGGCTCGAAGCGAAGCTGAAGGAGCTGGCCGGCAACCCGATCGACCTGCCGATGACCATCGGCGGCGAGAAGCGGATGGGCGGCGGCGAGCGGTTCGACGTCGTGCAGCCGCACAACCACAGCGCCCGCATCGGCACCTACGCCAACGCCACCGCCAAGGACGCGCAGGACGCCGTCGACGCCGCCCTCGCCGCGGCGCCCGCCTGGCGCGCGCTGTCCTTCGACGACCGCGCCGCGATCATCCTGCGCGCGGCCGACCTGCTGTCGGGTCCGTGGCGCGAGACGCTCGCCGCCTCGACCATGCTCGGCCAGTCGAAGACCGCCCAGCAGGCCGAGATCGACACCCCCTGCGAGCTCGTCGACTTCTGGCGCTTCAACGTCTCCTTCGCCCGGCAGATCCTCGCCGAGCAGCCGATCAGCAGCGCCGGCGTGTGGAACCGCAGCGACCACCGGCCGCTGGAGGGCTTCGTCTACGCGATCACGCCGTTCAACTTCACGGCCATCGCGGGCAACCTGCCCACCGCGCCCGCCCTGATGGGCAACACCGTCGTGTGGAAGCCGTCCCCGACGCAGACGCACGCCGCCGTGCTGCTGATGCGCGTGCTGGAGGCCGCGGGCCTCCCCAAGGGCGTCATCAACCTGGTGACCGGCGACGGGATCGCCGTCTCCGAGGTGGCGCTCACCCACCCGGACCTGGCCGGCATCCACTTCACCGGCTCGACCAAGACCTTCCAGCACCTGTGGAAGACGGTCGGCAACAACATCGAGAAGTACAAGACGTACCCGCGCCTGGTCGGCGAGACCGGTGGCAAGGACTTCGTGGTCGCCCACCCCTCCGCGGACCCGGCGATCCTGAAGACCGCGCTGACCCGCGGCTCCTTCGAGTATCAGGGCCAGAAGTGCTCGGCCTCCTCCCGCGCCTACATCCCGCGCTCCATCTGGGACAACGGCTTCAAGGAAGAGTTCGCGGCCGAGGTCGACGGCATCACCATGGGTGACGTCACCGACCTGTCGAACTTCATCGGCGCCGTCATCGACGAGCGCGCCTTCGCCAAGAACAAGGCGGCCATCGACCGCGCGAAGTCCGACCCGACGATCGAGGTCGTCGCCGGCGGCACCTACGACGACTCGGTCGGCTACTTCGTCCGCCCGACCGTCCTGGTCTCGACGGACCCGGAGAACGAGATCTTCCGCGACGAGTACTTCGGCCCGATCCTGGGCGTGTACGTCTACGAGGACGACGACTTCGACGCCATGCTCGCCCAGATGGAGTCGTTCTCGCCGTACGCCCTCACCGGCTCGATCATCGCCCAGGACCGCACCGCGGCCGTCGACGCGATGGAGAAGCTGCGCTTCGCCGCCGGCAACTTCTACATCAACGACAAGTCGACCGGCGCCGTCGTCGGCCAGCAGCCGTTCGGCGGAGGCCGCGCCTCCGGTACGAACGACAAGGCCGGCGCCGCGTCCAACCTGATGCGCTGGACCTCCACCCGCTCCATCAAGGAGACGCTGGTCCCGCCGACCGACTACCGCTACCCCCACCAGGGCTGACCTGCCCGGCAGCAGCCCGACCGCATACCGCCGCCCCCGCCTCCGGTCCCCGTCCGGAGGCGGGGGCGGCCCGCGTTCGGGTGGTGTCCGTCTCAGATAGTAGGAAGTCCGAGTAACTGTGGAGACATAACCGCGGCGCTGGCCTAGCTTTGTAGAAGCCGAACGAATCGCTCCACCAGCGATCGGCGGATGCGAACCCGCGCCCTTCACGCAGGTCACCCCCTGCCGCGCACGTTCCCCGCCCCGTTCTGTGGCGACAACCATCTCCTTGATCTTCCTTTGGAGCTGATCACCATGGACGAGACCGCACGCGAGAACGCGATGAAGGCCCTGCAGCGCTCGCTCGACCGCCGGGACAACGGCGGCAGCACCGGCCACGAGGCGCGCTAGCGCCGCGCCGACCCGCAAAGACATAGCAACGGGCGCCGGACGGGTAGAAACCCGTCCGGCGCCCGAGGCCCGCGCTCAGCGAGCGCGCGGCGCCACCGTGCTGTGCCGGTTCTTCACCTGGCCCTCCGGGCCACCGTGCTGTGCCGGTCCTTCACTTCGCCCTCCGGGCTACCGTGCTGTGCCGGTCCTTCACTTCGCCCTCCGGGCTACCGTGAAGTGGTCGATCCGCTCGCCCGTCTCCGCCAGCGCGGAGACCGTCAGCGTGGCCGTCCGGCCGGAGGCCGCCGGGTCCACCTCGACCGCGATGAACGAGTAGCCCGTGTAGCGGACCCGCGACCAGGTGACGTTCTCGGTGACCTTGCCGCCGCCCTTGGCCGAGTGCCAGGTGGCGACCGAGTCGACGGGGTGCTCGTGGCCCTCGAACGAGTCGGGCGCCGGGAAGTCGTAGAGGCTGCGGCCCGCGCCGCCGGCCGTCACGTAGACGATGCCGTCCTGCTCGGGGCGGACCGTGTCGCCGATGGCGACCGGCTTCGAGACCTTGCCGCCGCGGATCGCGTCGGTGCGCTCGTAGACGTGGTTGTGGCCGTTGACGACCAAGTCGACCTGGTGCTTCTCGAAGAGCGGCACCCACTTCTCCCGCACCCCGCCGTCGGAGGCGTGCGCGTTGGTGGTCGAGAAGGCGCAGTGGTGGAAGAAGACCACGATGAAGTCGATGCCGCGCTGCTTGCGCAGCTCGCCCAGGCGCTTGTCCAGCCACGCGGTCTGCTTGCCGCCGCTGATGTCGTAGTTGGCCGGGATCTCGTACGAGACGTCGTTCGCGTCGAGCGCCACGACGGCCGTGTTCCCGTACACGAAGGAGTACGCGCCCGGCAGGTTCTTCGCGTCGGGCCCGTTGCCCGGCAGGCTCCAGCGGGCCTCCTGACCGCCGTAGCCGTTGGGGGAGTACCAGGCCTCCATGTCGTGGTTGCCGGTCGTCACCATCCACGGGACGCGGGACGCGACCGACTCCGTCTGGGCGAGGAACTGGTCCCAGGTCCGGGCGTCGTAGACGGAGGAGTCGGACTGCTGGCCCGAGCCGGCCGGGTCGGCGTAGCAGATGTCGCCGGCGTGCAGGTGGAACGCCGGGTTCTGCGCCAGGATCAGGCTGTCGTTGGCGAGCGCGTGGTAGCTGACGCCCTGGTCACCGAAGGCGGTGAAGGTGAAGCGCTCGTTGCCGCGCGCCGGCGCCGTGGTGAAGCTGCCGATGGTGCCGAACGCCTGGCCGGAGGCCGGGTCGAAGCCCTCGTGGCCGACGCCGTAGTAGTAGGTGGTGCCGGGGTGCAGCCCGTCGAGCGCGGCGTGCAGGTAGTACTGGTCCACCGGCGGCAGCTTGCTGTTGAGCAGCTGCGGGGTGTGCAGCGCGCGGACCTCGGCCTGGATGCGGTGGCTGAGCGACCACGGCTTGAGGCCCACCCGGATGAACGGCTTCCGCACGGCGAGCGGGACCTGCCAGGAGACCCGGAACTGGGTCTTCGGGTCCGCGCCGAAGGCGAGGTGGCGGGCGAAGGGGGCGACGAGGGAGCCGCTGACGTGGTGCCCGGTCGCGGGCTTGCCCAGCAGCGTGGGGGAGGCCGGGGCGGCGTTCGCGGTGCCGCTCAGCAGCCCGGCGCCCGCCACCGCTCCGGCGGCGGCGACGGTGCCGCGGATGACCCCGCGGCGGGTCAGCCGGGACCGCAGGTACTCGTGCTGTTCGGCCATGCTCATCCGGTCGGCGAGCCGGTCCGCGATACCCATACGTGGTGTGTCCATGCGCGCAATGTCGCAGCGCTGTTCGACCCGCTGCCGTACATCGGGTGAACGGGCGGTGGCCACCCTTCCATATGTCCGTCATGCGGACACCAAGTGTCATTCAATGGGACGCCGAGTAGGGTTTCCCGCATGTCTCGCACCCTCAGCCTCGCAGTGATCCCCGGTGACGGAATCGGCCAGGAGGTCGTGGCCGAAGGCCTCAAGGTCCTTGCCGCCGTCCTTCCTTCGGACGTGAAGCTGGAGACGAAATCCTTCGATTTCGGCGCCAAGCGCTACCACGCGACGGGCGAGACGCTGACCGAGGACGACCTCGCGCAGCTCAAGGAGCACGACGCGATCCTGCTCGGCGCGATCGGCGACCCGTCGGTGCCGTCGGGAGTGCTGGAGCGCGGCTTCCTGCTGAAGCTCCGCTTCGCCTTCGACCACCACGTGAACCTCCGCCCCAGCAAGCTCTTCCCGGGCGTGGCCACTCCGCTCGCCGGCTCGCCGGAGATCGACTTCGTCGTGGTCCGCGAGGGCACCGAGGGCCCGTACACCGGCAACGGCGGCTCCATCAGGACCGGCACCTCGCACGAGGTGGCCACCGAGGTCAGCCTGAACACCGCGTTCGGCATCGAGCGCGTGGTGCGTGACGCCTACGCCCGCGCTCAGGCCCGCCCGCGCAAGAAGCTCACGCTGGTCCACAAGAACAACGTGCTGGTCTACGCCGGCCACCTGTGGACGAACATCTTCAACAAGGTCGGCGAAGAGTTCCCCGACGTGACCACGGACTACCTGCACGTGGACGCGGCGACGATCTTCCTCGTCACCGACCCCGCACGCTTCGACGTGATCGTCACCGACAACCTCTTCGGCGACATCATCACCGACCTCGCCGCCGCCGTATCCGGTGGCATCGGGGTCGCCGCCAGCGGCAACATCAACCCCAGCGGCGACTTCCCCTCGATGTTCGAGCCGGTCCACGGCTCCGCCCCGGACATCGCAGGCCAGAGCAAGGCCGATCCGACCGCGACCATCCTCTCCGTGGCTCTGCTGCTCCAGCACCTGGGCTACGCCGACGAGGCAGCCCGCGTCGAGAAGGCCGTGCACGCCGACCTCGCCGAGCGCACCGCCCCGCGCAGCACCGTGCAGGTGGGCGACGCGCTGGCCGCACGAGTAGCCGGCTGACACCCGGACCCTGGGCATCAGCCCCGGCCGGGTGCGACCATCAACCCCGGGCCGCACATTTATGCCTATGGCCCCATCGCTGCGATAATCAGCGGTGGGGCCGCTGTGCGAGGGGAAACTCGGACGTCCAAGCACTGGGACGGCGGGTGCGGTCCGCCATGACCTCACGGTGAAGGACACGCAGACATGACGACGCCCACGATCGAGCTCAAGCCTTCCTCGCACCCGCTGTCCGACGCGGAGCGCGAGGCGATCCTGTCCAACCCCGGGTTCGGCCGCCACTTCACCGACAACATGGTGACGATCCGGTGGACCGAGGGCCGTGGCTGGCACGACGCGCAGCTCGTGCCTTACGCCCCGCTGTCCATCGACCCGGCCAACATGACGCTGCACTACGCGCAGACGATCTTCGAAGGCCTGAAGGCGTACCGCCAGCCCGACGGCACGGTCGCCACCTTCCGCCCCGAGGCCAACGCCAAGCGCTTCCAGGACTCCGCGCGCCGGCTGGCCATGCCCGAGCTGCCGATCGAGACGTTCATCGAGGCCGTCGACGCGATCGTGGCCCAGGACAAGGCATGGGTGCCCGCCGCGGGCGAGCAGTCGCTCTACCTGCGCCCCTTCATGTTCGCCACCGAGGTCGGGCTGGGCGTCAAGCCGGCCAACGAGTACCTCTTCATGGTGATCGCCTCGCCCGCCGGCGCGTACTTCGCGGGCGGCGTGAAGCCGGTCTCCGTCTGGCTCTCCGAGGAGTACGTGCGCGCCGCCCCCGGCGGCACCGGCGCGGCGAAGGCCGGCGGCAACTACGCGGCCTCCCTCGTGGCCCAGGCCCAGGCCATCGAGCACGGCTGCGACCAGGTCGTCTGGCTGGACGCGATCGAGCGCAGCTGGATCGAGGAGATGGGGGGCATGAACCTCTACTTCGTCTCCGGTAACAAGATCCTCACCCCCGCCCTGACCGGCTCGCTGCTCCCCGGCATCACCCGCGACTCGCTGCTGCGGATCGCCGCCGACCTCGGCTACGAGGTCAGCGAGGGCCGGATCTCCGTCGAGGACTGGAAGCGCGGCTGCGCCGACGGCTCCATCACCGAGGTCTTCGCGTGCGGCACCGCCGCCGTGATCACCCCGGTCGGCTCCGTCAAGTCCACCCGCGCCGACTGGACCGTCGCCGACGGCAACCCGGGCGAGGTGACGATGAAGCTGCGCGAGGCGCTGCTCGCCATCCAGACCGGCACCGCCCCGGACCCGCACGGCTGGATGCACCAGCTGGGCTGACGCCCGCGTCGTCCCCCTCGCCGAGCGCCCGCGTCCGGTTCCCGCCCAGATCGGCGCCCACTACTTCGCCCACGGGGGCTGGCTGGAGGACGGCCAGCTGATCCGCGACGCGGGCCGGCTGGCCGGGATCCCCGGTGTCCTGATCCAC
>NZ_JBEYJD010000046.1:0-63724 GCF_040636125.1 Streptomyces sp. NPDC006733 | reverse complement strand
CGCTCGTTTGCGCAGCTCAGCGGGATAGGAGGAAGGGCGTGCCATGACTCGATCCTTTCATGGAATCGAGTCTCTACCGAACCCGGAACGGTTCAGAACAATCCGGCAGGGGTCAAGGCCTGCAACTTCGGAACGGGCTGGCGCTATCGCAGCGAAGTTCTGGCACGAACGACCCACCCCACGGAGCTGTCAGCACGCAGCGGCCCCTTCGACCTGCATCATTATGTGCCACCGAGTGCCAAAGCAGCCGCACCAAGTGCGGACGCCCCAGCCGACGCCTCGTTGTAGGGGCAGCCGCCCGCATCGAGGGCCTGGGAGCGCGGTTACAGTCACGAGCAGGGGGTCCGGAGCCACTGACGATGGCTCCGGACCCCCTGCTATCGGGCGGGTGCGAACGGGTCAGGCGGTGCCCTCGTGCGGTTCGAGCAGGGCGAAGTACGTCGCGCGCTGCTGCTCGGTCAGCTTTCCGCGGTCGAGCGACAGGTCCCTACGCAGTACGCGCAGCGTGTCGGCCGCCGGCACGCCCCAGGTGCTGTGGGCCTCGCGCTGGATCTCTCCGATGGCCGTGTACGCGTCGCTGGGGAAGTGACGGATGAACCAGACGAGCATCTTGCCCACCGCGGGCGTCAGGTTCAGCAGGAACCAGGACTCCTTCGCCTTGGCCTCCTCGGCGTAGTCGCCGAGGTCGCGCAGTACCGCGCCCCGGACGACCCGGCCGAGGTCCTGGGCGGGGATGATGCGATCGAGGCTGGCTGCGACCGACCAGGCGAGCTCGGTGGCCACTTGTTCGACCGACTCCTTGTTGCGGTGGCGCAGCACCCACCGCTTTCGCACGTCGGGCCGGTCGAACAGGGTGTGCTGGAAGTCGGCGGCGAACCGGTCGCGCACCTCGGCAGCGCCGGGCGAGAGCGCGTCGCGGTCGCCGGCGGACATCGCTTCCCCTACGCCCTGGTAGGAGCGCTTGCGGGACTCCACCCAGTCGTCAACGACCGCACGGGCCCATTGATCGCGGCCGCCGACGACGGCTTGCGGCAGAGGGACTTCGCTGTTGCCGCGGGAGATGTAGGCCCGCAGCGTTGAGGCATTGATGCCGCCGCGTTCTGCCATCTCCGGGGCGCCGATCAGCTGCGCGCCGGTCAGCTCGGGGCTGGAGATGTCGACCACGCACCGCTGCAGTGGCCGGGCGTCGTCCTGCTCTTGGTGGTGCTGGGCCCACAGCGCCAGGTGGTCGAGCCAGTTGTCCGGGCGCGCGGCGTCGGGGTCGAAGGTGGCCACCTTGCCGACATACGCCCGGGCGGGGTTGGCGCGTCCGTCGAGCATGTCGGCGGCGCTGACGGTCACCGCCATGCGGGCCGTGCGCCGCTCGAACTCCTCGGCCACCTGATCCCAGACCTGGCCGGGTCGGAACCAGGTCTCGCCGTTCCACCAGTAGCCGCCGGCGCGGAACAGCAGCGGCTCGCCGTCCCACTGCATGTGCAGACTCGAGGTGTCGTTGTCGCGCACGAGCAGCACGGTCCGGCCGTGCTCGGGGTGGTGGCGTACCGCCCAGCCGAGGGTGTGGGCGAGCGGGTCGGTGGTGAAGGCGCGCCAGCCGCCGTGGGCGCGGTTCGGGTCGAAGCGGCCCCACATGCCTTCGCCCTGGTTGCGGCCCACGGCCTCAATGGCTTCCGGCCCCTGGTCAAGCGGGAGGTGCGAGTCGTCGACGAAGGGAAGGCCCGGCACTGGATGGTCGGTGCGCAGACCGTTGGCGAGTGGAAGAACGTGACTCAAGGCTGATTCCTCGTTTCACTTCAAGCGCTGCATATATTGTGCATCACTGAACTTGTATCCTTTATACATGCGACGCAACCCTCTTCGTGCAGCAGATTCAGGCCAATTCCGCAGACAGGTGGCCGCGAGTCGCGTACAGAGGAAGTCGGCTGGGATGCCCGCCTTCCGTTGCTCGATACGACAAATCAGGACATGAGGCCGGTGATCCGCGCACCGGATCCCGAGGTGAAACGGACCCTTCCGTGACACCACTCACCCCGGCGCACGCCACGGCCCCGGTGCAGCAGGCCTGCGACGTCACCCATGCCGACACCGACGCCCGTGGGCCACGGCAATGGCCAGAGCAAGCACGGGGGTTGTCCATCCGGGAGCGTCGCGCGAGCGAGGGAGGCCGTGTTGGGGCGCGGACGCGATATCGTGGAGTCTTCGTATCTGCGGTTTCGTGATCTGGCAGGAGTACCCGCGTGCCCGAGGACCCCGTCGCCCACAGCGAGCTCGCTGCCCTGACCCGGCGTTTCGAGCAGGGCCAGGACAAGACCGACCGCGAGTTCGGGATCATCAAGAGCGACCTGACGGCAGTCCGGCTGCAGGTCGGGAATCTGGATCAGAAGGTCGACAACCTGGACCAGAAGGTGGATCTGCTCGCCGACGAAGTCCACGGCCTTGCCGAGACGATGAACCGCAACCAGGTCCAGATCGTCGAGCTGCTCACGCAGCTGGTCGGCCGGCACCCCGACGCCAGCTGACGTCCCGGGCCGCAGGCCCGGACCCTGACTACGCGCGACGGCCTCGAACCGAACGGTTCGGGGCCCGTTCTGCGTTCAGCTTGCGGTGCGGAGACTGCCCACGCTCTGAGACAGCCTTTAACCAGGGCTCTGCAGGCCGTCCTCCGCGTCGCACACGTCGCAGCCCAGCCCCAGTGGCGACGCCAGCAGAGCGCGGGCCTCGATCGCCGTCAACGCCTTGTCGCCTGGTAGCCAGCAACCACCGCGGTGTATGAACCAGCGCTCGCCCTCCGCGTAGTGGCGGCACTGGGCCCGCCAGTCGTCAGCCGGCGGGGGCCAGCCCCCCGGTTCCGGGACGGGATCCTGCCCGGTGGCCGGCTCGATCCGGACCAGCTGATACCACCATGATCCATCCGGTGCCCGACGTCGACGGCCCACCACACATTCGATCGTCGCGTCACGGCCCGGTAGGTGGACCTCCACCCACGGCCGACCCTGCCTAGGTGAAGCCGCACGCTCGCTCATAAATTGAATCTTAGTTCGATTTTCGCGTGGTCCCCAAGATGCGCTGCCCAAACCGGGTGCGGTGCACAGCCGCCATGGACAGGGACTTGGACTTGGGCCAGGGCGGCGATACGACGACCGCGGTCCCTGCCACGCTGTGCCACACCCATCCAACTCGCCCACTCGACCTGGTCGCGCGGCACGTCCCCACCTACGGCCCGTCGTGCGGCGCGGCAGGCGCGACCAGCCGGGGTGTTACGACCGGCCCTCGGTCAGCTGGCTGGCGGTGTTCTCCATCCACAGCAGTGCCCATTCGACTCCGGCCTGCCACCCGGGCGCCGCGCTGTCGTACCGGCCTTCCGCGTCGGCGCGGATGTTGGCGGCGAGGGCGCGCAGGTCCTTCTGCAGACCCTGCCGCTTGGCCGTGTCCATGGCCTGGACCATGTCGTCAGTGATGTCACCGGGTCGCAGCGGGCTCATCGCCCCACTGTGGACGACGCCCCCGCTGATGGCCAGATCTTCAGGAGGCCGACTCCGTCGGTCATGCGCTGCGCTTGCGAGCGGTGGTCTTCTTCGCCGCCTTGGCGGTTTCTAGGGGCCTTCTTCGCGGCCGCCGTGGTCTTCTTCGTTTCGTCGGCCTTGGGTGTGCTGCGCGCGGGGGTGTGGCTGGTCGACGTCGACGCGTGGCTGGCAGCGGCCTTCTTGGTCGCGGTCTTCTTCGCGGGCGCCTTCGGAGCGGCCTTCTTCGGGCTGATGTCGTGGACAGTGGCGTCCTGGTCGCGGTTCTTCTTCGCCTGGGCGAGGCTGTCCTCCAGGGCCTGCATGAGGTCGACGACTTTCCCGGGCGGCGGGGTCTGGGGCGGGCTGAGGTTGGCGCCCTCGACCTTCGCGTGGACCAGGTCGGCGACCGCTGCGGTGTACTGGTCCTCGTACGCGTCCGGGTCCGCCTCACCCAGCGCCTCGATCAGCGCGATGGCCGCCTCGACCTCCCGCTCCGCGAGCTCCACCCGGCGGGTCGGTGCGGCCTCGGCGGGGGACTTCATCTCGTCGGGCCAGTGCAGGGTGTGCGCGATCAGCACGTCCTGATACGCGTAGATGAGGACCAGCTGCTCCTTGTTGTGCAGCGCCACCTTGCCCACGGCGGCCTTGCCCGCACGGTTCAGGGCCTGGCGCATCAGGACGTAGGGCTTGTCGCCGCCGGGGCCGGGCTGCAGCACGTACGGGGTGTTGTACTGCGTGGCCGGCACGCTCGCCATGTCCAGGAATCCGCTGATCTCGATGGTCTTCGCGGTCGGCAGCGGCATCGCGGCCAGCTCGTCGTCGGTGATCTCCACCAGCGTGCTGTCGGGCGTCTCGTAGGCGCGCCCGATCTCATACAGCTCGAGCACCTGATCGTCCAGCTCGCACTTCTTGCGGTACCGCACCGGACCTGGGTCCGCCTTGTGCATCTGCCGGAAGGGGATCTTGTGGCTGCTGACCGTCGATCCCAGGCGCACCGGAATTGACACCAGGCCGAAGGAGACCGTGCCGCTCCACAACGGCTTCATGGGATCGACCCCTCGCCTGAGCAGCTCATATGGTGACGCTACGACCGCGCCCACCGTCCCGCGACCGCAGCGAACCGGTGACGCACACGGCGTGCCCGGCCGGCCCGTCAGCGCCGGCGCATACCGTGGCCGACATGCCCACGGACGACCTCCCCGCTGACCTCATCGCCTGCCAGGCCGCTTTCCAGGATGCCGACGCGGTCGTGGCCGCCTACATCGACACCATCGACAAAGCCCCTGTGGAACCCGCCGCGAACCCGGAGCCCGCTCCCGGTGACGGTGCCCCCGCACAAAAGGCCGCGGCCCCCGTCCAGGAACCGGCTCCCGCCCGGAAGGTCTGGAACCAAGACCAGCAGCAGGAACTGAAGCGGCTGCGCAGCGAACGCATGGCAGCGCTGAAAGCCCTGTGGGGGCACCCGACGGTGGTCAAGGCGATGGCTGAGGGGAACTGGATGAGCCTGCACACCCGGTTGAAGAAAGAGGTCGGCGCGCCCGGCTGGACCCGCTGACCTCCCCTTCCCTCGCCGTGAGACACCCGCCCGCCCGCTGCACACCGCGCCGGCCCGGCGCCCGGCCCAGGCCGCTGGTGCCCCCGCACGGAGAAGGGACCGAACCGCAGTGTGGCGGTTCGGTCCCTGCCCTGTGAGGGGGTTCGGCGGGTCACCCAATAGGGGTTGGTGCGGTGACCGGTGACACTGCAGCGGCGGAGGGGTTGAGGGCGGCTAGGTGCCGACGGGCGACCGATCCGGAGCCGAGGACCAGGCCGGTCGGGATGAAGTGCGGTGCGCCCAGGTGGCGCTCCAGAGCGGGCAGGTAGTTCCACCGCACAGCGGGGTGGGCGGAGTGCGCGTAGTGGTACAGGTCGCCGTAGGGGAGCCAGGTCGTGGCGGCAAGAAGCGCCAGGACGCGGTTTCGTGGGTACAGGCGCAAGCACCGGCCGGCTTCGACGTAGGCCACGGCGCCGCTGCGCGGTTCAGGGTCGAACCAGGTGTGCTCCACCAGCAGGGACAGCCACGCGAGCTGCGGGTACAGCAGAAGCCGGGGGATGAGGACCCCGCAAACCACGGCGGTCAAGCCGCCGATGAGGTAGGCGGCGGACAGCACCGCACAGACGGCGGCCGCGCGGGCCCACCGGCCGGGGGAGCGCAGCAGGTTCTCGGCCAGATCGGCAGCGGTGGCGGCCAGGCCGCGGGCGGTGAGCGGGTACAGGAGGGCGGCGGCGAAGCGGGGGCCGGTGACGCCGGGGAGCAGGCCGGCCCGGTGGAGTTCGGCGAGGTTCGGGTCGGTGGCCAGCGTGGCGTTGGGGTGGTGGTCGCGCACGTGCCGCTGTCGGCGCTCGGTCGCGGGGGCCAGACCGAGGGGGAGCTGCACCAGGGTTTCGGCGAGCAGCAGGTTGGCGCGGGCGGTGCGGGCCAGGATGCCGTGGACCGCGGCGTGAGCGATCTCCTGCAGGTGGCGGAGCTGGACGGCGACCGCGAGCGCGGCCGCGGCCGCGGCCACAGCGCCGTGTCCGGCCAGGCTCCACCAGCCGGCTATCTGCACCCACTGCCCGACCAGCAACACGGTGGGCGTCCAGTTGTTGGCGCGGGCGCGCTGCAGGGCAATCAGGTCGGCGGCGCGGGCCCTGTGCGGCCGGTGCCGGGCGAAGTAGGCCCGATCGACCTGGCGCAGCACCGTACCGGCGGCGAGGAGGGATAAAGCGAGCAGCATGGGCGGTCCCCGTGACGGAGCGGCAAGATCCGCCGATTGTCACACAGGGTTGAACTAGTGCACTAGTAGCAAGTGGCCGATCTCGCGCAGTGCCATGAGGCTCTGGTGCGAGGGCGGTGGGCCGCTTCGTCGACGCGGAAATCCCTCGGGGGCAGATTGAGCAAGGCCCCCGTGCGTAGGCGACGGAGACGGCAACGGGCGTGCAGGCCTGGGCCGATGACGGTCCCATCGCGGCATGTGGCCGCAGCGAAGAGGGGTCCGCACGACCCATCTACCGTGATCTGGGTCACAGCGTCAGCCGCTTCACTAGCTGACAGCGCGTCACATGAGGGACTGTCACGTCACATTGAACTACCCATGAATCCCAGCGCCGTTGTGCGCACGGACCCGGCGTAAGGCGCCGGTCTCGCGGGACATCTACAGTGGACACGCACACGAAAGGCCCCGTGCTCTCGATCCCTCTGCGGGGGACCGACGGGGCCTCGCGTGGTGCATCCACCCCGAGTTCATAGAGATGGAGTGGTACTCAATGAAGAGTACACAGCGCAAACGAAGTTGCGCGCACAAGATGTTGCGCTACCGCGGATCCTGTCTCACCTGCGGGATCAAGCGGTATCGCCGGACGGTCATGCTCTACACGGTGCGCGGCGCGGCGACCGGCGTCGGCACGGGCGCCGTCGGCCTGGTCGCGTTGTACGCCCGTCACCGCCTCTGACGTCCTGAACAGCCCGCCCAGCGCATGAAGGGTGCCCGTCACCATCCCGGTGACGGGCACCTTCGCGTGCCGGTCCTGCCCGCCTGCCGGCGGTGGGACATCGGCACCTTGTTCTGCACGCCCCGCAGCGCCGCGGCGCCTTCGGGTGGCCTTGCTACAGGGTGTCAACGGTCTGGCGGGTCCGGTCGGTGTCCCAGGTGCCGCCGTCGAGCATGGGGCGGGCGGTGGCTTCATAGGTCTGCAGGACCATCGGGGCGGAGTCGGCCCCATGGCCCCAGACGGACTCGAAGCGGCCGATCCAGCGTTCCACGTTCTTGAAGTACACGCTGGAGCGGCCGCGGGTGTACTCCGCGTCTCCTTGCTCTTCTTCGACCAGGGCGGCGGCGGTCGCGATGATGACGACGTCCACGGCCTGGTCGGCGCGCAGCCGGTCGCGGACGGCCAGGCCGCAGGTGACGCCGAGCTGGCGGTGGTGGTTGACCAGCGCGAGGAAGTCCTTGGCGTAGTCCTCGCGGCGCAGGTCGTCCTGGAAGACGATGAACAGCCGGTTGATGGTGCCGCCGGCCTCGAGCAGCCGGCGGTTGGCGGCCAGGTACTCGCGGCGCTGGGTGAGCAGGCCGGGGTTGGTGGTGAGGTCGGCCGCCAAGATCCGCTTGGGCTGGGTGGGGGAGTCCAGGAGCGTCTTGACCAGCAGGACGGACAGTCTGGGGACTTCGCTGGCGTAGACCTGAAGGTGGCCGTCGGCGATCTCGCCGTAGTCGGAGATCAGCTCCTGCTCGAGGTGGGCGCGGACCAGGTCGTAGTACTGGGCGTCATCCATGGCTTTGAGGTTAGTGGCGCGGCGCAGGGTGATGAAGCGCTTGCGCAGCCACAGGTGATTGCCGGTCAGCGCGATCACGATGGCGGTCTCGGCTATCAGCAGGGTGTTCTTGACGCTGGCGCTCGCGCTGACCCAGGCGGCGATGGGGATGATGATCCCCGCCAGGCCGATGAGCGCGTTTAAGACCGGTGACGCCAGCGCGTCGGCGGCCCGGGTCACCGGGTCGCGGCGCGGTGCGGGCATAGCAGGTTCCCCCCTCGTCAGGCCGGACGGCCTGAGGGGTTCATGATTGCCGCTCGGTCCCATCGGCCACAAGAAGAGCACCAGTTGGGCGGGTGTCCGCGGGGTCGGGCAGATCCGGGTGCAGGACCAGGGCCTCTGCTTCCAGCTCCCGCCGGCGCCGGGTGACGGCGGTCTTCAGCTGGGTGAGGATCGCGGTGGGGCTGCGTTCGGTGAGGTGCTCGGTGATCGAGCAGGCCCGGCCGGGGTGCCAGTCGGCGGCGACCTGCGCGGCCGCCAGGAGCGGCGCGGCGGTGTCCATGGGAAGATCGGCGCAGTCCTCGGGAAGCAGGGTGGCCAGGTGCCGCTCGGTGGCGCGGGCGTGCTCGTACTGCGCCCAGGTCCACCCGGTGTCCGGGTGGTCTCGCTCGGTGGTGGCCGGCGGGTAGGCGAGGACCAGGGCGGCCGCCACCCGCCAGTCAGCGACCAGGGCCGTCACTGTGCCCCTCTGTATGTGTTCATGCCGGCTGTTACGCGGTTCCCAACGGGCGGCCGCCTGCTGGAAGTATTCGTCCTTGACCGCCTTGCGGCACTTCGGGCACAGGTCATCGGTCGCACCGGAGCCCGAGTAGGTGAGGATCGTCTTGCCGCATGCGGTGCACGGCTCCTCGGCGGCGGCCGGCCCGAGCTGACGGGCCATGGCCTGGACGTTCGCGACGCCGTTCTTGTTGATGAAGCCGAGCGTCCTGGCCAGCGCGGCCGAGGGGAAGAACCGGATCCGGTAGTGCAGACGGCGCAGCACATTCTTCATGACGGGGTCCTCAAGGGTCCCGCCGACCCGCACGGCGCCGTCGACCATCGCGAGGACGGCCTGTTCGGCTGCAGCGACGCAACGCTCCGCCTCCTGCCGGGCCAGGATCATCTGCCGCAGATGCTCGACGCCGTCATCGAGGCCACTGAAGTGCTCGTCGAACCTGATCTCGGCGGGCTGCTGGCCAGCGGTCACGTCCGTCACTGCCTTCCCCCTATCCATCTGTCCTTGTAGACCCGCATTGCGGGCCGGCGCTGCGGGCGGCCGAGCCTCAGCTTCCGGCGGCGGGCATCGGGATGTCGTAGGTGATGTCCCACAGCCCGGCCGGGACCACGATGTCGGCGGTCTCCACGGGCCGGCCGTCGGTGGCGTAGTGGGTGCGCTCGATGAGCGTGGCTTGCGATCCGGCAGCGACGGCCAGCTGCTGCGCCTGGTCGCGGTCGATCTGGACAGGCCGGGGGACTTCCACCATGCGGGCGACGGTGATGCCGATGTGGGCCATCCGTGCCAGGATCCCGTGGCCGGCCAGGGGGCCGCCTTCGGGCAGCACGATCACGGTGCCGCCGGTCAGGTCCATCGGCTCCCAGCTGCTCGACAGCAGGACCGGCTGCCTGTCCAGCAGCAGCTCGTACACCGTCCGCACACACAGTGCACCGGGATCGACGGCCAGGCGGGCCGCGATGTCCGGCGGTGCCGGCACCTTCGCGGTGCTGTCCGCTTCCCAGGTTCCGTCGAAGCCGGCCGGGGCCAGTCCCGGTCGCGGTGCGCCGGCCTCGGGGGAGGGAGTGCGCAGCAGGGTGCGACGCTCGGCCGGGGCGCGGACGAAGGTGCCGGCGCCGGGGCGGCCTTCGAGGAGGCCTTCGGCGATGAGGAGTTCCTGGGCGCGGCGGATGACGTTGTCGCCGACCGCGAACTCCTGGCCCAATTCCGGGCGGGAGGGCATGCGGTGGCCGGGGGGCCAGGTGCCGTCTGCGATGCGGGCTCGGAAGGTGGCCGCGACCCGCAGGTAGGGGGCCAGTGGGGAAGTGCCGTCAGCCATGGTTCTCCTCTGCTTACGGCGCTGACCTGTACTGATTGACAACCTAGTCCACTAGCTAAAAACTAGTGGACTAGTAAAGCTGTGGGTAATCGCTTGCATATCGAATGGTGCGTGCAGTGGGCTACGACCGCCATCTCACCGTGATCCACTCAGCCGCCGCGCAACTGACCGCCCTCGCCGGCGAAGCGTCCCGCGCCATCGAGGAACCCGGCGCGGTCCGGATCGAGATCGACATAACCCCCGTTCTCGTCCGGCAGAGGCCCCGCCTCCTGGCCGTCCTCGATCTGGGCGACACCTACGGCCTGACCGCCACCGAAGCCGGACAGACCGCCTGGCTCCGCATCGCGTTAGGAATCGCCCCCTCGTGCTGACCACCCCGACCCACCTCATGGACCACCCCTTCGTCAAAGGCCACGGCGCCGAGAACGACTTCGTGATCCTCCCCGACCCCGACGGCCACCTCGATCTGAGCGCCGAGGAGGTGCTCCGGCTGTGCGACCGGCGCACCGGCCTGGGCGCTGACGGCCTACTGCGGGCGGTGCGCACCGCCGCCGACCCCGAGGCCGCCACGATGGCGGGGGAGGCGGAGTGGTTCATGGACTACCGCAACGCCGACGGCAGCAAGGGCGCCATGTGCGGCAACGGCATCCGGGTCCTCGCCCGCTATCTCGTCTCCAGCGGCCTGGCCGCCCCCGGCCGCTTCAACATCGCAACCCGCGCCGGCAGCCGAAACGTCTTTCTCCAAGCCAACCCCGACGGGCCGGTAACCGTCGGCATGGGACGCCCGGGCCTCGCAGGCCCCGGCGACATCGAGGTTACGGTCGGCCGCAAGCGTTGGCCGGCTCTGCACGTGGATGTCGGCAACCCGCACGCCGTGGTCTTCATCGACGACCTCACCCACGCCGGAAAACTGCGCACCGCACCCGTCGTTCGCCCGGCCCACGCCTACCCCCTCGGTGTCACCGTCGAATTCGTCACCGTCGTCGGCGACCGCCACTGCACCATGCGCGTGCACGAACGCGGCGTCGGGGAAACCCGCTCCTGCGGCACCGGGGCCTGCGCCGCCGTCACCGCCATGCGGCAGCGCGAAACACGCCCCCGCTCGGCCCACTACATCGTCGACACCGCCGGTGGACGCCTGTACATAGCGGTACTGCACGATGGGACGATGCAGCTCACCGGCCCGGCACTGATCTTGGCCGAAGGGATGGTCCGCCTCAGCTACGCGTAATTTGCCCACCCGTCTGGGCAGTCCTGAGATGCTTGCGCACATTCCACCGGACCCAGGGAGTGTGCTTTCCGTGATCATTCTGGACACCTGCACGATCCGCAGTATCGGCTTGAACAACAACAGTGCCGACCTGCTGCGCGCCATCAAGGAGTCAGAGGCTGAACGCGTCGGCGTTCCCTGGGTCGTGATGGAGGAACTGGCCGGGCAGAAAGCTGCGGCATACCTGGAGGCGTGGAAGGCCGCCATCTTGGCGTTGGAGAAATTCGCGAAGGCCAGTCCCTGGGAGGTTCCGGCTGTCGGGGCAGGTGATGCGAACGGTGTCCGCGAGTACTGGCGACAGCGGTACGGCGAATTGGTGAGCGTTATCCCGACCAGTCAGACGGCCTTCCAGGAGGCGATGATTCGAGAGGCCAATGTTCTAGCACCGTGCCAGCTCAAGGGCACGGCCTCAAAACCGCTGAAGGTCGGGGGTCGGGACGCCGCGATCTGGCTCACCGCTGTTGAGTACACCCGTGAGCATCCCGATGAGATCGTCTACTTCGTCAGCGGGAACAGCAAGGACTTCGGGGACGGTGAATCGGGCTACGAGCACCCCATGGACCAGGACCTCTACGGCATCGAAGACCGTTTCGTGCACCTGACGAAGCTCGACGACCTCATGGGGCGCTTCGCGCAGTCGACGGACGTTAACGAAGATCTGGTGGCCGCGGCGTGCGATCGGCCCGGTACAGACCAGGTCGTGGTGGGAGAAGCAGCCCGTCGCTGGGACATGCTCTTCGATATCCACGCACCCGGATTCGAATGTACGTGGGCGAGCGATGAGGGCAGCCACACAGGATGGGCTGGCGGCTGGTTGGACCCAGGCGGCATCAAAGCTTGCCGCACCTCATTGACTGATGTCCACGCGTACCGCATCGGCAAGCACGTGTGGGCTACTGCCAACGTCGGATGGGAGCTGTCCGGCTTCACGCTGCTCACCGAGGAGGACGCGTTCGTGCACGCCGTCACGCATCTCGAAACCCATCTCCTGCTGTCGCTGACGGACACGAAATCTGCGCTGACCGTTCTGCGCACCAAAAAGCCGCGCGCTGTTGATCACGAACTCGAGGAGCCCCGACAGCTAGTCGACTTCGAGAGGATGAAAGCAGCACTTTCCAATCTGGAATCCCACACGGCACCTGTGTACTCGTCACTGGAGCAACTCATGAGGGACGCCAGTAAGCACCCCAGCATGAGATCCCGGTTGTTCCGTGCTTTGAACGATCAGCGCGCCGAAAGCCGCGGATCAAACTGGTCTCCCACGCTGATTGCCGAGGACGAGACACGCTGATGTCGGCCCCAGCGGAGAGCTACCGCCCCCACCAAGGGCCGTGTCACCGGTTCGCTGCGGTCGCGGGGTTACGGGGTCGGTCGTAGCGTCGGAATATGACCAGCTCAGGCATGGGATGCGTGCGATGAAGCCGCTGTGGTCCGGGACGGTCTCCTTCGGCCTGGTCTCCATTCCGGTGCGTCTGGGATCAACGGTCAGTAGCCACAAGATTCCGTTCCGGCAGATGCACAAGGCGGACCAAGGTCCGGTGCGGCATCGCAAGAAGTGTGAGCTGGACGAGCAGGTTCTCGAACCGGAAGAGATCGGCCGGGCCTATGAGACGCCGGACGGGACGCTGGTGGAGATCACCGACGACGAGCTCGCCGCGATGCCGCTGCCAACCGCGAAGACGATCGAGATCAGCGGGTTCCTCGACATGGCCCGCGTCCCGGCCACGCAGTACAACACTCCGTACGTGCTGCAGCCCAGCTCCGGTGGGGACAAGCCTTACGTGCTGATGCGCCAAGCCCTCGCCCGGGCGGGGAAGGCTGCTGTCGGGAAGGTGGCGCTGCACAACAAGGAGCAGCTGGTGCTGATCTACGCATACGAGGACGTCTTGATCGCCCACGCCCTGCACTGGCCGGACGAGATGAAGTCCCCCGCCGAGGCGGCGCCGACGCGCACGGTGGAGCTCGCGGAGCGGGAGATCGAGGCGGCTATCGCGCTGATCGAGGCCCTGGGCGAGGCGGACCTGGACGCGTACGAGGACCGGTACACCGCCGCGGTGGCCGACCTGGTGCACGCCAAGGTCGAAGGCGCCAACCTCACCCCGGCCAAGGCCCCGCCGCCCGGCAAGGTCGTCGACCTCATGCAGGCCCTCGAGGAAAGCCTCGCCCAGGCGAGGAAAAACCGCGGCCACAACGAGGACGCCACCGTCCACGACATCACCCCGGCGAAGAAGACCGCCAAGAAAGCCCAAGCGAAGAAAACGGCGAAGAAGGCGGCAGCGAAGAAGACCACCGCCGGCCACGCATCGGCGTCGACCGCCCACACCCGTACACGCGGCACACCCAAGACCGACGAGGGCAAAAAGTCCACCGCGGCTGCCAGGAAGACTGCCAAGAAGACGGTGGCGAAGAAGACCACTGCCCGCAAGCGCAGCGCCTGACCGTCGGCGCTGAAGGACTGTGGTTAGTGGTCCTGGGCGAGATCCTGGAGGCGCGCGCGAAGCGATTTCAGCGTGCCGTTGTACCTTGCGGCAGCTACCTCTGGGTGCCCGGTCAGCGCTTTGAGGGCGGTCAGACGTTCGGCTTGGAGCCGGGTGAGTTGGTCGGCCTGCTCGACCGGCCAGGCGTTGCGTAGAGCTGCCTGCTTGGGGTCCCACCCCGTGTCCGGGTCGGGGTGCAGGGCGCGCCGCTCGGCGGTCACGGCATCCGCATAGGCGGAAGCCGCCGCGTGGGCGCGGTCGTATGCACGCTGGAGCGCAATGAGGTCCGGAGACGGTTCGGGCAGGTCAGGCATGGAGGCAGGCTACGCGGCGGCCCTGACATCGTGGGGATCTGGGCGCGCGTGCTGGGACAGGGTGACGGCGAGGGTACCCGAAATGACGTTATTCGAACTATTATTCGATACATGGGTGAGGTACAGGCTCCGCGGGACGGCCGACCGGTGGCGGTGGTGCACCTGCCAGGCGGTGAGGTCCGAGAATGCGTGGTCGGCCGGCGTCTGCAGGCTCCGGATGGGACCTGGTGGTACGAGTTGTCGCCGGTCCCGGAGCCTGCGGCCACCCAGGTCCCGTCGCCGTTGAGGGGCTGGCCGCCGCCGGCTGCCGGCTGGCGGGCCAACCGCCGGCATCTCGCCGACGGCGAGACGTGGGAGATACACCGCGGCGGTTGCTGGCTTTCGGGCGAGACTGAACTGACCTTGGAGCGGGCGCGTGCGCTGTTGGCGTCGACGTCCGGGGTGGGCTGCGACGTGTGCGACGCGGCGGAAGGCCTCCGGCAGCCCGATGAGCCCGTAGCCAGGGACCCCCAATGAGGAAGGCCGGATCTACCCGGCACGGCCCCTTTTTGTAGGCCGAGCCGGCCTTCGCGAGGGCTGCCCGTTCGGCCCCCCTGCGGTAGAGCGGTTCGTGGCCGCCCCGCTCCGCCGGCGTGCCTGAGGGCCGACGGCGTGCTGGCAGACCCGGGGACGCGGCGTACGTCTTTCCGCGGCAAGGCGGATGCCGGCAGCCCGCGGTGGAGCGGCAGCAGATCCCGCTGCGGCCGTACGACCGTGCCCCTTCCCGGTAACCGTCGGGAAGGGGCACGGTCATGATGCACCGGGGGCGTCAGTCCGTGTCGTCTCGATTCCGGTTCTGCAAGTGGCGTTCACTTCTCCGGTACCGCAGGGGGCGTTCACCGCCCCCTCCCAAGAAGTAATCCACCAGAAGCCATAGTCCTGCCAAGAAGTAATCCACCAGGAGCCTTAGCCCCGCGACTCCTGTCCGGATGACATCGCTCAGCCGCTGCGCCCGGATCATCCAGCCCAGTAGCGTCGCGGTGGCGACAACCTGGGCACCGGCGACTCCTGCGATCCAGGGTTGGCGGATCACGAAGGCGACGATCACCAGAATCGCCGATGCGGTCGCCATGATGATGGCGGGCGTCCGGCGGGAACCCGTGGCGCTGCCGATAATGCGGACCCTGCCGCCGACGATGCGCGGCATGAGGCCGGTGGTCTTCTCAGACATCTTGCGGATCTGTCCGTCGATGTCCTTCTTGGGATTGCCGCGTTCGGCGGCCGCCCGACGCCACAGGTTCTCCAGCTTCCTGGTCGCCGGCTTGCCGGTGAAGAGCTCCCACAGGTGGCAGGTCTCGCTGTAGTACGCAAAGCGGGCGCCGGACAGGATGCGACTGATCACCGGCACCGTGAGATGCATCGTGGCGGTAGACCGCTCTTGCAGTTCGCGCAGGCCGGTGAAGTGGCCGCGGGCCTTGTTCCTGTCGTAGACGAGGCGCAGGTACGCCACGAACTCGTAGTTTCTGGGGCCCAGTCCGTCGACGATCGGTCCGAGCGTCGTCGTGCTGGGCTGTTGCTCGGAGAGCGTCATGCAGCGTTCTCCTGGCTCGTGATCGTGCCCTCGGCGCTCTGCGCGTCCTCGGCGCTCGCGCTGCGCTCCAACGGGTCGGGCAGCGGCACGTCGTTGCGGGCCGGCGCGGCCGGGCCACTGAAGGTCCGCTGGACGGCGACGGCGGCCGCGGCCACCGCACCGATGGTGGGGACGACCGCCACCTCGCTCAGACCCATCGCGTACAGGACGACGGCCAGGCCGCCGAAGAGTACGACAGTTGCTATGAGCAGGCCGAGTCCGCTCGGGTTGCTACGGCTGTTCACGCTTTCTCCTTGATCAACAGCATCTGGTCTTGTCTGGGGCGAGGGGCGGATCCGGTGCTTAGCCCACATCGGAGGTGCACCGCTCATCGCGCTGCCGACAAGCTAGACGATGATCACCTTCTGTTACACCTCGGTAGCTGTATGAAGTGCGCAGGAATGTCCCTGACCTGCGGAAATGCCGCGAATCATGAAACGCTGGGCATCGGACCTAGCACAAAGTGGGATCCGTGATTTCCCTTGAAGAGCGATGACGCCCCCTGACCTGCACAAACGGCCCGAAACATGAAACATCATGTTGCAAACAGACGCGTAGCCGGGCCTAATGGAGGACGGTGCCGTCTCGCGCTACGGCTGGCCGGCACCGGGGGAGTCTTGTCTGGACACCCAGTTGTGCGTTCCGCGTTAGCCCCGCGGGACATCAGGGGCGGGCCCTCTACAGGGGTCCGCCCCTTCGCACGCCCGGACCGTCACCCGCCGCCGTGGCCGACACCGCCTCCCTGGGGAACGCGCTGCCGACCGTGGTGCCCGGTTGCGGCTGCCAACCAGTCAACGGGCTGCGGGGATGAACCGCCAGAGGTTCGCTGACCCACTTCGTCTACCGCCTTTACTGGGACATTCGTGCGAGGGAAAAGCCCAGCTCACCGGGGTGAACCGTCCCCGTCAGCGAGAACGCGAACCTTGATCGAGTCACCCGATCGGGTGAATGGGTTGTCAGCGCCCGCTCCTACCGTGCGGGCATGACCGCACTGCAGCGAACTGCCCCTGTCCCCGCTCTGCGCGCAGGCCCGAGCTCGCCGGCCAACGTGCCGCCTTGGGTTCGGTGGTGAAGCATGAGCCTGACGTCCGGGCTGAAGAGCCCCCGCACCCCGCTGCGCCGTTTCCTGGACCGTGAACTGTCCGCCGGCCCCAAGCCGTTGCGCGCGGACTTCCGCGCCCGGCACGTGCCCGACCGCGTGCTGATGCCGCCGCCGGGGATCGGCGGCGAGGCCGGCACCATCGGCACGGCGATCGACCAGCGACTGCGGCTGGCCTTCACCGCGGCCGCCCCGGTCGACGACGCCAGCCTGGACGGCATCGCCGTCGCCGCCACGATGTCGGACACTCTGGCCGGCGACCGCATGGGCGCGGTCGGCGCCGAACTGGTGGAACACCTGGAAGCGACCGTGCACGCCCTGTCCCTCGACGACCGCCGGCAAGACCTCGAGCGCGCCCACGACGAAGAGCAATATTTGGCCAGGATGCTGCTCGCGGCCGCCTGGTTCGCCGTCGCCTACCGCAACTGGTACGGCTTCACCTTCACCCCGCTGTACGAAGCCGCCCGCGAGGATCCCGCGACCTTCACCCTGGCCCGGCTCCTGCAGCTTCCCGACCAGGTGCTGGTGGACGACGTCGTCCACCAGGTCCACCACGCCGTCGGCGGCCCCCTGGAGTTCCTGCGCCAGGCCAGCACACCGGCCGACTGCCGCGGCGGCCCGACGTTCCCCGGTGCTCGGATCAGCGCCGACGCCGACCTCCTGGTCGACGGGCTCCTGCTGGACTTCAAGAGCGCCTCCCGCCCCCACAACTTGCCCCAGCAGACCGTCTGGCAGCTGCTCGGCTATCTCCTGCTCGACACGGCGGACCGCTACCGCATCGACACCGTCGGCCTCTATCTCACCCGTAGCGCTCGCCTGGTGACCTGGCCCGTTGAGGACTACCTCGATCTGCTCGGAGCTCGCCGCCGCGAGCTCCAGGAACTGCGCAGGGTCTTCGCCGACCTGTTGGCCGGCTGCCAGGCTGACGCCGACCCTCACGTCTTCGGTGACAACCCGGCCGCTGACCGGCTCGTGGAAGAACTCGCCGCCGTCATCCCTGCTGGCCACTGCCACGTGTGCGCCCAGCCCCTTCCTGCCGGGGTGACCCGCGCCTGGTGCTCCGCCTGGTGCCACACCCGCCAGACCACGTTGCGCAGACGCGGCTGGCTACCCGCGCAGTCCGCCGCCTCCGTCACCGTCCGGCCCTGAGCTCACCGCACGGCGGCCGACCCGCCGCGCCGCCCTGACCCTGCCGCCTCCCAGAATCATCAGTAAGGGTTAAAAGAAGGGGTTAAATTTTAGGGTAAGCACTGCTAGGATGAGGTACGAAAGGAGGCTCTCCATGGCCACCGAGGAAGAGCTGTACGCGAACATCGATGCGTTGCTGCAGGAGGAGCCACAGCTCCCGCCCCCGGCGGAGCGTGCCCGCCTGCGGGAGGCGGCCGGCATCACGCAGGCGCGTCTCGCGACCGCGCTGAAGACCACGACGCAGACGGTGAAGAACTACGAGAACGGCAGGAGCGAGCCCAAGGAGCCGCGGCTTTCGGCGTACCAGCGGCTGCTGAACGGATGGGCCGCGAAGTTCCCCGCCCACGCAACTCCCGCCCCGCGCGTCCAAGCCCCCGTGGCCGCGCCGCCGCCCGCCCCGGTGCCGGAGACGTTCACCGCCGTGCCCACCGTCGAGGCAGACCTGGCCGAACCCGACCCTCCCGCCGATGCGCAGCCGGTGCGCCCCGCCCGTCCGGTTGCGTCGTCGCACCGCCCGGCCGCTAAGAAGGCCGCCAAGGCTGCGCGGGACCCGCGCTTTCCGCACGGTCCGCTCGCCGTGCTGGATGGTGACGGCTTCGCGTACGGCGTCGACGGCATCGTCCTGGACTGCCCGGCCACCACGATCCCGGAGCTGGTGGAGTGGACCCTCAAGGAGTCCGGACTCGGTGCCACGAAGCTCAACCGCCATGGCAAGGACTCCGACCCGCTGATCGCGCTCACCGCGGCCGCCGCGGTGCAGCTCGGGCTGCCCGAGCGCCTGGAGGGCCACGAGCAGCGCCGTAGCCTGCGACTGCCGGAGGACCACCCCGTCGTCAAGCAGGTCGCACGCGCGAAGTGGCAGCTGACGCAGCGCGGGTTCGGCCCGTGGGCGCGGATCTACCGCACGGCGCAGGGCCGTGACCGGCAGTGCGTGCAGCTGGCGATCCTGTCGTGGGACGCCCTCGATGAGCGGTCCTGGCCCGGCGTGGCGGAGATGGAGCCGGCCGACGTCGCCCGCGTGCTGGGGGTGTACGCCCAGCGGGTCATCACCCCGCGCGGCTCCACGGCCGTGTCCGGTCTGGAGCTGATGACGGCGCTGCGGCCGCCGACGAAGGCCGTGCAGGACCCGGCGACCGGGAACTGGGTGTCCGGCTACAACCCGGGCTCGCTCGGCACGGAGCCGATGGACCCGGCGCCGCCGGAGGCCACCCCCGAGCACCCTGTCGTGGTGAACTCCGGCTGGACGGGCGGCTTCCTGAACGAAGAGGCCTACCAGTGGGTGCGGTCGGTGGACTCGCTCACCGATGAGGAGTGCCTGCTGCCGTACGCGGTCGGCCTGGACCTGAACACCGCGTTCCTCGCCGCAGCCGCCCGCCTGACCGTGGGCCTGTCCGCACCGGATCACTTCCACGCCCCGACGTTCAACCCGAAGATCCCCGGGTCCTGGCTGGTTGACCTCAGCACCATCGACCTGGACCCGCGCCTGCCCTCCCCGTTCACCCCCGACGGCACCCGCCCCACGGGGCCGGCCTGGTACCAGACGCACACCGTCGCCTACGCCCAGGAACTCGGCCACAACGTCGCCCCGATCGAGGCGTACCTGCGCCGGCAGACCGGCGCGTATCTGGACCCGTGGCACGACCGCCTCAAGACCGCGTACGTCGACACCCTCGCCGACCTTGGCGTCACCAAGGACCTGGACGACGCGGCGTTCCTGGCCGCGATGGAGCAGCACAAGCAGAACGACCCGGCCCTGGCCGCCGTCTTGGCCGCGATCAAGGCCACGGTCAAGGGCGGCGTCGGCAAGCTCCGTGAGCGCCCCCAGGGCAAGTCCTACAAGGAAGGCGAGCCGTGGCCGGCCCTGCAGCGGCCCACCTGGCGCCCGGACATCC
The DNA here is from genome assembly GCF_040636125.1 of Streptomyces sp. NPDC006733. Classification (NCBI taxonomy): domain Bacteria; kingdom Bacillati; phylum Actinomycetota; class Actinomycetes; order Kitasatosporales; family Streptomycetaceae; genus Streptomyces; species Streptomyces sp. NPDC006733. Next base: position 44,015 of record NZ_JBEYJD010000046.1, on the reverse strand, counting down.
GGGCCGCGGTCATCAGCAAGGCCCGGGTCAATATGCATCGCAAGCTGGGCAACATGGTTAAGATGACCGGCCTGTACCCGCTCGCCGTGCTCTCCGACTGCGTCGTCTACCCCAGCCCCGGCGACAGCCCGCTCGCTTTCCTGCCCTATGCCGCCTCGGGTAGGCCGCAGCCCGGCGGGTTCCGCCTGGGGGCCACGCCAGGCCTGGCGAAGCTGGAGGGCGTGCAGTCGATGCTGTGGGCGGTCGAGTTGATGGAGCAGGGCCTGAACCCGGCCCGTCACATCAAGGGCGGCGACGCGGTCCTGGACGAAGGGGAGTAGGCCATGGGCGAAATCGAGAGCGCCATCGAACGGGCCGACCGCGAAGCCCTTACCCGTCAACCGCCCAAGACCCTTCCGGCCCGCATCAACTACCTCCTCAAGCAGCTCGGTAGCGCAAAGGCCGTCGCACAGGAGCTCGGCATCACCGCCGACTCCGTCAACCGCTACCGGCGCGGCGCGCGCAAGAACCCGCCCAAGGACATCGCCGCGAAGATCGACAACGCCGTACGGCAGCGATGGCAGCCCCAGGTACGCAAGCGCCGGCGCCAGCAGGCCGCCGCCAGCGGGATCACCGTGGAGACCAGGGCCCGGTTCGGTTACGAGTCGTCCGCCGGATCGACCGACGACGGCCGCTTCCGCCGCCTCACCGTCCGCCTCCCCGCCGCTTACGCACAGCGCCTCTTCCACGCCCGCGACACCGGCGCCAGCGACCAGGACCTGCGCGGGATCATCGCCGAAGGATTCAAGGAAATCTATTTCCAGGACGGCGGAAGTCGCGCTACAGGACTCTCGGACGTAACCCTGAATGACATTGATTACCTGGATCTCGAATACTGATTCGGAGCGCTTTATGGCGAGCGCTAACTATTTGGATGAGCCAAAGCACGGTAGCTGTCGCATAGGCAGACGGGCACGTCGCCAGCGGCTGGCGCCCGCGCCCTGGCCAGATGAGGTACTGGGACGCCGGAACCGCGGAGGTGGAAGGCCCGTTCGCGTCCACTGACTGATCGCCCTGTCTCACCAGCGCCTGGCTTCGGCGACTCCATCGTCGCGAACACCGATCTGCTCTTTCCCGGTGGTGCTGTTCGTGTTCGCCCCGACGCCGCGCCGTGCGACCCCGGACACCAGGGAGGCGGCCTTTCACGAGCGGGCCCGCCACGTCGGGAGCGTGAACTACAAGCTCACCGTGGCGACCACGACGTTGCCCCTGCTGATGAAGGACGGGGCGGGCGCGGCGGTGTGGCGGGTCGTCGGCAAGGGCCACGGCGAGGAACACCACGCCCTGGCCGCGCTGCCGAAGGCATGGTGAGTACGGCGGGCCCGGCCTCCCATCAGGCTGGTCCGCCGACCCGGCCGGGCTGGCGAGCCTCCCTGCGTCTCGAGCGCCGGCTGCGCAGGGGACCAGAGACGGTGGAGGTCGACTGTGCCGACGCTGCAGGACGTGGGGGACCGGTTGCACACATGCTTGCACCGGCCGATTGCACCGCAGGTCAGCGCCGTGCCGCCTGGATCTTCCTATGCGGGGGCGAGCAGGGTCCGTAGGAGCTCCGCGGTCGCGTCCTCCATGTCGGAGTGCAGCTCGTCGCACAGCTTCTCGAGCTGGGTTGCTGCGCGTTCCAACCCGTCGTAGTCCCCGAGGGCATGGTGCGCCCGGAACGCCAGCCGGTGTAGCCGCTCGGATTCCATCGCGACGTCCAGCCCCTTGGTCGCCGCCCACAACGCGCTCCGCGGATCGGCAGCCTGAAGCCGGCGCTCGGCCAGCGTCGCGGCCGCGTCGATGATCGCGTCGATCATGTCCTGGGCGAGATGCCCGGCCCAGTGGTAGCGACGTGGCGGGACGGCGGCGAACGGTCGGCCGCGGACGAGTTCCAACGCGGTGCGCAGCATCGCGTCGCCGTCGGCCAGCGGTGCGCGCTTTCCAGCGGCCACCAGAATCTGGAACTGGTGCCAGTCGCAGGTGACGGTGTCGGCGAACCGGTAGCGGGCGTCGGCTGTATTGGCGATGAGGGGCAGGTGCTTGGCGCCGTCGGCGCTCGCGCCGAGCCAGCCGCGCAGGCGGCTGATCCACGGGTTGCGGGATTTCCGGTCGACGTCCCTGCCAGGCCACAGCGCCTCGTCCAGGGCGCGATGGTCGAGGCCGGGATGCAGCACCATCCACGCGGCGAGCTCCGTCAAGGTACGGCGGTGCTTCGTCTCCAAAGTGCCCTGCGCGCCGACCACATCCACGGGCCCCAGCACCTGGATGACCGGACCACGAAGGACTTCCTTGGCCGCAGGCGCCGGGGCAGGTTCGGCGGCAGCGCGCGGGGCGGTGATCGGAATGCTGGTGGGCGTCGGCGGGGCGGTGTCCGGGGACGTCGGCTCCGGCTCGTCGTCCAGGTCGCCACCGAAATCCGCGAGGCCGGCCAGCAGCCCGCGGTCGTTGTCTTGGCCGATGCCGTCCAGGCCGTTGGCGACCGGACCCGCAGGGGGAGAGGGCAACGATGGGGCGGGGGAGAGGTCGGCGTCGTCCTCGGTGATCCGTGCGTGGACGCGTGGATCATGGTGGTACGGGGCCGGCACCGCCATAGCGGGAGACTGCGGCGGCTCGGCTGGGACGGACTCCAGGGCAACGGCGGGCACAGGGTCGGGGCGCGCCGGCACGTCGGGGGAGGCTTCATCGGAGAGCGTCAGCAGCTCGAGGACATCGGCGTAGTCCTGATCGGACAGGGCTTGTGGAGTGCAGACGATGTCGGTGCCGGGAAGCTGCACCACGGCGGCGGGGGAGGCGTCGATCGTCCACGCCGACGGCAGGGACGCGGCACCAGAGCCCGGGTCGTTGGTGGTGATGATGACGGTGGCGGTGCGGGGGTGCGCGTCGGTGACGGCGGCGAGTTGCTCGTGCGCACCGTGCTCGCTGAGGTCGTCGGCGGCGAGGAGCAGGTACGGGGTCCAGGACGCTGCGCCATCCTCGCCGAGCCGGGCCTGGCGCAGGCTGTCGGCGCCCACGGCGGCGAGTGCCTGTTGCTGATCGGTGTGGTGAGCGGCTACCGCCCGCAGCGCGGACGCGACATCGACGGGCGCGGCGAACCACTCGGGGAGCAAGGCGGGCAGCCCGCCGAAGGCGGCGTTGCCCAGCGCAGCGATATCGAGGTGGTCGGCATACGGCGAGGTGGCCAATTCCACGGCCAGAGCCCGCAGGACCGATAGCCGGTCGGGGCCGGTGATCTGCACGGCTCCATAGTGCTCCAGATCGACCAGCACTGTCTGGCCGGCTGCGTCCCCGCCGAGGGTGACCAGCGCGGGATAGGGGGCATCGACGGTGCGGGTGTCCGTAGGTTTACGGAGCTCGGTGGTGTTGGCCGGGCAGTGCCACCGGCTCCTGTCCTCATCGGTGGCCACGAACGGCGGCACTGGGGCGGCAGCCGCGGCCAGATGCAGCACCAGACCCGTAGCCGGTGCGTACACCAGGGCGGCCAGCTCGGGCAGTTCCCTCCCCGTGGCGGCCAGGTGCACGGCGGCGGTGCGCAGCGCGGCGTCGATGAACTCGGCGCCGTCGGGGTTCTGGGTGGCGCGCAGGGCGCTCTCGGTGGCGGCCGCGCTGCCGGTGGGCAGCGGGATACGGCGGCCGGGGCGGCGTCGGCGCTGCTGCAGTTTGCGGCGGGTGGCGAGCAGGGTGAGCAGCGCTGCGGCCAGTAGTCCGCCGCCGAGCGCGTAGACCGGCATCCGGCTGCCGGTGGCCGTGCTCTCCGCCGTGGTGGTGCCCGCCGGCACCGGGGCGGCGGGGGAGGGGACACCGTTCGGGGCCGGCGCCCGGGTGGCTGGCGCGGACGGCGTGGTCCTCGGCCTGGGCGACTGCGTGCTCGGCGACGCTTGCTCACGGGAAGGTCGGCTGTCCGGGGCGGTGGTGGACGGCGCGGGAGCAGGGTGCTCGGTCGGCGCGTGCGTCGGGGGGTGCTCGGTGGGGCCGGAGGGCTTCTGCTGAGGATGGGGTGTGGCCGGGGCCGAGGGCGGGGTGGTCTCGGGCGGTGCGGGCAGCTTCAGGTGCTCGCCGGGGTAAATCAGGTCGGGGTCGGTGAGATGGTGACCGCCGGGCTGAAGGTGGCCGGCGTTCAGGTGGTAGATCTTCGGCCACTGGTCGGCGTCGCCGAGCTGCTCCTGCGCGATGCCCGACAAGGAGTCGTTGGGTACGACGGTGTAGGTGGTCGGCACCTCCGGCCCGCTGCCGGCGGTGGCCGCCCGGGTGCTGGCGGGCTGTGCCGGATGTTCCTGCGGGCCTTCCGTCCGGGTGGTGGTGAGTGCGTCTGCAGCGGGGTCGGGGCTGGTGGTCGGTGTGGTGGTGCGGGCATCAGCGGGCAGCTTGATGACCGCGCCGTGCGGCAGGTAGCCGTCGCCGGCGGCGAGCTGGTGGATCTCGGGGTTCAGCGCGGCGATGTCTTTCCACCGCTGGCCGGCTCCGAGGTAGTGCTCGGCGAGGTCCCATGGGGATTCGGTGGGCGAGGTGACGGTGTGGGTGGGCCAGTGCGTGGCATCCGCTGAGGGCGTTGTCGATGAGGAGGCGCTCGCACTGCCCTGGCTGTGGGTGACGCTCTGCGTCACGCTGACGGCGGCGGCGGCGTGGGTGGCGGTTGCGGCAGATGCGGCGGTCGGCGCGAGGAGCACGATCCCGCCGATGAGGAAGCTGGCGAGAGACTGCATGCTGCTCAGGCCGCGGATTCGGGGGGCGGAGCGGCGCTGCAGTACCGCCACGAGCTCCACGAGCGCGGAGAGGGTGAAGGCGGCCCAGGCGGCCCAGCCCAGGAGGGTGATGACGACCAGGAAGAGCGTGCCGTCGTCCTGGCGCAGCAGCAGGTCCAGGCCGCCGGACAGTTCGGTGGGCTGGTGCCCGATCGCGAGGAGCGCGTAGGGGACGCCGGCGATCAGGGCGAGCAGGAGGGCGAGGCCGGCAAGGGCGCGCAGCAGGACGCCGAGGGTGCGCAGCGGTCCGGGGGTGTGGGGGGCCATGGTGCGGCTCAGCCTCCAGCTTGGGTCTGCAGATGGGCTGTCGCGCTACCCGTCACCTGGATCGTGGACTTGCCGACCATGGAGGCGAACAGCGTTTGGTACGTGCTGTGGACGTTGACGCTCAGGGTTTGCCCGCCGTCGGTGATCTCCACGTCGCCTTGCACGCCTGCCGCGGCGAGGTAGTCCTGCGCGGCGGTACGGGCGGCGTCCGGGTCGATCGTGATCGCGGTGCCCTCGATGGCCTGGGCCGGGTCGAGTTGCTCGCCTGCGGTGCGGGCGGCTTCCTGAGCGAGGGAGGTGGCACGGTTGGCGGCGTTCAGAGCGCCGCCTCCGTCCACGAGCAGCCCCATGACCATGAAGATCGCCAGCGCGGCCACGGCGAAGAACAGGGACATCGAACCCCGGTCCCGGTCTCCTGAAGGCCGGCACCGGTGGGCGCATCGGCGCAGCGCACGGATCATTGCCGGCCCCTATACGTGTCGATGGGACTCGTCCAGGTGGAGGTGAGGGTTTTGGAGCCTGGCAGGCCAGGCAGCCCGATGTCGGCCAGGTTGGCGGTGCAGGAGATCGTCACCGTGACGGTGGCTTCCGTGCCGACGTCCAGGGAGAAGCCGGCGGTGTCCACGAGCACGCTGGAGGTCTGGCAGGTGATGCCGTCGCCCTCCAGGCTTCGGTCGGCCGCGGTTTGCGCTTGGGACTGCGCGTGCTCGCCGTCGCGTTCCAAGGATGCGGCGCGTGCGGCGGCGTGGGCCGCGGAGTCCACAGCACCCTCGGCGTCAACGACCCGACCGAAGGCGACCATCAACCCCAGCAGGCCGATGACGACGGGCGCCAGGACCGCGGTCTCCAGCGCGTAGCTGCCCCGGTCTCGGTGGTCGCTGCGGATGCGGAAGCGGTGCGGGCGGGTCATGGGGCGGTCCAGCGTTCGATTGGGCCGTCGGCGAACTGGGTGACGTCCAGTTCCAGCCCGGGCACCAGGGTTGCAACGTGACCGGTCACCGTGATGCGGATCTGCTCCGGCGTGCTGCCAGCGGAAGAGACCTGGGCGTCGCGCACACTGTTGCCGAATTTGGCGAGGAAGTCGTCGGCCTGGCGCACTCCGTCGTCTGGGGTGGCACCGAAGGCCCGGCCGGATTCGACGCCTTGGCGTGCGGCGGACTGGGCGACTTTGCGGGCGTGGTAGTACAGGCCGACCTGGAGGGCGGTGAAGATCAGCGCCAGGACCACGACGGCCAGGGTCGCGAATTCGACGCTGGCGAATCCCCGACTGCCGTGCAGGCGCGCGGCCATGGCCCGCCAGCGGCTTCGCTGGGCTTTCACTTTGTTCCCCCTCTCCGTGTCTTGGTCCGTGCTCATTGCTCAGCCGCCGTTGATGATGCCGATCTTCTCTAGGAGCTTGCCGCGGATGGCCACGACCAGCAGGCCGGCGCCGACCAGGAGCGCACCGGCGATGAGCGCCAGCTCGGTGCTGGTCTGGCCGGCATCGCGACCCGCCTTGAGCGTCGCGTAGTGGCTGCGGATCCACACGGTGAGGATCTGGATGTCCATGAGCTGTTCGTCTCCTTAGGGTTCAGCTGCCGAGGATGGTGATCGTGATCGGGATCATCACGAAGGTGAGCATGAGGATCACGCCGGCGGTGACGGGCAGGATCATCACCGCGCTGGCCGCGTTGGCCTCGGCCTTGGCATCGGACAACAGGGCAATGCGCAGCTGCCGTGCCTGGGCCTGCAAGGTGGCGTAGACCGCCGCACCGTCACCGGCCAGGGCCAGGGTGTCGGCGGGGCGGGTCAGTTCCGGGATGTCGAGTTCCTCGCCCAGCTGCTTCAGTGCGTCCCACACGGTGACGCCGGATAGATCGGCCTGGTGGAACACCTGCCGCATCCGCACGAAGATCCAGCCGTCGCCGACCTCCGCGGTCTGCGTCAGGGCCTGGGCCGCGCCCGAGTTCGCGATACGGGCCAGCGCGACGCGCTCGAGGTAGGAGGCGGCGGCGTGCCGCACGATCAGCCGCGCAGCGGCGGCGTCCCGGGCGACTTCCTTACCCGGCCACACCCAGAACAGGGCGCCGAAGCCGAGGGATACGAACCCGTAGGCGATGAAGTGGAAAGGGCTGCCGGTTGCGGCGAGCAGGGCCTGCAGCAGTTGCGGCAGCAGCAGCCCGTACAGGGCGAAGAGGAATCGCTTACCGAGGTGCTCGGCCGGCGATTTGCGCAGCAGATTCAGGTCCTTCATCGGCAGCGTGAGGCGGCCGCCGAACTCCCGCAGCAGGCGCTCCCCGATGCGTTCGGGCAGCGAGCCGGTGCGGGCGGTGTCCGCGGAGGTTGGTCCGACCGTGACCTTGCTGGCGTCCAAGCGGTCCAGGGCGCTGGCCAGATTGGGGCGGGCGGGCATCGCGGCCCGCACGGCCAGCCCGATGAGGGCGCCGGCCGCGGCTGCGGGCAGGACCGCGTGGACCGGGATCATCGCGTCCCCCCGAGCGTGGTGAGGTGAGCGGGCAGCGGGTCCAGCAGCCGGGGGTCGGGCTTGGTCCGGGCGATGCGGCGCAGCCACGACAGCGTCCAGGCGAACATCCCGCCGAGGAAGGCCAGCACGATCTGCCCGGCCGGCGACTGGTACCAGGCGGACCAGGCGCCGTTGAGCATGCAGCCGATCACGACCACGCAGATCACGACGGAGACCATGCGGGAGCTCTTGCGGACCTTCGCACGGTCCGCTTCCACATCGCGGGCGTCAGCGGCCTGCTGGTGAATGGTGACGGCCAGCGCCTCCAAAGCATCCGACAGGCCCGGGCCCTTGTAGACGGCGTGGGACTGGAAGAGCAGCACCACATGGTCGGAGACCCCGTCGGCGAGTTCATCGGCGAACTGCGCGAAAGCGCGCTGGGCATCGACGCCGCTGCGCAGCCGCTCGGCCAGCAACCGCACATTGACCGCGATGGGTGCGGGCGGGTTCTTCGCCGAGGCGCGGATGGTCTGGGTCAGGCTGATGCCCGCGGTGTGCACACCGGCCAGGTGATTGAGCCACTGCCCGAGCGCCTCGAGGCGCTCGATGCGCAGCTTCGCACCCGTGCCCGGGTTGAGGACGAACGGCAGGCCGAGGACGGCGGCGCCGGCGAGCAGGCCATGGACGGGCCACCCGGTCCAGGCCCACACGCTCACGGTGACGATGCCGGCCGTGGTGACCAGCAGGCGCCAGCGGGCACGCCAGGCCTCGGGCAGTTCCGCCTTCGCGCGTCGGATCCGGCCCGTGGTGCGGGACGCAGGCTTGGTCGGATCCGGGATACGGCCGCGCACCTCCCGAACGATGAGGATGACGGCCAGGATCGCCAGGACCGAGCAACTGGCCGCGACCAGAGCGAGTTGCGAGGTAGTCACCACGACCTCCAGGTGCGCGCGGAGCCCTGGCGCCAGCAGCGGCCGAGGCCCGCCCGCTCAAGGTCGCTGTTCAGGGGCAGGCCTTGGAAGACCGCATCCAGGTCGGGGGCGGTCATCGGGGGCTCACTGTCTGCAGGGCGGGTCCCCACGCGCCGTGGGGATTGTCGGTCAGCCACGTGCGGTGGAACTGACCGGTGCGCTCCAAGTCGTCGATGAACGACGGCATGTTCCGGTACAGGGCCCGGCGTTCCGTGCCGATCGGGGCGAACAGCTCACTGGTGGTGGGGCGGCCGCCTTCGCCGACGACGTCCTGGACCTCGTAGATGTGCGAGACGAACCGGTGCTTGCGCCCGCCCTGGCCGGTCTCATCGAGGTACGTGAGGTAGATGACCACGTCGATGGACGAGGCGATGAGGTGGTGGGCTGCCTCGCTGACCATGCCGGCCTCGGTGCACAGCTGCACCAGGCGGCTGATGATGGCGTGCGGGCGCCGCACGTGCATGGTGCACATCGACCCGGAACCACCGGCGGACATCGACTGCAACATCGGCACGATCTCCGTGCTGCGCACCTCACCGACGATGACGCGGGTGGCGTTGTAGCGCAGGGCAGTGGCGAACATGTCCGACAAGGTGACCTCGCCGGCGAGCCGGTTGTCGCCCGTGCGTTCGCCGTTGGAGGAGCGGGCCTCGAAGGCGAAGGTCACCGGGCCGGGCTTCAGGCCGGGCTCGTCCAGGTACAGCTCCCGGTCCGATTCCAGCGTGACCAGGCGCTCGGCCTCCGGGATCTCCCGGCCCAGCGCGCGCAGCAGGGACGTCTTGCCGGCGCCCATGTCTCCCACGACCAGGATGTTCATCCGGGCATGAACGCAGGCGATGAGAAACCGCTCCAGCAGCGGGTTGATCGATCCCCAGCGGACGAGTTCGGCCATGCCGTGCTGCCGGATGCGGTGCTTGCGGATCACCACCGAAGGGCGGCTGGTCAGCATCGACGCGGTCACGCGCGATCCGTCGGGCATCCGGAAGCCCACCATCGGCGAGGCCTGCGTCAGCGCCCGCTCGCCGTGCCCGGACAGCCCCGCCATCCGGTTGACCCACGCAATGAGCTCATCGTGCGTGTCGGCGACGCGCTCGATGGTGCGCCGCGGCTTGTCGAAGTATTCGACGAAGGCCCGGGTGCCATCGACCATCAGGTCCTCGACACCGTCCTGGTCCAGGAGCGACTGCAGTCGGCCGCCGCGGTACATCGCGTCGAAGACGGCCGTGCCGATGATTGCTTCCTGCTCGGCGGTCAGCGGCGCATTGCCCTGGGCGTACAGAGCCCCCCACTCGGCGACAGTGGAAGTGGCCAGGGACCGGGCCAGGGCGCGTCGGTCGTCCTCGGCCAAGGTCCGGTCGGGGTCGCGGGTGCTGAGCTGTTGGGAGACCTTGATCTGCAGGTCCTCGATGACGTCCCAGCCGACCGGAAGCCCGCCCGGCAGATCAGCCAGACGCGGCACCACGGCCGGCCCGGGTGCTGCTGGCGGTGCGGGCTGCTCGGGGAGCGGGTGGGGTTGAGCCGGGCCGGGGCGGCCTTGCCCGATGTGGGTGGTGAGCAGGTTGGCGAGCTCGTCGCGGCCCAGGGGGGCGGGGTGACCGTTGACGCCGGCCCGCTGGTGGGTGTCAGCCACGTCCAAGCCCCTTCGTCTGGGTCAACCGCTGCAGCGCCCCAGCCAGTTGCGGGTTGCCCTGCCAGGCAGGCAACTGCTGATGGATGCGGCGCCGGGACGCGGCGGCTTCCAGCTGCTCGGTAGCGGTTCGGGCGTACCGCAGGAAAGGACTGCGGCCGTGGCCGCGCGGCGGGCGACCGCCGTTGGTGAGGTAACCGGCCGTATCCGGGTCCCACGGCAGAGCGGCCAGCACCGGTGTCTTGAGGGCTTCAGCGACCTGATGGGCCCGGTAGGCGGCTTCCTCGATCAGCAGCAGCCCGAGCGCATCGGCTCCGGTGCCGTGCTCCTCGAGTTCCGCGCGGAGCGGTTCGATCACATGCCGGGCCAGCGTCAGGGACTGATCAGTGCCCCGGACCACCAGCAGCACCAGGTCGGCCCGGTGCAGCAAGGGCGCCGGCGTCAAGGTGGGGTGCAGATGCCCTGACTCCAACGCCAGCCGGCCGGCGTCGATGAAGACGTGGTACCCGGCCTCAGCGGCCATGACATGCAGGACATCCGACAGGGCCGGCCAGGTCCGGCTCAGCGCAGCAGCCTGCGCCGGGTCGGTCAGACCGGGCAGCAGCCGGCGGTGACCGGCCTCATCCATCGCCCACAAGTGCGAGGCGAACGCGTTGGCCATCGCCTCAGGGCCCGTTCGCTCAGCGGCGGCCAGGTGGTACAGCCCGAAGCCAGCGCCGACCTGGCCTTGGAGGAAGCCGGCCCGAATCGTGCCGCCCGCCGGATCACACTCGGCGAGCAGCGAGGGGCGCGTGGAGGCCAGAGCCAGCGCGAGGGCGGTCGTGGTGACGCCGCCCGACTTGGCGGAGACCAGCGCGGTAACCGGCATCAGCTGCTCCGCGGTTCACGGACCAGCGCGATGCGACCCATCACGGCGCGGGTCGCCAGCAGCGGCCCATCGCTGGTAGCTACTGCCAGGTTGACGACGACTGTGCCGGACGCGTCGGGGCGGGAGACCGACACGACCACGGCGGTGATGGTTGACGGCGGGCTGTCGTTCTTGCCGTTGGACTGGTCACCCTGAGCGGGTGTGGTCACGGCGAGGACCTTGTCCCCGGCTGCGAGCGTTCCCGAGGGACTCTGGCCGCGCTTGACCTGCACGCCGACCTGCTGCTTGTCGTCACCCAGGCCGGTGCCGGCACCGAGCTGGGAGCTGGTCAGCAGGCCGCCCTTGCGGAGGTCGACGGCGGTCCGCTTGCCGACGACGCTGTTGCGGTCTGTCGCCCGTACCGGAGTCAGCGCACCATCGGCGGATACCTCCGCCACGGCCAGATCGGCATCGGCAAGGGTCTGGCCGGCGGGGACATCGCGGGCGATGGCCAGCACCTTGACGCGGTTACTCGCGGAGGTGACGGCCGCAGCGGCACCGAGCCCGGCTAGGGCAGCCAGGACGATGCACAAAGCGACGACAGCCCACCGGCGCTCCCGCTTGACCGGAGCCGCGGTAGTGATGGGGATTTCGGGACGGCCCGGGCTCTGCGGGCGCGGCACCGACGGCGCGGTGACGGGGGGTTCCATACGGTGATCGGCCTCTCAGGGTGCGCAGTGCGTTTAGTTGAGGACTTGGACTTCAGCGACGGTGATGTTCACGGCGCTGTTGCGGACCTCGGTGAGCTGACCGGTCTGGCCGGCTCCCTGCCAGTCGATGGTCCAGGTAGACGTTGCTGTCACAGGGAACGTGCCGCCCGGTTGCGTGGACGACGGCTGGGTGTAGCGGTAGCCGCAGTCCGGCGACGGCGCTTTGCCGTAGGCCGCCTGGTAGGGAGTGCCGGCCGTCGTACAGACCACGGTGTGGCCGTCACCCATCGCCCAGACGATCTTCGAGACCTTCGCGGTCGCGGTGACCGTGACACCGCCAGCCGACGCGGTCGCCGTGTTCGGCCCGTACGTTTCAGCGGATCTCGTCGTCCAGAGATAGACCGGCATGCCCACTACGCCCCTACCACCCGGCTTAGGGGTAATGCCGATGTCCGCTCCGCGCAGCAGCATCTTGTCCACGGCCTGCTGGGCCAGAACAGCCGGATCGACCGCCGGGGCCGTTGGAGGCTGAGCTGCCCAGACCGTCCTGTTGACGATGTTCGTCGGACTGATGACGCAGCGCTCGTCATACACCAGACCATCGCCCGGCGCGTGACCCTCCCACATCGCGCTGCCCGCCGGCGGCTGAGGACTGGTCGGCTTATACGTGCACACCGGGTGCACCAGGCCATCGTCTCCCTGCCCAGTGCCGCCTGATCCTCCGGAACCGACGGGCTTCGGTCCAGGGTGATGGCCGGGCACCTGGACACCCACACAGAAGTACTTTCCGCAGTCGCCGGCGGTTCCTGGACCTGATGCGGAGGCGCTCCCAGCCAACGCCGTGGCGATCACAGCAACCGCGACGATGGCAGCGCCGCGCCTTAGCATGGCCGGTCCTGTGGGTCGTCCTTGATGACCTTCCACCCATCCGGCCACCGCTCGACCGTCGCCAAGGTGACGTACTTGGTGCGGCGCTCGGGCGGCAGCGCGACCTTCTTCTTCGTGGCCTGGTCGACCATGTCCCAGTGGCCGACATCGAGGCAGCTGGAGATAGAGGCGCTGGGCACCTTCTGGTTGAGCGCGATGCTGGTGACGGTGGGGTTCCCCACTGAGACCTGGCCGATGACGATCCGGTGGGCGGTCCGGAGGTTCTTCATCTCGTCCTCGAGCCCGTTCAGCACCGGGCTCACCGCGTACTTCTTGATGTCGGTGCCGTCAGTGCTGGCCTTCGCGTAGGCGAGCTGCAGCTGCTGCCAGTACGCGTTATAGACGCCAAGCGCATCGGTCTTGGCGCGCTCCGTCGGATCCACGGTCTTCGTTGCCGTACTCGTCGATGGAGAAGCCGTGCGGTCCTTGTCTGTTGAACCATTTCCGGAGCTGCATGCAGGCACAGTCATCAAAGTGCCTGCAACGAGAACCCCTGTTGCCGCACGGACTCGGTTCCAACGGCAAAGCATCTCTCGTCCTGCACGTGCTGGCTGTGCCACTACGCCTCCCCGACCCTATGAACTGACGCCAGCCAATCTGCGCAGATTCCGCGAGACGCCAGCACCGTCGCGACCACCAACTGCATCAGGTAACCGCTCCGAATCACTCTGTGCCCACACGTTACGCAAGAAGCCGTCAACAACCCAGCGCGTATCGACAGTTCCAGGCACAAGACGGGCCCAGAAACGTCACGATCCCTTTCAGTAGATCCGAAGAGCGATATGCCGCCCCTCAGTCCATGAGCGAGCACCCCCGAAACAGCAGTCGACCGATCGACACACGGGTCCAGTTGTCCGCCGGGGGCCAGACCCCCAGACCACCGCCGAGCCACTGAAGCTCGCCCACGGGCGGCCAAAGGCGTTGCAGGGAGGGCACCTTCATCCCATCGCTCCATGATCAGTCCCTTGTATTCGATCGAGCCGGCGATTCTGCGAGTGCGGTCCCCGCGCTCAATATGGGGTGCTTCACGGGCGCCGTACTCCTCGCTCCGCGCACCGCGGCACAGGTGAGTGGCAACGCCAGCAGGTCCTGGAGCGTGCCGTGCCCACCGGTCTGCTCGGCCCAGCCCTCCACCAGACGCGCCACAACAATGCCCGCGAGGCGCTGGTACTCCTCAGGCCGCTGTTCACGGCTGCCCAGCCACGGAAGGTTGCGGGCGTGATCGCAGAGGGCTTCCAGCTCAGCGAGCAGCGGGGTGGACAAGCCCGGGCCAGAGGCCGGCGTCTCGCATCCGAGGCGAGGAGGCGTGGTGGCGGTGCGGCGGAAACGGCGCATAGGAAGCTCCTGAGGTCGGCAGCCGGACGGATTCCGGCTGTACAACTACGGGAAGTCCTCCGAACGGGTGGGATGTGACAGCACGGGGCGATGAATTTCGGGAACTCTTGGCAGGCAGTCCGCTGCTACTCATCTGCGGCCCGGTGGGTGTTGTGGAGTCGGTCATCCCATGGGCCCTACTCGCTCGTCATGACGATCTCCTTCCGAAGCGCCGAAGCCAGTCCCGGATGCCAGGGGGATCCGGTTGAGCAACCTGTACGTGTGGCGGGTACATGGGCGGTGGGGGAATCGGAGGATCACCCGGCGGCGGACCTGCCGGCGTAGGCGCTGAGGGCGACGGGGCAGGGTCCGCCTCCGCGATGGGCTCCGGCGGGGGAACAGCGATCGGCACGTCCGGGACGGGAGGAACCTCGGATGTCGTTTCAGGGATGACCGGTTGCGGCGCAGGGGTGTTTGCCGGCAGACCTTGGGGCTTCGGCTCTGACGCTGGCGAGGCAGGGGCGGCGGGCGGTCGGGTGGTCGTGCGGGGCGCGTGCCGCTGGGGCATCGGGGCATGGGGCCGCGGCTGCGTCTTGGTCAGCGGGGGAGGGCAGGCGGGATCGGTCGGGAGTCCCGTGGCGCGGTTGGTGGTCCAGTAGGCGAGTTGCCAATGAGCCGTTGCCCAGAATTGCACCTCCGGCTGATCGGCCCGGTGCTTCCAACGCTCCCCGATGGCCAGGACGTGCATGCCGGGCTTCAGCGGGGCAAGGAGGCTGGGATGGCGGCTGCGGAGCAGCACATCGAACGGCGGCTGGCCGTCGACGCCCGGCGTCTGGCTGGCGAGGACGGCGTACGCTGTGCCGTTGCCCTTGGCGACACCGGACCGGATGACCGTGCCGTACACCGCGACGGGATGCGGGAGCGCGTTGCCGCTGGTGGCGACTCGCTGGTGGAGCTTGGCGTAGGCCGGCGGCCCGTAACAGAATCGGCGCCAGTGGATCAGCTTGCCGCGGTAGTCGATGGTGAAGAGCCGCAGCGCGGGCAGTGCGAAGGCATTGAGCTGAAGGAACTGTACGATCTTCACGGCGCTGTTCAGGGCCGGGGGCAGCACCGGGCGGATCGTGGTGATGCGCAGCGCGGTGAGATCGTCCAGCACACCATCAGGCGGTTCGACTGGATCAACGTCGGTTGGAGGTTGGGGGACAGAGCCGGAGCCATCGGGCAGCACCAGCCGCAGGCCGCCCTCCGGATTGGCGGCGACCACCCCTTCCGAGCCGCGGGCGATCTGCTCGATGACCCACAAAGGGTTGAGCGGGCACTGCGGACCATGGTCTGGGTGGCCGTTGAGCCGCAGGTGCGAATGGACCCAGGACGCCGGCCCACTGCCGGCCCGCGACTTCGGATAGCCGCGCACTGCGCTGACCGGGCGCGGGCAATGACGGCACTTGAGGGGCTTGGCGAAGGGCTGGGGATCTTGGCCGATCATGTCCAAAGTGACGACGAGGCCATGCGCATCCTCTGCCTCGATCATCCGGAATCCGTTGTCGTCCGACACTGCACTCTCCCCCTTCACCTCGCCGCCCACAGGGCGCATGAAGCGATCTTGCCCAGTGAAGCCCGGTAAAGGGAGAGGGCCTCTGCTCACGTTCCGCCGGACGGGAGGGATGCAGGAGCGGATTCGTGTGGCGTCCCACCCGGCGGCGATAGTGCTCACCTGCTGGCGGCTACGGAACCAAGCATTCCTCGGTTCCATAGCTCCCATTAGGCAGCGAGCCGTTCCCGGGTGTACTCGCGTAACTCGACTATCGGCTGCTCGGTCCGGTTGTCCAGACGGCGGATGAGCGCGGAGACGAGGTCTACGCAGCGGGCAGCTCCTGAACCGAGGGCGGCGTCGAGAGCGGCGCGGGCATCGGTCGCGGTGGCCGCAGCGTCTCGGCCGTGGAGCGAGCCTTCGGCCCGATAGGTCAGGAACACTGCTTTGGTGCGGGATCGGCGCGGATCGAGGTCGCCCAGCCCGGCGCCGATCGCGACGTCGGCTCGGGCTGGGTCGCCGAGGTCAAGCCAGCACCGTCCAGCGTCGGCGCTGACATCTGCCATCGACATCCAGGAGACCACTGGGGGCGTGTCCTGTGGGCGAATCCGCTCCAACTCGGTCTCGGCGGACGCCAGCGCGCGCTCGGTTCCCTGGCGATCTTGGAGTACTGCGCAGGCTCGGGCCCGGCGGACGTCGAGCAGGGAGCGGGCGGCTGGAGTGCGCGTGCGGGTGCGGGCGTACGCCAGGACTTGGACGGCGTCGGCGGGCCTGGACAGCCAGGTGGCCTGGTAGGCGAGGTCGGACAGGGCGACGGCGGCGAGGTCGCGGTCCCCGGCTTGATGGGCGGCGTGGACGGCAGCTTGCCAGTGGCGTTGGGCGTCGGCGTGCCGGTCGGCGTCGAAGCGCAGCCATGCGGCGCAATGTGCGAGGTCAGCGGCCACAGCGTGGACACGGCGACCGACTGCTGGGGTGTAGCGGTCCTGGGCGATGAGGTCGATGGCGGTGTTCAGGTGGGCGTCGATGAGACCGGAGACCTGCGGGTGCGGCCTGGCGGCGAGAGCGCGCAGCTCGCTGGAGCGCTGTTCCAGCCACTGCAGCAGTTCCTCGTCGACGCGCTGTCCGCCGAGGGCCTGGGACAGGTGGCGTGGTTCGATGCGGGCCCAGTCGGCGGCGACGTCGATGAGGGTGCTGCTGCTGAGTACCAGGAAAGATCGTCGGTCCATGCGGGTGATCTGCACCTCTCTCAGGGCGGCCCGGCTTCCCGACGGGCTGAAGGGGGCGGGCTGTTCGAAGGCCGGCAGCCAGTGGGGCCATCCGAGCTGTTCGATCTGGGCGGCGGGAACTTTCAGGACGCCGGCGAGCAGCGACTGGCTCTCCTGGCTCGGCATGGTGCCGCCCGTTTCCCACAGCCAGATCCGGTTGCGATCGATACCGCTGCGCAGGCCGCGCCGGAGGGACTGCTCGCGAAGCAGGCGGGCGAGGTCGTCCATGGACCAGTGGTGATGGCGGCGCAGATGCGCCAGCGGATGCCGATCCAGGTCCATGCCGCCCCCCGAGGTGTCGCCGCCGATGCCTCTCCCTCCACCATGCCGTACCCGGCCGGGTGGTGAGGCGGCTTCGCACGGGCGGGCACACACCGGACACACAGCCATCCCCTGGGGCGCAAGGGATGGCCGGTGGTGTTCTGACGGCTGAAGCCGCGCACCCGTGCGGCGCTGTCGAGAAGGGCAGGCCCGCGTGAACTCAAGGGACCGCTTAGCTGATCTGTCCGGCGCCACGGTCACGGTGACCGGCGGCTTCGGGTTGGTCGGCAGTCGCATCGTGCACCAGCTCCGCGCGGTCGGCGCCAAGCCGCTGGCCGTCGGCCGACTGGACGCCTACGGCAGTTCCGTCTACTCCTCCGTGTTCGAGATCTCTCCGAGAGACCCGGACGTCATCGCCGGCGACATCACCGACGCCGCACTGATGGACGACTTGGTGTCGCGCAGCGACTACGTCATCCACGCCGCGGCTCTGGCCGACGTCGCGGAGTGCACCCGCAACCCGGCGGCGGCGCTGAAGGCCAACATCAACGGCACCCAGACCGTGCTGGATGCCGCAGCCCGGCACACCGGCACGCTGAAGCGGCTGGTCTTCGTCTCCTCGGCCAGCGTCTACGGCACCGGCGCCGGATCAGAAGACGCGGCGGCACGGTTCCGCGAGACCGATCCGCTGACGCCCGGGTCGATCTACGCCAACACCAAACTGTGGGGCGAACATCAGACCGCCCTGGCCCTGGGCGGCACCGGCGGCTCGTACGCGATCGTGCGGTACTTCTCCGTCTACGGAGAACCGCAGGTGGTCAAGGAGAACAGCCACAGCTGGGTGGTGGCCTGGTTCGCCATGCGGGCCGCGCTCGGCCTGCCGCTCCACCTCAACGGTGGAGGCTGGCAGGTGAGGGACTTCGTGCACGTCGACGACATCGCGGAGGCGACCTTGCTGGCGGCCGTGACCGAGAGCGCGGACCGTTCGACGCTCAACGTCGGCACCGGCCGCGCCACCTCCATCCGACAGGTCGCCGATCTGGTGCGTGGCCACTATCCCGATGCGCGGGTCATGGCAACTCCCCGGCCGCAGGGTGACCCGCTGGGCGCATGCGCAGACACCACCCGTATGCGCCAGGTGCTGGGCTGGACTCCGCAGGTGGACATCGAGGACGGGGTGAGCCGCTACGTGGAGTGGCTGAAGCGGACCCCCGAGGCGATCCCGGCCTGGCTCCGCGCCGAGGCCCGAGCCGTCGCGTGAGCGGCTCAGATCACCGGGGGGCGGCCGAGTCGGGCCAAGGTGAACACGGTGCGCCACCGCATCGGTCGACGGGGTCCGCACGGGGTGCGCCAGCCCTCGGCGAACCCGCCGAACCAGGCCCGCAACCCGGACACGCTGCGGGTGCGGGCCAGCGTCAAGGCAACCCACACGCCCAGGTAGATCGGGATGAGCACCGCCGGCAGGTGCCGGCGTGCCAGGTAGACCCGGTTGCGGGCGGTGACCTGGTAGAAGAACGCGTGCCGGGCCGGGGAGGTGCGCGGGTGCTGGAGCAGCAGCCGCGGCTCGTAGCGCACCCGCCAGCCTGCGTCGATCGCCCGCCAGGCCATGTCGGTCTCTTCATGTGCGAAGAAGAAGGCGTCCGGCCAGGGGCCGACTTGGGCCAGCATCTTCGTGGACAGTACGTGTGCCCCGCCGAGGAAGCCGGTCACCAGCCCGCCGTGCATCGGATCACCGGCGCGCAGCCGAGGGACGTGGCGGCGCTGGGTCACTCCGGTCTCGTCCGCGATGCGAAAGCCGACGATCCCCAGCTGCGGGTCCGCCTGGTACAGCGTGGTGATCGTGGCGAAAACGTCGTCGGAGACCAGCAGGCCGTCGTCGTCCAGGTCCAGGACCAGGTCCATGTCCCGAAGGTGCTCCAGAGCGGCATTGCGGCCGCCGGTCACCCCCAGGTTCTCCGCCAGCTGCACCGTCTCGACCCACGGCGGCAGATCAGGCATCGCGCACCCGTTGGCCACCACCACGGTCCGAACCGCCGGAGCCGTCTGCGCATGGACCGAGGCCAGCAGCTCCGCCAGTTCCTTGGGCCGCGTGCCCATCGTCAAGATCGCCACGCCCAGCTTCACGCCTGCTCCGTACCCATCTGTGTGAGGGACGCCATGACCGATCGGACTCCGCCCGGCCGCGCCTGCCTGCAGGAACTCGCCTCGCAGCGCCGACTGCCCGCCCACCAGCCAATGGACCAGGTGACGCTCGAGTGGATTGCGGAAAACCGGCCGGTGAACTTCGACGCCGAGCCCAGCCTCCCACGCCCGGGCTTGATGCTCGAACCGCCCAGGTCCTGGTTCACCACCACGCGTCAGGCCGATTCCAACCACGGCATCCGCCACAACGCCCGCGTCAGCCTGCTCGCCGCGCTCCTGGCCCAGGAGTACGGGCTGGCGGGCGACGACGTCGCGGCGGCGTGCGTCGCCGGGGCGGTCCACGACTGCCGGCGGCACGATGACCGGGCGGATCCCGATCACGGTCGGCGCGCCGCATCGTGGTTCCTGCGCCACACCGCCACGGTCACCCGTGCCCTGGGACGCGAGGTACCGGTGGCTCTCCTGCACCAGGCGGCGGAAGCGGTCGCCGTGCACGACGTGCCCTATGACCGCTTCACCGCACGCCAGGAGCACGCCTATCGCCATGCCCCGCACTTGGTCGACGTCCTCAAGGCGGCCGACTGCCTGGACCGATACCGCCTGCCGCTTCAGCGGTGGTGGCCGGACACGACCCGGCTGCGGATCCCGGTGCCCGACTGGCTGCCCTCCGCCGCGTTCGCCCTCGTCGTGCGCAGCGAGCAGGCCGCCCTGGACGGTGCCACCCACCACCATGCCCTCACCGGCGCCCGCCAAAGCCTCACTCCCGGCCAGTAGGAGACCTTCTCGTGGACACCGACCTCGACGACGCCCACACCGACCACACCAGCACCCCCACCCGGCCCGTGGCCGGCGGGTGCATCGAGAGCGAGGCGGACTGGCGCGACCGCCTGCAGCACGACACCCCCGGCGGCTGGCTGTTGGCCCACAACGCCATGACCCAGGCCCTCACCAGCGGCCACCCGATCCATCTGATGCACACCACGACGGCGCTGGACGCCATCCGCGCCAGCGGCCAGCTGTACGCCTCCTCCGGGTGCCTGCTCGCCGCCCTGTACTGCGCGCCGCTGACTCCGACCTCCGCCGGCCTGCGTCCGCACAACCTCGGTGGCTACCTGCTGCAGACCAAGCCGCACACCCGCACATTGATGATCGAGATCACGCCCACCGCCCCAGCACCAGCCAAGGGCATCGACTACCTGCGGCTCGGCCGCGTCCACCTGCAGACCTACCTGGGCCACCGGAGTTTCCTCACCGAGGCCGAGGACACCCGGCTGCGCCGGAAGGCGCTCCACCAGATCCGCGCGGCCGCCCCCTTCCTGAACGTAGCTCTGGCCAACGCCACCGGACACCGGACGCCGCCGGGCACCTTCGTGGACCAGCTCGCCGCCGCCGTCCGCGACCTGCCGTTCTTGGGTTACCTGTACTTCGAAGTGCTGTCCGAGTACCTGCTGCTCCACTCCACCAGCGCGCAGACCAAGACATACGCCGCTGTCGGAGAGATGAACAACCTTCTCTACAAGCGCCTGGCGTTCTCCGCGGTCAACGGCATGGACAAGCTGTTCGACCTCTCCCGCTTCCACCCCGGCCACCGACGCCTGCACAACCTGATCGCTGACATCGAGCCCCGTCTCGCACCCGGAGCAGCGCTGTACACCCGCGACCGCCTCTCCCATCTGCTCACGGCCCTGGCCCTCGATGCCGGCCAGGACGCGACCTCCCTCACCTTCCGCGACCAGGACTTCGACGACCTCACCCGGGCCGCGCCGTCCCTGCTGGGGCAGACTCTGTTCCGCGAGATGCGGATCCTTCAGCGCTATCCGCAGCTCTACCTCGCTTTCGAGCAGGCCAAGGCCCTTCGGGCATGGAATTACTGGAACAAACAGCGGCTCGCGACGCCGTTCAACGGGTTCCTCCCCAAAGGAGAGATCGGGGTCAACCCCGCCTACCCTGCCGCCGATTGCAGGGTGTGGGTGGCGGAGACCTGCGAGCGGGGCCTGCTCCATCCGGTCGACGAGCTCGACGTGGCCTTCGTGCCCCGATTGGCAGACCTGGGCATGACCGCCATGCGCCGGGACGCAGCGGGCAAGGCAGCCGGGCATCCAGCTGTCGCCTGACGCTCTCGTCAACCGGTACCCCTGCCAGCCCAGCCGACGGACTACCCCGCTGTCCTTGACGGCACCGTGCCCTCGCCAGCGATCGATCCCGCCGTCAGACACGCTCTTGGGGAGCAATGACACCGCAGTCTCCCCCTATACCGCACCGCCTACAGACCGTCCTGTCTAGCAAAGCGGAAGAACGGCAGAGGGTCTCGCAAGGAACCGGGAAAGTGAGAGGGCATGTTCCGCATGTTTCTGGTGGGACGACTGCGCGTTTTCCTCACGCCTGGCGCTATAGAGGCAAGAGAGCGATGTGCTCTCGGGCACCGGACCCGGGACAACGGTGCTTGGCGTTGAGGAAAAGAGATCAGCGTGAATCACGATGTGGCCTGGCACGCGGTCACAGCCGCGGCACTGCTGCGGGTGTTTGTGCCAGATGTGCGGATAGCTCTGCGCCGCCTGGCTGGAGCCGGCGTGCGGATCGGCGCCGCTGAGATCCGGGAACGCACCTACCCCGCGCACCCGGTGACGACCGAGTCCCAGCAGGAGGTTCGGTGAACGAGCCGCGACCGGCCCCGATCTCGGACGTGGACGAGGACTTCCGCGTCGTTCTTCCGTTGGACTTCGCTGCGTTCCACAAGCTCCACAGCGCTGCCTACGAGCGCTACGCCTACGCCCGGCTGGGCTCACATACCGACGCCGCCGAGGCCGTCGATGAGGCATTCGCGCAGATGGCGCTGAACTGGCCGGGTGTCCTGAGCCAGCCCAACACGGAGGCCTACGCCTTCGCGATCGTGCGCAACCGGGTACGGGACGAGCTACGATCCCGGACCCGTCGACCGATCGTGGTCGACACCACTGTCTTCGAAGCGGTCGCCTTCCACCTGACCCAGGATCCGATCGCCGACCTGGAGGCTCAAATCGCGGTTCGCCAGGCGCTGACACTGCTACCGGACCGGCAGCAGGACGTGATCCTTCTGCGGTTCTACGCAGGCTTCTCCACCAAGGAAGTCGCTGAGCTGATGGGGGTCAGCTCGGCAACGGTGTCGTCTCACCGCCGTGCGGCCACCCGCCGCCTACGGGCCATCCTCGGGCCCGACCTGCCCGCCACCGAGATGAAGGGGGACTAACGATGGACCACATCGAGGAGGTCCTGGACCGCGCGGAGATCCTCACCCATGGATACTCCCGCGACACCCGCGCAGCCGAACGCCGCGTCGCCGCCCTCGTCCGCACCCACCTGATGGAGCGGGCGGCTCAGATGGACGCCACGGCGGCCGCGGCCGGGGCCTTCCACTGCTCCTCCCCGCGCTCACGGGAGACCACCTCTACTCCTGCGCGCCTGGAAGCGGCGATGCGCCGGCGAGCCCGCCACATCCGCCAGATGTGCGCCCAGGCCGTCCGGACCTCAAGCGCGTCCGCATCCATGGCGCAGTTCATCTCCTCCTCCCACACCGAACCCGAGGGCGCCCGACTCTTCGCCTGCCTGCTCAAACTGACCGGCCGCGACGAAGGCGCCCGCTTCTGGTGGCAATTCGCCGCCGGAGCAGGTGACCCGCATTCGGCGTACTACCTGGTCCTGCACCACGCCCAGCAGGGGGAACTCTCCGAAGCTCACCATTGGTACCGGCAGGTCGTGGCCTTCCGTACCGAGCGTCCCGGGGCGACCGTGCGGCTCCTCGCACAGCTGCTGCAGGTCCAAGAACCGCAGTCCGGCCCCGACGGCATGGGAAGCGTGACGTTGTGGGAGGTGATGTGCGAGCAGTTCCTGGCCGCAACGCGCGGACCGCTGCACATTGAAGAGAACGGCGACGACGACTACGGCGACATTCCATTGCCCGAACCGGACCTCGTCGAGGAAATCAAGGATCTGGCTGCCGTCTGACCGCCGCCGTGCTGGTGCGCCTCCTCAGGACCAGCACGGCGGTACCGCCCCATCGCAGCTCCAGGTCTTGGAGCTGCTTCTCCCTTACCTGGCCAGCCGGACCCGCGCGGCCCTACCCTCAGCCGCTGCCTTCGGGAGTAGCTTGCTGCCGATGCTGGGCCTCGAGGAGAGCGAGGTGAACCCTCAACGTCGCCATGCTGCCCACCGAGTTCATCTCAGCTGCGAGAGCGGGAATGAGCGCGTTGAGCGCCGGCCCTGCCCCCACTTCGGGCACTTGCCGCTGCCATTCCCGCACGGCGCGCACCATCCCGCTCTCTCCGCTCATGGTCATTTCAACGTCTGGAATCAGCGGAGGTCACACCCGACGCGGTGTGCCAGCCCAGGGCCAGACGGAGTCCGACGTTCCCAGCCGTCGCCTGCGCTGGGACCACCGCTTTGGCTCTGCGACCCGCTGCTCGGACCCGGGCGAGGAGGTCTCGGCCTCCTGGGCGCTCAGCTCAGGTGGCCGACGGTGCGGCTGCGTGCAGCATGGCGTTGGTGGGGGTGGCATCATCGCCGAAAACAGGGGTGATGATCGGTTCCCACGGGCCAGCGGTTTGCAGTTGGTGCAGGGTGGTGACGCCTGCGGGGAGGCGGGCGGCGGCACGACGCAACCGGGTATCGGCTGCCGCGAGCGCGCGCAGATCGGCCGTGCGCCGGTGCAAGGTGGCGGTGGGGGCGCCGGTGAGCACGAACAGCACGCGCGGGAAGGCGGGATAGCGGTCTTGCCAGGCCGCCCCGCTCCCCGCCGAGGCAGCGCCGGTACGGGATCGTCCGGTGGTGGGGGTGGGGTGATAGCTCTGGTAGCGGGCGTAAGCGCGCAGTTTGTCGGCGAGGCGGTCCGGGGTCATGGTGGCCCGGTCGATCTCCAGGAAGTAGCTGCAGATCGTGCGGGTGTTTCTGTGCCGGTGGATGTAGGACAGGACGGCGTCGGGGACTAGGAAGGCTTCGTCGCCGGTGCGGCTGTCGCCATCGCGCAGGCGGTGGGCGAGTTCTGGCTCCCAGTCCAGTGGTCCGCATTCGTGCCCGGCCCTCCGCGCGGCCTGGACGAACGCCAGGCCGGTGGCGTTGATGGCCAGGGTGTGTTCCTGCAGCTGGGAGGCCGCGCTCTGCTCTGTCATCCGGTAGGCGCGAGGACGTACCTCGCCGGCAGCCTCCACGAGGTCCGCTCCCGCACTGGTGCAGTACCAGGCGAGTTCGCCCTGCCCTCCGCGGCGGCGCACGGTCGCGCCCGCGAGCTGCAGGTTGCGCAGCAGGTTCAGTTGGCGGCGCAGGTACACCGGGTACGTGGTGTGCGGCTGCAGCAGCTGTTGGAGCTGGCTGGTGGTCATCAGCCGGTGTTGGTACAGCACCGGCAGGAGCTGTTCGGCGAGCTGTGGCAGGCCGTGGGTGCGGAGCATTCCGGCGGGATAGGCCATTACAGGTTCTCTTCTTCTCGGTCGTCGCCGGCGTCTGCGGTGCCGGTGTCGTGGGACAGGTCATGGCGCATGACGTCGTGCTGGCCGGACGGCGCTGATGCCGGGGCTGGAGGGTGGGCGGCGAGGTAGTCGCCGATCCGTTCGTCGAGGGTGGACAGGTCGGCGAGGATCTTCGCGACGGGTCGCCGGCCCAGGGAGATGTCGATGGCGGCGTCCAGGTCGGGCAGGGCGTTCGGGTCGTAGTAGCGGGAAAGCACCTGGTCGACCGGAACGCCCCTCACCTTGAACGGGGTGGTGCGTTTGCCGTGGAGCATGACGCTGACGATGTATTCGTATTTGTCCAGGCCGGCGAGGGTCTCCGGTGTAATGCCGGGCATTCGGGTCGCGACGTAGCGGGCCTCGTCGATGTCGGACGCAGTCGACGACAGGACGGACTGGTTCTGGAATGCCGCTTGCCGGGTGGTCTCCGACAGGCGCATCGCCATCTGCGTCATCGCCATGAGCCGCACCTCGTACTTGCGCAGCTGTTCGAAGATCTTGGCGATGAAGCCGCGGCCGGCGGCGTCGACGGCCGCGACCTCATCCATCCAGGCAAAGAACGTGCGGCGCTGCTCAACACGGGTGTCCTGGCGGGACGTGCCGGCCAGGAACAGATCGAAGATCAGCAGGCTGGTGATGAGCGAATCGCCTGCGCCGGTTCCGGACGGTGCGATGAGCACGATGCTCCCGTTGTCCATGGCGTGCCGCACGTTGTACGTGGACAAGGAGCCGCCCAGGAACGTTTTGAGGCTGAGGGAGGTCTCCAGGACGTCCAGCGCGTTGGTGACCGTCGGCACCGCGGTGGCGGCGTATTTCGGGAAGGTGACCCGCCAGAACCGCCTGATGTCGTCAGACATGTTCTCGAGGACTCCTGCCCGCCAGTCGTCCTCCGTCAGCAGGGATTTGATTTGGAAGATGGTGGGCTGCAGCTCAGGGCAGCCCGCCGCGACCAGCTGGTACGCCAAGTGGGCGAGCACCAGCACGGCATTGCTCAAGATCGCCCGTGCCTGCGGGGCGTTGTTGCCCCAGCCCTGCGCTGAAGCGATGCCGCCGACGATGGCG
This sequence comes from Streptomyces sp. NPDC006733, assembly GCF_040636125.1. Classification (NCBI taxonomy): domain Bacteria; kingdom Bacillati; phylum Actinomycetota; class Actinomycetes; order Kitasatosporales; family Streptomycetaceae; genus Streptomyces; species Streptomyces sp. NPDC006733. The sequence continues at coordinate 18,414 of NZ_JBEYJD010000046.1, read as the reverse complement.
CCGACGACATCCTGGATGTCCTCGATGGGGCGGCCGCGCATGTCCAGGGGATTCCAGCACCCGAAGGGGCTGTCCATGCTGGGCTTGGCCAGGTCGATCAGCTGGACGCGGTCCCGCACCGCCGGATGCGTCAGATACGGCAAGGCACGGGTCAGCGCCTCCCCGTGCGGGTCCAGGAACCAGCACCCGTATCCGCCGTAGGCGAGGGTGACCATCTGGACCAGGGCCTGCTCCGTCTTGCCGAATCCAGACTTGCCCAGACCCAGGCCGAACAGCACATCAGCGACGTGCGCGGCAGCCAGATACTCCCGGCCTCCGGCACCGGTCACCCAACCGAGCGGGAGCATGCCGGGTTGTCCGGTCCATTTGGGCAGCCCGGCCGGGGCGGGCGGCACGACGCCGCCGCACCGGGCGACGTTGGTGGCCGCGCAGTGCTTCGTGGGCGGTTTCAGCAGGCCGGCGATCTCTGCGGTCGTGACCCACTGCCGCTTGGCGGGAGCGAACTCGCCGGTGGCCACGCGCCGGTCGAACGAGCGGCGGCGCCACCACACGTTGCTGTACGGCCGCCAGGCGGTGCGGCGGGGGCCGACCGGGCGCCACCGGTTCTCGCCGGAGAACATGGCCATCGCGCCGAGCAACTGGTGCAGCAGTGCGCGGGCCCGCACCGGATGCGTGGCGCTGACCCGGATGAGGACCTGGACGGCGAAGACCGGCTCGCCCAGCGTGAATTTGCCGACCCCGTCGGCGAGGTCGACCTGCCGGGGCACCTTCGCCGGCCGTGGCCGGCCGCCGGGGGAGGAGCTGATCCCCATACCGTCGGCCAGGACGGTGCGCACACTGTCCACCCAAGCACCGCCTCCACCGCCAGGACTCAGGCGCTCGCCGAACGCGGACGGCCCGCGCCGGGCCGCGCGGGCGATCAGCGACCGGCGGCGCCGGTCCACTTGACCATCTGGGACGGGCACCAGGTCCACCATCACATCGGCCTGTTCGCCGTCCTGGCTGCGCACGGCGGCCATGGCCGCGGCGAGGCGTTGCAGCGGGTCGGGGTCGGAGCCCAAGCGGGCCAGCGGCCGGTGATCGGGCCGGGCCAGCACCAGCTCGGCCCGCGCCACATACATCCGCCGCCCTTCCCGCACGCTGCCCGTAGCCAGCTTCTTCTTCAGGTTCACGCTCATCAGGCCGTCCCTCCGGTGGGTTGCGTGTGCGCGGGTGCTGGTGTGGGCCGAGGGGGTGCGCCTTCGAAGCGGATCCTCGGTACCGTCGGGCGGCCGCTGCCCAGGTGGGCGTGTAGTACTTCGACGTCGGTATAGCCAGGCATCCGCAACAAGCTCTCCGCGCGCACCGGACCTTCCAGCAAGGTGCGCATCTTGCTGTCGGTATAGGTGGTTCGCAGCCGGGTGGCCACCGCGCGCCGGGGCATCGACCCGCAGGCAGCGCGGACCGAAGCGATCTGTCCGGCCGACCAGCGCAACTCGGACGGGCCGGCCTCGAAGGTGGCTGCGGGCACTAGCTCGAAGGCGACCCGATCCCGCAGAGCGGCCGCCGCCCGCTGACGCCACCACCCCGCTGCGGCAGCCCAAATGGCCCCGGCGAGGAGCAGGCCGACGGCGGCCCACCACCGGTGGGCGCCCAGGAACGCCGCCATATGCTGCGGGACGTGCTCGATGTCATGCAGGATGATCTGCGGGTCTCTCACGTAGACCACCGGCGCAGACCACCGGTGCACCCCATGGGACAGAACATGTGCGGCCTCCTGATCTGTGAGGCGGGCCCATCCCACCTCATCTACCTACGGGAAGTGCGCGGGCGGCCCCGGATGTGACACGGGGACGGGAAATAGCGGGAAAGCGGTGGGGTGAGGCCGCGAGCCGGTGACGTCGGGCTCACCACGTCACGACCCGGCGGACCGCCACGACCCGGGTGATGTTGCTGGTGGACTGTCGCCAGGAGGCGTAACTGACCAGACGGGTCTGCAGTCCAGTCCTGGGCGCCTCGAGGAGCTGGCCACCCCCGACGTAGAGGCCGACATGTCCCGGGCTGCTGGTGGTGCCGTCGGAACCGGCGGAAAACACCAGGTCACCGGGGAGCGGTGCATCGGGACTGACTGCGATACCGGCGTTGACCTGGTCGAACGTGGTGCGCGGCAGGTTCACGCCGGCGGCGTGGTAAGCCTGTTGGACCAGGGAACTGCAGTCGCACTGATGGGCCGGGTCGGAGCCGAGACCGTGGGTGCAGTCGCCGCCCAGGTGATACCAACCGCCCCGCTGCTGCAGGGCCCAGGCCAAGGCCATGCGGATCTTTGCGGGGGCGTTCGCGGGCAGCGCGTACTCGGCGGGCAGCTGCTGGGCGCCGGTGGCAGCGGTGTACCGTGCGGCGCCCGCCATGATCGTGCGCACGTAACGGTAGGTCTGACCGGACGCGAACTCCTTCGGAGGAACGCCCCGGTAGCGCTGCACGGCCCCCCACCCCGCGTTGTAGCCGGCCAATGCCAACTCGATCGGCTGCCCGGGGTAGCCGGAGGCGGTCGCCTGCTTGAGCAGGCTGCACATGAACGTGCCCTGGGCGGTGATGGCGTCCGCGGGATCCCAGACGTTGGCGGCGCCGTCCCCGTTGGCGTCGGTCTTCCAGGTGGTCCAGGTCCCGGGCATGAACTGGGCGATACCTTCCGCGCCGGCCTCGGAGCGGGCGGCTGGATTGAACCCGCTTTCCTGCTGGAGCTGGGCGGCGAGAACCGGGGCGGGCAGCCCGGGGCAGCCCGCGGCAGCACGGAGGACCCACGGCTCATAGGCGGCCGGCACGCTGCCGGGCTTGAGGGTGCCGCCACCCGTTCCCACCGGCGCGGTGCGGGAACGGGCGGCGGCCTGCAGGGCGGCGTTGCCGGTCCCGGTGGCTATCGCGATGAACAGCACCAAGACCCCGAACAGCGCCAGGATCGAGGCGAGCGCGACGCCTCCGCTGATCGTCCAGGTGCGGCGGCTCACGTGCTGCCACCGCGCGGGCGGGGCCGGAGCGCGGGCGCGCCGGGCGGGGTGCGGCGCGCCAGCCGCCGGCGGAGCTCGGCCTGCCGGGTGGAGTTGGGCGGCGGGGTGGAGGGAGGGACGGGTGCGGGCACCCGGCGTGGCCCGGGGCGCGGAAGCGGCAGCGGTCCGGGGCGAGGTCGCGGCCGCGGCCTCGGTGGCGTTCGGGGCTGAGGCGGCGACGTGGGCTGAGGAGGTGTGGTGGGCTGCGGCTGGTTGTTGGGCTGCGGTGGCATGACCAGCTGCGGGGCGGCCGGGCGGTAGGGTCCGGCCTGCGTCGGCGGCCCTTGAGGCTGCGGCTGCGCCGGCGGTGTGTGGTTCGGGCCGCGGCCGTTGGGGCGCCGCTGCGGTGGGCGGGGAACGGGCCGAGGACCGCGCCGGGGGGCCGTGTGCAGGCGGCGGGCGAGACGGGCGCCGGTGCCGCGCAGGGTGGTGGCGGTGCCGCCGCTGATGGCCAGTGCCCCGAGGGTGAGCGCGCCCCGCCCCAGGGCTCCGCTGCGCTGGCTGGAGTCGTCGCCGTAGCCGGCCCGGAAGATCGCCTTGCCAGCGCCGCCGACCCGGTTGCCGTCCATGCGGGTACGGAAATTACCCGCAGCGCGCCGGGCCGCGGTGGCGACCTTCTTGCGGTAGACGAAGGCGGCGATGCACACGATGTCCAGCACAAGGAACCGCAAGGCGAGGCTGCCGAGGAACGCATCGTCCAGGGACGGGTCCAGCAGTGTGGTGATGAAGACGAGGAACACCGCGAGCAGCAGCACCGACATGATCAGGGTCTGGAAGACCTTCAGCAGGTTGGCGCACCACTGCCACAGCAGGGTGCGGCCACCTCCCGGCAGGGTGCCGGCGACCAGGACGCCCTCGCCGCGGATCGCTTCCAGCGCGATGCGGCACTGCGCGGCCAGCAAACTGCCGGCCAGGCGGCAGATGAAGAAGGTGACGATGAGCGCGGCCAGCGCGACGAACAGCGCGCCGGCGAGCTTGTCGACCGAGGCCTTCTTCGCGGAGGCGACGTCGCCAGGCACGCACTTGGCCTCGAAAGCGCCCATCGGGGGCTTGCCGTAGTGGTCCTTGACCCACCCGCCGACGATGCCGACGACCTGGTCCGTGCCCCACTGCTGAATCCCCGTCGGGTCCAAGGGGCTGGGGGCCCCGGTGAGGCGGGAGAGGGAGTCGTGGTCCTTGATCCACTGGATGTTGCTGTCGGCCTGCCGGTCCCACGCCAGTTGCTGGATTTTCGCCTCGGCGTAGGCCTTGGAGCAGTCGCGGTCGAAGGTGCGTCCGTACTGCAGGAGCTCGGCCGGTTTCACGATCAGGGCATCGACCAGGCTGTCGCTGATCGGCCGGGCCAGGGCGCTGACGTCGTTGGTGGAGACCGGGGAGCGGGTGCCGGTGGTGTGGCCGCTGTTGATGATGATGCCGGCCACTTCCAGGCTGAATCCCTGGGCGGCCCCGAGTATCCCGCCGTTCTCGCCGCCCATGAGCTGCTCGGGGGGAGAGACCAACGCGGTCGCGCAGAGCGCGGCGATGACCAGGGTGAGTGCGGCTTCGCCGACCCCGCGGACCCGGTCGCCGACCATGATGTGCCACGCGCACACGGTCGCTGCGACTACCAGGAACAGGCCCGGCAGGCCGAGTTCCACGATGACCTGGGAGTGCAGGCTGGACGCGATGGCCAGCACCGGTTTGAGGAGGATCTTCGCCAGGCCGAAGCTCAGCGCCCAGGTGATCAGCCAGCATGCGAAGGCGATCATCCACTTCGTGGCCGCGAAGCAGATCTCGATCAGGAAGCCGTAGACCTTCAGGGACCAGTCGGACCAACCGCCGGTGTCCGGGTTGATCGTGTAGACCTGGATCGGGACCCCGTACTGGTCGGTGGTGTTGAAGACGCCTAGGACGCCGCCCTCGTCGGGCAGCTCTTTGCGCAGCTGCTCTGTGGCCTGGTCCATCAGCACCCGCTGGGTCGCGGTCGAGAACGCTTCACTCATGTTCTGGGCCTGCTGCAGGCGCTTGGTGATGTCCTGGTCGCTGATACGGGGGAGACCGCCGCCCCCGCCGGCGCCGGATCCGTCGACGGGAGGCGTGGTGCTGCCGGCCGTCGGCCCGGCCGCCGGCGTGGTCGGTGCTGTTGTCGGTGCTGGGGTGGTGGGACTGACGGTCGGGCGGGGCACGGGTGGGTCGGCGTGGGCGTTGCCGGCGGTCCACAGCACGGCGGTGAGCGCGGCCAGGGCGAGCAGTACGCCGATCTGTCGCCGGCCGAACGCGCCCCGGGTCGCTGCCCGCAGTCGGCGGATCATGCGGCGCTCCGGCCGGGGGTGGAGTGGATTTGCGCCGCCGCCTTGGGGTCCGCCGGCAGGAGCACGCGCATGGTCCCGACCCTCTTGTTGAGGTCCCGATACAGGCACTCGCCGGCTCGCACCGCCTTCTCCTCAGCGGACAGGTCCATCGGGGACAGGCCCGTCGTGACCAGGTCGACCAAGTTCCGGTCGGCGGAGTCCAGGCCCAAAAACTCGAGGCCCCGCACGGCGAGGGTCTCGTCGGTCTGCCGGAACAAGAACCGGTGCGGGATCAGACCGCGCAGGACCGCGCCGAGATGACTGTCCGCCGGGCCGATGTCGTAGGAGTCGTGGGTACCCAGCAGCGCCCCGGCACGGTGCTTGCGGCCGTCGCGCAGCTGCTCCAGGAGCAGTTCCTGGCCCTCGGGGGAGGAGGTCAGCCACCAGCATTCATCCCAGACGCTGACCGCGAATTCGTCCTTCGACCCGAAGGTGATCTCGCGGCACAACGCAGCGACGAGGTACATCAGAGCGCGGCCGATGATCTTCTCGGTCTCCATGCGCTCCATGCGGAATTCGCTCTCCAGCTCGCTCTTCTTGGGCAGCTGCAGGGAGCTGACGGAGAAGACCACGCTGTCCGCGGTGACGGTGGCGACCGGCGGGAGCGATGGGTCGAAGATGACCCGGGCCAGGTCCTCCTCGGCGGCGGCCGCGAGCTTGCGGGCCAGCATGCTGGCCGTCGCATCGTGGGCACCGCGTGTGGCGAGTTCGGTGGTCAGGGCCTGCATGCTTGCCCCGTCGCGGGACAGCACGGCCTTGATGGCTTCGGTCAGGACGACGCCCTCGATGTCCATGGGCTTGATGCCGAGCAGCAGCGTCAGGAAGCTCTTCGTCCGTCTCGAGCGCTGTTCGGGGGCGAAGATCCGCAGCGGGTCGAGGGAGATCTCCGCGGAGTCGTCGACGGTGATGACCTGGGTGGTGCCGGGGCAGGCCCGCGCGAACCGCTCCCATTCGCGGTCCTCGGTGCGGTCCACGACCACGACCCGGCCCCGGGATCCCGGCCAGTTCACCCGGCGCCCGGCAGCGAGCACCGAGAACATGGCGGTCTTCAAGGCGACCGACTTGCCGGCGCCGAGCTCCCCGATGAACGCCGCGCAGGCGGAAGCGTTCTCGGCCGGGCCGCGGCTGAAGTCGACCAGGACGGGCCGTTCGCCGCCGCCGGTGAGCTGCACCCCGTACAGGGGGCCGCTGTCGTCGCCGAGCTGGGCCCCGCACCACGGCATCGCCATGGCCCAGTCCCGCGCCAGCAGGTACTGCGCATACGACGCCAATACCTTGGGGGCGCGGGTGCCGGGCAGCATGGCGTACCAAAGGTTCTCCTGCTCGCCGACAGGACGGGCCAAGGTGTAGTCGGCGCCCCCGAAGTGGTGCTGGACGGCTTCCGCACGCGCGTGCGCCTCGGCAGGGGTCGGCCCCCACACGCACAGCGTGACCATGGACCGGATGTCGACCTCCGTGTGGGATGAGGCCAGCCGCTCCCGGTTCTCCGCCAGATCAGCCACCGCCTCCACCTGCGTGGGCGGCACCCCCGTTGGCTCGTGCTCGTACTCCTTGTCCTGGTGGGCGACGTTGCGGGCGCGCTGCTTGGTCCGCCGCAGGGCGGTCGCCCCGGACGAGATCGCCAGCCGGCACGTCCAGTCGATGGGGAAGTCGAACTCGTCCAGGCTTGCCAGGTACTCGCTGCCGGGGAACGCGAAACGCTTGGGCATCTGCGCGAGCGCCAGCAGCGCCTGATACGCGGTGCCCCACTCGGTCGCCACCTGCAGATGCCGGTTGGCGAAGGGATTGCCAGGCATCCGCCGGCCGCTCGGCTCCTCGTCCCGGGGGCGGCCTCCCTCGGCCAGCAGAACTTCCGCTAGCGCGGCCACCCCGCGGCCGCGGCCCAGGACAGGCTGCTCATCGCCGGGCGCGGGCAGCAGCGGCCCCGCGGTGCCGCGCCGGGCGGCATGCCCGTACATCCACAAGATCTCCGCCTCGGTGGCCGGCCGCAGACCCACCCCGGACGGCCAGGTCGCAGCCAGCGCAGCGGCCTGAGCGATACGCCGATCCTGCTCGCTCGCGCTCACCCCGGCGGGCACCAGACCGAGCGTCAACGCCAGCCCAGCCCGGGTGGCATCGGCTAGATCAGCCAGTGCCTGGAGGCGGCCTCCGGCCGGCAGCGGAACGGCCAGCCAGTCGGTGCGCGCGGACAGCTCCATGCTCTCCAGCTGGGTCAGCACCCGGTCCGCGAGGTCCTGGTATTCCTGGCTGCGGTCCAAATCGACGTCGGCCGTCATGGCGCGCACCACGCTGCGCGGATCCACCTGCGGGCACAGCGACAGCAGGATCGGCTCACCCCCGGTCGGGAGCGCCTTCACGAACGCTTCGATGGTGCGCAGCCGTGTCTTCTTGGCGGTGGCTGAGGAGTGGGAGTAGTTTGCTGCGCTGACCCGCCAGATCCCCCAGGCGGTGCCGTGCGTCGTCCAGGCGACGTTCCCGGCGACGTGCCGGATCGGGAGTTTCACGATCGTGCTCCTTGTCGTGCGCGTGCGGCCCGTTGGGCGAGCAGGGCTTGAACCCCAGACACCACCGGCGCCGGGGCTGACGCCGAGGGCGCGGGGGCAGGCGGAATGACGTCAGTGCTGGCGGCCTGCTCCGGCTCCGCGCTCAGTTCGCCAGCGTCCGGCCGGGCCGTCGTGGTGAAGTCGACGGTGGCGACCGGGGCGATACGGCGGGGCGGGCGCTGCTGGTAGGGCCGGCCGTGCAGACGGCCTGCTGCCGGCGCAGCGGTGCGGCTGGCCAGACTCACCAGTGCCGCCAGGGGGTTGCGGTGGTCGATCTGCACCCGGCCGACCGTCCACCCCACCGGGAAGGGGACCGCCACCACGACCGCCGCGTCCAGCAGGGGGTTGGTGCCCCACAGCGGGCGGGTCACCACCAGCAACACGAAACCCCCGACCATGACCGCCAGCTGCGTCATGGTGTACGGGCCGCCTGGGATCCGGCCCCCCGATGCGAGGCGACCGACGGCCAGCGGGAAGCGGCGCGCCTCGGTGTAGCAGCGGCCGACTAGCTCGTCGCTGGCGTTGGTCGTGGTGGCGGTGCTCATCGTGCGCCTGTGCCCAGCGGGCCGCTGTTGGCGGTGCCTGCGCCGGAGGTGGTGCTGACGGTGTTGGAGCGGTTGATGTCATCACCGGTCTTGTCGCGCAGCATGTCCATGTGGAGGGCGCCCCACCACACGGCGCAGCCCATGATGAGCGCGACGATGGCGGCCGGGGTGGAATGCGTCTTCCACCACGTGAGGATCACGCCGATCAGCGCGATGATCGGAATGACGATGTAGAGCAGGAATGTCTTGAACTCGGTCCCGAGGTTGGTGCCGGTTTCGATCCAACCGGTGGCCAATGTCTGGGGGAGGGTATGCATCGGTGTGCTCGCTTTCTCAAAGGGGCGGCGCGCGGTCAGCGTGCCGAGGAGGACGGAACAGTTGTGGGGACCGGGGCCAGTGCAGGGACGGGGGCGGCGTTCAGCGCGGTGATCTCCCAGCGGCCGGCCCGCGCGGTCAGGCTCAGCGCGTAGGACAACGGCGTGCGGATGCCGTCGCCGCCGGTGGCCCGCACCGTCACCAGCACGTCCTGCCGGGTGCCGTCGTCCGGCACGCGCGATCCAGCCGTGTCGGCATCGGACCCGAGACCGGCGGCGGCGACCTGGTCGACAGCCACCGCGGTGTACGGAGCCGGGGTGATGCCGGTCATCTGCACCCCCGGAGTGAGGAAGCGCGTCAGATCACCGCCAGCCAGATAGGCGGTCAGGAACTGGCCGACGGTCTGCACCCGCACGTCCGTGGCGGCCGCGGACTTCATCACCCCGTACTCCAGCTGCGGGGCCGCGGCTTGCCCGGGAGCGGCGACCTCGGCCGGGGCGGCCAGCGCCGCGTAGCCGAACGGCACTCCCGCCGCTGACTCCCCGCTGGAGGCGAGAGCGACCTGGAAGTACCGCACCTCGGGACCCGCCGCAGCCCGTGGGGCAGCAGCGTCCGAGGTGGAGGCCGGGTGAGCATCGGGCTCGATCACCCGCGCGCCGACGGTCACCGACCACAGGCCGCCACTCAGCGGAATTGTCCTGACGGTCGCGATCTGGGTCACCTGCCGACGGCCTGGCGCCCCTTCGAAGGTCACCGACCGGGCGCCGGGCCAAAAGGCTGCCAACGCCGACTGGTCGCCCTCGCCGGCGGATACGTACTGCGTGACGAACAGTTCGGCGAACCCCGCTGGGCCCGTCCCCGCCGGAGCCGGCGCACTGGGCTGCACCGCTGCCGAGGGCACGGTGCTGCCAGCCGATGCGGGAATGGCCAACAGCGCTCCGACACCGAGCAGCGGACCGGCCACGATCACGGCCCAGGCCGCCCACCGTGCCAGCGCGGCCCGGTTCGCGGCCGCACCGCTGGTCATCGACCAGCCGCCGACCACCGGCGACGCGTCCCACTCGGCCTCCCCAACCACTCCCTCATCGGCCCACTCGGGGTCGACCGCGCGCTCGCTGCGCCGCCACCGCCGGCTCATGAGCAGGCCTCCCCGCTCCGGCCGCCCCGGGTCAGTTCCGCGATCCGCGCCCGCACGACCTCGGACGGCAGCATCTGCAACTGCGCGTAGGAAGCCAGGGCCTGCCCGGCATCAGCCAGATACGCCTGCACCGCGGTGACCGTGTCCGGCGCGAACGGCTCGCGCACCAGCGCCACCGCCGCTCGTGTCGCGAGCTTGCGGGCTGCCACCAGCTGTCGCTCTTGTTCCGTCGGCACGCCCTGCTTCCCGTCCCGATCTTGTTCCGACCCTGTAGCCACCCCGGCCGCCTCTCCTGTGTGATGTGTCCTGGCGTCGGCTAATCCGCCACCAGGCGTCTGCACGTCCCGGCCGCCGTCCTGCGGCACCCGGGTGTTCATGCGGTCTGCTCCAGCCAGATCCCTGCCGACTGCCGCAACTGGCTCACCGCGCGCGATCGGCGTTGGCGCCATGCCGCAGGGCGCACGCCCGCCCTTCGGGCCGCCAGCTCGTCCGGCACCACCGCGCCCTGGTATTGGTCGCTGATGGCGGCGACGCCGCCGGGACCCACGACCCGCTCCGACAACGCCCACAGCAGCAGATCGACCACGTCGCGACGGGACCCGACCAAGTCCTCCGCGGTGCACTCCAGCCCCGGCAGGCCACTGGTCGCTGCGGCTGCAGCCAACTCGCTGCGCAGCGCCCACTGCTCCGGTTCCTGGTTGGTGTCCTCGCTCAAATGGCGCGCGTCGTCCAGCGGCGCTTGGCTGCTGCCCGGGAGCCACGGCCCGTCCCACCGCAGCTCTCGGCAGGAGATCCGTACGGTGTCCATCAGCAGATTCGCTGCGATCTTGACCGGCCTTCGGTGTAGCGGATAGTGCCGCACCACTTCGAACAGTGAGGCGACAACGATGTGGGTGACCTCGGCGTAGGGGCGGTCGAACTTCTGCATCCGGCGCGCAGTTTTGACCGCTCCGGGCAACATCGCCTGCATGACCACCCGAGCTGCCAACCGCCCTGTCTCACCGGGGCCGATCGCGTGCTGCAGCAGCGCGCCCATCCACCAATCGGTGTGGTCGCGTCCGAGAACGCGGTCGCGGAGGTTCAGTTCTTTCAGCAGCGTGCGGAGGTCAGTCGGCGCCTCGTCGGGCGTGAAGACACCTGCGTCGACGAGCCAGCCGGCCACCGCCGCCGCCTTTGAGGAATCGGCGGACAGTACCGACCACTCGGCGTTCAGATGGTCGACGGAGTCGACGATGTGGCTGGTCACGGCACGGCCCCTTTCGGTCTAGGTGCCGTGAACTCTCCTCACCACCCCTTGCACTCTTCCTTGCAAAAATCGCCGTTTTTGCAGGTCAACCGGTTGCACTTTGAAATCACCCGCTCGGACGAGCCGAGTGCAACCGGGCAGGCGGTTGCACTCGCATTAACAGGAAGGGGGGACTCCAGAACGGGGGGCGTGCACGTCGACCACCGCTGCCGCTGGCACTAGGGAACGGGCTCGACTTGGCGGCTGGCTTTGCTGCGGAACGAAGAATGGGTCGTTGATGCCCAGGGCCGGCCATCCGGCGGGGGTTCGCCTGCCAAGGCGGCAGTCACCACGGCAGCATCGCCTGTGGAAAGGGAGTGTCGGCGGAGCCGGACTCCGAGGAGAGCGGGCCTGGCAGGAAACGTAAGCGGCCGGCGCCCACTTCCGCCGAAGCGGGTGGCAAGGGCGCCGGCCAACCGAAAACACACACTCCGCGGGAGAACCCGAGAGGCGGTCTCGTCCGCGAGTCTAGCCGCCCGACACGGTGCTGGATACGTGCATCCTTGCTGTGAATGACGTAAGAGGGGTATTGTTTTTTCGATGGAGCGTTGTGGCAGCGCACCACCACCGAAAACGCCCCACCGCAAGGAGACCCGCATGCCCGTCTACCGCACCCAGCACGACCTCAAGGACCGAGTCCGGGAAATCGAGGCACTGTCGTGGGCCACGCCGCCGCCTGGGCGAGAGATCACCGAGCCCGACTGGCCTGGCCGACCACCGCCGCGGCCGCCACGGCCGAACTCGACCAGCTCGCCGCCGCGCTGGTCGACGCCGGCGTCATCGTGGAGCGCGACGGCCGGGACCTCGTACTGCCGACTCTCGCCAGCGGCCCGGAGCGGGCCGGCATCCGCGTGCACACCACGGGCCACACCCCGCACGCCCTGTACGTCATCACCGCCGACGACCTGGTCCCGCTGACCCATGTCGGGGGAGTCCTCCTGTACCTCCAGCCGCTCATCGACGCAGCCACCCGCGGCTGCGAGGGATGCGGCGCCGACCCGAACGAGCTCTGCCTCCCGAACTGCGTACCGAACCCCTCAACCACGTAACACCCGACCCGGGCGGGACGCCGACAACGGCGCCCCGCCCGCCCTGTGATGGAGAAGCCCCCAGATGATTCGCGCCGGCCGCCGCAAGTACGCCCAGACCATGGCCGACCTGGCCTCAGCGCTCGGCATGCCCCTGGGCACCTTCCGCAACAAGAAGCCCCACGCCCAGGAAGGCCACCCTGCCCCGATCAGCTCCCCGAAGTCGCGGGCGCTGCTGTGGGACAGCGAGCAGACCAAAGCCTTCTACGCCGGCAAGCCCATCCCGCAGCTCCCGGCCGTGGACAGCGACGAGGACCTGCTGGACCGTCACGAGGCAGCAGCCGAGCTCGGGGTGTCACCGGCCAGCTGGAACAAGTACAAGCACGAATCGAAGCTGGCCGAGCACGTCGTCCGGATCCCAGCGAGCACGGCAGGCGAGGAAGGCACGGAGCACTGGCCGCGCAGCGTGGTCCGCGCCTTCAAGGCCGCCCGACCGGGCAAGGGCCAGTCGCCCACCTCCGGCCGGCCCAAGGGCAGCGGCGACATGGTCCCGCGCGAAGAGATCCTGCCGCGCATCGCCGAGCTGCTCGACCTGGACCCGGCCGTCACCGCGGCCGCAGTCGTCGACGAGCTGAAGGTCGCCTCGACCACCGCCATGAGCGGCCTGGCGCAACTGCGCGGCCGGCGCATCGCCGACCTCCTCGAGGCCGAACCACAGCTCACCGCCGAGGAAGCAGCCGAACACCTCGGCTACCCGGTCGTCGCCCGCCGGCGCGCGCTGGCCGTCACGGTGGCCGAGCAGCGCGCCCGGCAGGCACATCCGTACCTGCAGCGTGTTGCTGATGCGCTGGCCGAGGCCGGCGTCGCGGAACCGATGGAGGTCGAGGTACAGCAGCTGCCCGGCGAGCACCTGGCGGCCGCCGTCCCGCTCACCGCGGCTCAGCCCGCACCAGCGCTGGTCTGGGACGAGCGCTACGGGTGGCGAACGGCCAACAGCCGACGCCACCCGCTCGGCAAGGAATCCGGAACGGCACCCGAGGGGGAAGGGATCCGCTACCTCAGCAGCAGCCCGAGGCCGGAGCCGGCCGAACTGCTAGAAGCACTTGCTGACGGACGCAAGGGCTCCAAGCGGCCCAAGCCCTCCGCAGGATGAGGAACGCCAGCCTCCTGCCAACTGAATGCGCTTCGCCGCTCCGCGACCGGCTCGGATCCTGGATCGCACGCGAGCGCTGCACTTCAGGAACACCCATCACCCGTGCGCTCGGCAGCCACGACGGGGCCATTCAACGGCGGTGCAACGCTGCCGACCAGGGCGACCACCTGGTTTCGCGGCAGGTTTCGCGGCAGGTTTCGTACGAGGTTTCGTAGGAGGTTTCGTACGGGGTTTCGCGGCAGGTTTCGCCGCCTGACTCGGCGCCTCCGCGTTTGCGCAGGTCACCGGGTGAGTGCAACCGCCCTTCCCAGATTGACACCTCTTCCCGGTATACCCGGGAGAGGAATCTGCTTCCCTCCCCGCCGGGCGAGCGGTGCTCAGCACAGAAGTCAATACAGCCATTCCTACTTCCTGTCCTACGTCCTGCTCTGCCGCTCCTCGCCGTCGGCGCCGGCCGGGCCCATCCGGGCCTTCGGAACCGGGAGGGGCCGCCGTGCGAACGGCAGTCGCGGATGAAGAACTGATCCTCGTGTCAGCGATGACCGAGCTGCTGGCGACAGGCGCTGACGACAGCGGGATCCAAGCCGCTGCTCTTTGCCCAGGAGCAGACGATTCCGCTGTCGTAGGTGACGTTCGGCCGGGTCGCCGTCCCGCGCCGCGACTGCGACCGAGGAGCAGCCTGGACCGGGCGGCGCGCCGGACGGCCCGGGCCCTTCATCGTGCCTCGGTACGGGCGCGTGCCGGACGCGATGGGACGCGCGTGATCGGCTGGCCCACCGGAGGTCGCCTCAACGGAGCTCACATCAACGGGCGACGCGCTACCGGGGCCGACCATCGCGAGCTCCGCGTGAAGGGGAGCCGGTACCGGCTTCGGCCAGGTCGCCGTAGCGGCAGGAGAGGGGCGGCCTGCCGGATCAAGGTCGCGGCCCGTCTTCGTGTTCAAGGGAGTGAGGGGCCTTGTGCTTCTCGGACAGCGGTTTGATGGGCTTCTATGCTGCGAATTGCCGTTGCTCATAGTCGGCTTGGACCTCTGAGGGGGTCCTGTAGCCGAGCCCCGAGTGGAGGCGTTGACGGTTGTAGAACACTTCGATGTAGCGGACGATCGCGCGTTGGGCGTGCGCGCGCGTCGGGAACGCAGTGCGGTGAACGAGTTCGTTCTTCAGGGCACCGAAAAACGATTCGGCCATGGCATTATCCCAGCAGACGCCCGTGCGGCCGACGGATGCCCGCATTCCCAAGGAGCGTAGTTTGCTGCGAAGTTCCTGGGAAGTGTACTGACTTCCGCGATCCGAGTGGAATATGCAGTCGTCGGCGAGATCCAGGTTCCGGTTCGCCATGTCGAGTGCGTCCGCGATGAGGGAGCTCTTCATATGGTCAGCCATGGACCAGCCGACGACTGCTTTGGTGTGGCAGTCGATGATGGTCGCTAGATAGAGGAAGCCAGCCCAGGTGTGGACGTAGGTTATATCGCTGACGAGTTTACGGCCGGGTGCCTCAGCGGTGAAGTCGCGGGTCAGCAGGTCGGGGGTCGACGGTGCGGACTCGTCGGCCACGGTGGTGAGCCGCCAGGGCCGCGGCTGGCACGCAACGAGGCCCAGCTCCCGCATCAGTAGCCGGACCAGCTCCGGTCCGGCCTGCACGTTCATCCGCTGGAGCATCGCATGGACGCGCCGGTGGCCGTAGGTCTCGTGGGAGTCGTGGAAGACCTGACGGATGATGGACTTGAGCCCTGCGCGCCGCTCGGCGGTGGCCGAGACGGGCCGCGACCGCCAGTGGTAAAAGCCTGATGTGGAGACACCCGCCCAGATGCACATCGATCGCACGGGATATGTGCCGGCCTCGCCGTCGATGAACTCGTACTTCTCCGTCACCGGTATTCCTGGGCGAAGAAGGCCGCCGCTTTTCCCAGGAATTCAGTCTTCAATCTGAGTTCTCGGTTCTCGCGTTCTAGCTCGCGCAAACGAGCGCGTTCACTGATGTTCAAGGGTGGCTCCTCGCCGACGTGCTCCTGGCGGTAGCGGCTGACCCAGGTTCCTAGAGTTCCCTCGTTGACCTGAATATCGCGGGCGACCTCAGCGATCGGTCTGGACTCCACCACGACCATCTTGACCGCCTCGTCCCTGAATTCAGGGCTAAATTTCCTACGGCTTTGTGCCACGTTCTCTCTCCAACGTTTCGAACTGCGATCTTATACGGACCGCTGTCCGAGAACCTCGGGGCCCCTCAGAGCTACTGAGGCGCAGCCCGCCATAAGCAGTACTGCGGCGAGTGTGAGTGGAATGTATCGGCGCATCCGCCCACGGTTTCGTATTGAGGGCGAGTTGCAGCCTATGGCGCGCTTCATTCGCGCTACGAGTGAGCGAAATAGGTGTCAGCAAAAGCGGCTTGGGCAAGCGTTTCGCTTTACTCGGTGATTCATATGGGATATAGTTGTCTTGTTGGTCGGCGGTGGCAGTCGCCCAACACCGAACACACACCCGCGAAAAGGGAGTCATCCATGAACCGCACACCCGGCGCCTTGCTCATCACCCCCGAAGCGGACATCATCCCGATCGACCTGCCCGGCCCGGACGACCGATTGGTGGTCATGCGGGCCGTGATCCGCTGCGAGCGCGTGGATGTGGTGGCGCTGACGGACCGGCTGGACATGTGGCTGGACGACGAGGGGATTTACAACCACCCGGTCAACAAGGTAGCGACCCTCCTGGCTATGCGTTTCGGCTTTACGTGGCAGGAGTACCACGGTCCCGTGTTGCTGACCGGTGGAGCTGACTCCGAAGGCGAAACGGTGCCGCTCAGGACGGGCTCCTCGGGCTGCTCACCAGCCTCGACGAACTCTGATCCCCCGGCCGGAACGGTCTCACGGCCGTTCCGGCCCAGCGCGGCCCCGTCTGGCAACCCCACCCACCCTCCGAGAGGTGCTCACCATGTCGGTCACCTTCACTGCCGAACTCGCCGGAGAGCCGGTCAACATGACGAACTCCAACGCCGCCCGAGTGCTGGATGCCCTCGGCTACTCCGAGCTGTGTGGCGATGAGGATGCTCGGCTCTTCCTGGGCAGAGTTCTGATCGCGCTTGCGCTCGACCCCGAGGACGCCGGACGCCCGGCCATCGCGGACGGGCGCTTCACCGACTGCGGTCGGCCCCAGGGCTACACCGAATCGCGGCTGCATGAGCTGCGTGAGCTCGCCGAATACGCGCAGGTCCAAGGTCTGTGCATCACCTGGGGTTGACCCTGCCCCGCCGCCGTTGGGGCGGGACAGGGCCAGCCCCGGCCGGGGCGAGGAATCGGGTGGCCCGATCATCAGCCGACCACGCCCAGGCGAGCCAGCGGGCACCCGAAGCAGCGGCGGAGAACGCACCTACGAACAGGAGCGCCGCGCCGCACGCCGTTTGACCGGTCGCGCTGGCCCGGGCTGCCGGGCCAGCGCGAAAGCAACAGGGGGTGGCAGTGGCAGCCACCCCAACCGAGAACACCGCACGAGAAATGAGGAATCATGAGCTCTGTCGATACTGCGACACGCAAGGCCTGGTGGACCGGCGAAGCCCGCGACCGCAGCGGCCGACCGGTGTGTACCTCTGCGTCTCTGGAGACGGCCGACGCCGCCTCTCGCTGGTACGGCTACTGGGACGAGAGGCCCTTCGTTGACCGGGTGGAGCTGACCGAGCACATCATCGACCGCACCGAGCGCGTCATCACGTACGACGACCTTCCCGGGCCCGGCCAGGCCACCACACCGCCGGAGCTGCCCGAGGGTGCGCACACGGCGGAGCGCTTCTTCCGCTTCGATCGCGGCCCGGCCGTGCTGCCTACCGGCGACTGCGTCCGCAGGCACCATGCGTGGCTGATCGCGACGCAGCAGGGCCACATTGACCTGTCCACGCTGCGCCTGTTCGAGGTCAACCTCATCCGCTACGCGCGCCGCATCGAGCTGCACGACCTGGGAGCGAGCGCATGACCAGCCACGTCATCCAGTTCTCGGGCGGAGTCGGATCCTTCCTGGTCGCAGTCCGTGTCGCGGAGGAGTACGGCACCGCTGACATGACGCTCTTGATCGCCGACACCCGCGCCGAGGACGAGGACCTATGGCGCTTCTCGGATGACGCAGCCGCCTTCCTGGGAGTGCCGCTGACCATCGTCCGCGACGGCCGCAACCCCTGGGAGGTCTTCCGGGACCAGCGCTTCCTGGGAAACGACCGACTGGCGCCCTGCACGACCATCCTCAAGCAGAAGCCGTGCCGCCGCTGGATGGAACAGCACGCGCCGGCGGACGACTCCATCGCATACGTCGGCATCGAACCCAACGACCGCGACCGCCGCCGTATCCCTGCCATCGTCCGCAATTGGCAGCCCTGGCCGGTGCGCTTCCCTCTCGCCGACGGCCCGGACGCCACCAAAGAAGAGTTGCTCGCCGAAGTGCGCCGCCTTGGCGTCACGCCGCCCCGGCTCTACGAACTCGGCTTCTCCCACAACAACTGCGGGGGTGTCTGCGTACGAGCAGGACAACGCCAGTGGAAACATCTGCTGGCCACCCTCCCCGACCGGTACGCCCGAGCCGAGTCCGAAGAGAACGAGCTGCGCGACCTGCTCGGTGATGTGGCCATCCTCCGCGACCGCCGAGGCGGCACCAGCCGGCCCCTGCCACTGAGCGCCCTACGCGCCAGGGAGCAGCGGCTCTAACCGTGTGTCCCCGGGCCCTCTGCTGTCGCGGGCCCGGGCTAGAGCGCGCCCCTTCCGCCGTGCCGGGTCGGTGCGCAGCGGGGCGCGGCCCACGACTCGCATCTGCGCGACCGTGCGACTCCGGGATCAAGAAGTACGCGGCGCGCCCTTCCCTTCGTCAGGAACCTCCACGGGCCCCTGGCGCCCGCCTGGCGGGTTCGTACTGAGAGGACGTTAAGTCCGTTTCTGGTATCGGCCTCGTCCGGGCTGGGTGAGGAATCCCTGGCGGACGAGTCGTCCCAGGCGGGAGCGGGTGACGTTGATCGAGGGCTCGTCGGTGGGCAGGCCAAGGTGCTCGTGCAGATCGCGGACGCGGAACACCTTCCCGGGGTGC
>NZ_JBEYJD010000045.1:0-66893 GCF_040636125.1 Streptomyces sp. NPDC006733 | reverse complement strand
GAGTCCATGCGGAGCATCGGCGACCGACGACAACGCCGCGAGCGTGCGTGCCAGACCCCGCCGACCAGACGAGGATGTGAAGACACGACCTAGCACTCCCCCGGACGGGCCCTCGGGTCCGTCCGGGCCGCCGGGCGGGCCGGCAGCCCGCCGTACGGCCCCAGGACACAGCGAGGGCGGCCATCCCCCCGGGGAGATGGCCGCCCTTCGCCTTGCCCGTTAGGACTACTTGCCCTTGGCGGCTTCCTTGAGCTTGGAGCCCGCGGAGACCTTCACGCTGTAGCCGGCCGGAATCTGGATCGGGTCGCCGGTCTGCGGGTTGCGCGCGGTACGAGCGGCACGGTGGGTGCGCTCGAAGGTCAGGAAGCCGGGAATGGTGACCTTCTCGTCGCCCTTGGCGACGATCTCGCCGACGGTCTCGGCGAGAGCGGCCAGAACGGCGTCGGCGTCCTTACGGGTCACCTCGGCGCGCTCGGACAGAGCGGCCACCAGCTCACTGCGGTTCATATCTTTACTCCCGTGTTCTTTCTGCCAGGGGGGCGCGAGCTTGAAGCTGAAGCTGCCTCACTGCCCGAGTTGCATCCTGCCCCCATATATGGGGGGAAAGCCAATCCGGCACCCGAGCGCGTCGCTGAAAAAGCGGCGCGGATGCGTTGCGATGACCCAGTGTCGTCACACAGTGGCTGTCGATTCGGTTGCCGCGCCCATCGCCTTTGCCGCGTTCCGAACGGCTCCCGCGACGGCGCCCGCCACCTTGTCGTTGAAAACGCTGGGAATGATGTAGTTCGCGTTCAGTTCGTCCTCACCGACGACATCGGCGAGAGCGTACGCGGCGGCCAGCATCATCTCGGTGTTCACCGTACGGCTCTGCGCGTCCAGCAGGCCGCGGAAAACGCCCGGGAAGACCAGGACGTTGTTGATCTGGTTGGGGAAGTCGCTGCGGCCGGTGGCGACCACCGCGGCGGTCTGCCGGGCCACCGCCGGGTCCACCTCGGGGTCGGGGTTGGCGAGCGCGAAGACGATCGCCCCGTCGGCCATCGCGGCGACATCGTCGCCGGTCAGGACGTTGGGAGCGGAGACGCCGATGAAGACGTCGGCGCCGCGCACGGCCTCCTTGAGGGTGCCCGTGATGCCCTCGGGGTTGGTGTTGTCGGCGATCCAGCGCAGCGGCGACTCGGGGTCGGCGTCGACCAGGTCCGGGCGGCCCGCGTGCACCACGCCGTGGATGTCGGCGGAGACCGCGTGCTTCACCCCGGCGGCGATCAGCAGCTTCAGGATGGCGGTGCCGGCGGCCCCGGCGCCCGACATGACGACCCGCACGTCGCCGATCTCCTTGCCGACGACGCGCAGCGCGTTGGCGAGTGAGGCGAGCACCACAATGGCGGTGCCGTGCTGGTCGTCGTGGAAGACCGGAATGTCCAGCATCTCCCGCAGCCGGGCCTCGATCTCGAAGCAGCGCGGCGCGGAGATGTCCTCCAGGTTGATGCCCGCGAAGCCCGGTGCGATGGCCTTCACGATCGCCACGATCTCGTCGGGGTCCTGGGTGTCGAGGCAGATCGGCCACGCGTCGATGCCCGCGAAGCGCTTGAAGAGCGCCGCCTTGCCCTCCATGACCGGCAGCGCGGCCATCGGGCCGATGTTGCCCAGGCCCAGCACCGCGGAGCCGTCGGTGACGACCGCGACGCTGTTGCGCTTGATGGTGAGGCGGCGGGCGTCCTCGGGGTTCTCGGCGATGGCCATGCACACGCGGGCGACGCCCGGGGTGTAGATCATCGACAGGTCGTCACGGTTGCGGATGGGGTGCTTGGACGCCATCTCGATCTTGCCGCCGAGGTGCATCAGGAAGGTACGGTCGGAGACCTTGCCGAGGACGACGCCCTCGATGCCGCGCAGTTTCTCGACGATCTCGTCGCCGTGCGCGGTGGACGTGGCCGCGATGGTCACGTCGATCCTGAGCTTCTCGTGGCCGGAGGCGGTCACGTCGAGGCCCGTCACGGACCCTCCCGAGGACTCCACCGCGGTGGTGAGCTGGCTGACCGCGGTCCCGCTCGCGGGGACCTCCAGCCGTACCGTGATCGAGTACGAGACGCTTGGCGCCGTTGCCATCCTGCCGACCTTCTTCCACTGCCTGCTTGTTCCAACGCTCTGCCGCTCGATCGTTGCACCTACTGGCCGGTACGCGTAACTGCGGCCTCGGCAACGGAAAGATTCTTCCACCATGCGAGAAGTGGGCGGGATTTTCAAGCCCGGACGGCGTCCTCGGGCAAATTCCGAGTTGTCGGCAGATGCGGGAAGCAACCCGCGGGACGGTTTGTTAGCCTGGGTACGGCACCGGCTCGATCCAAGCCCCCGGGCCCAACCTTAGGCGCTTCGAGCGCCCACTTGCCGCGAGGCGAGCATGGCGGGCCGGTGTCACCAACGTCCGAAGGGCGCCCCTCTCACGAGGGGCGCCCTTCGTCGTCCGTCCGGCCGGTCGGTCCCGCCTGCCGGCCGGCCGGTCCCGCACCGGCCGGTTCCGCACGGGATCAGTCCCGCAGCAGGTCCGGGACGCCGTCCCCGTCCGGGCTGTCGCGCTCGCCGGAGAGCACCGTGAGCCGCTGGGTGGCGCGGGTCAGTGCCACGTAGAGCACCCGCAGGCCGGCCGGGGACTCGTCGGCGATCTCCGCCGGGGAGACCACGATCGTCGCGTCGTACTCCAGGCCCTTGGCCTCCAGGCTGCCCAGCGCCACCACGCGCTCGCCGAGCCCCGCCAGCCACGTGCGGGCCTGCGCGCGGCGGCCCATGGCCACCACGACGCCCACCGTGCCGTCCACGTCGGCCAGCAGCAGTTCGGCCTCCGCGCGCACGGCCGCGCCCAGATCGGCGCCCGCCACCGAGAAGCGCGGCACCAGGCCGGTGGAGCGCACCGCGCGCGGCGACTCCATGCCCGGCATCGCCAGCTTCAGCACCTTCGCCGCCAGGTCGGCGATCTCGGAGGGGTTGCGGTAGTTCACCGTCAGGGTGAAACGGCGGCGCGGCCGGCTGCCGAGCGCCTCCTCGCGCGCCTGCGCCGCCTCGTCGGGGTCCGTCCACGAGCTCTGCGCCGGGTCGCCGACGATCGTCCAGGTCGCGGTCCTGCCGCGGCGGCCGACCATCCGCCACTGCATCGGCGTCAGGTCCTGCGCCTCGTCCACGATGACGTGCGCGTACTCGGTCCGCTCCTCGTCCAGCCGGTCCGCCCGGTTGCGGCGGCCGCCGCCCATCCGGTCGGCGGACGTGGTGACCTCGTCGAGCCCGGTCAGCAGGTCCAGCGGGTCCGCGTCGCGCTTCTTGGGCCGCGGCGGCGGGCCCAGCAGCGTCTCCAGCTCGTCCAGCAGCGCCACGTCGTGCACGGTCACGCCGTCACGGCGCAGCGAGCGCGCCACCCGGCGCACCTCGGGCGGGGTGAGCACCCGGCGCGCCCAGCGGCCGAGCCGCTTCTCGTCGGCCAGCGCGGCCAGCACCGCGCGCGGGGTCAGGACCGGCCAGTAGGCCTGGAGGAAGTCCAGGAACTCCGGCTCCGTCGAGATGTCCTCGTCGAAGCCCTGGCGCTCCTCGGCGGCCAGCTCCTGGTCGTCGAAGCGGCGTCCGGCCTTGCGCCACAGCGCGTCCAGCAGCAGCTTGCGGGCGCGCGGGCGCAGCAGGTTCACCGGGGCGGTGCCGCCCAGCACGTTGTGCCGGATCTGCGACAGCTCCTGCTCGCCCAGCTCCAGCCGGCGCCCGAAGGCGACGACGCGCAGCCTGGTGGCGGAGACCTCCGGGGCGGCCTCTTCCTCCTCGTCCTCGAAGAGGGCGGCCTGCTGGGCGAGCCTGACCGCCTGCGGGGCCTCCAGCGCCCCCCGGGAGGCGTTGCGCAGCACCTTCATCATGCGCAGCGAGCCCTTGATGCGGGCGACCGCGGGCTCGTCGTACAGGTCGGCCTCGACCCCGTCGACGAGCGAGCCGACGGCGCGGATCGCGACCTGGCCCTCCTCGCCGAGCGACGGCAGGACGCCCTCGGTGTACGCCACCAGCAGCGGCGTCGGGCTGACGACCAGGATGCCGCCCGCGTAGCGGCGGCGGTCCTGGTAGAGCAGGTACGCGGCGCGGTGCAGCGCGACCGCCGTCTTGCCGGTGCCGGGCCCGCCGGTGACCTCCGTGACGGAGGCGGCGGGCGCCCTGATCACCATGTCCTGCTCGGCCTGGATGCTCGCCACGATGTCGCGCATCGTGTGGCTGCGGGCCTGCCCCAGCGCGGCCATCAGCGCGCCGTCGCCGACAACCGGCAGCCCGGTCTCCAGCTCCGGGCGCAGCAGGTCGTCCTCCACGCCCAGCACCCGGCGGCCCTTGGAGCGGATGACGCGGCGGCGCACCACCCGCCCGGGGGCGACCGGGGTGGACCGGTAGAACGGCGCGGCCGCGGGCGCGCGCCAGTCGATCACCAGCGGCGCGTAGTCGGCGTCCAGGACGCCGATCCGGCCGATGTGCAGCACTTC
The DNA here is from genome assembly GCF_040636125.1 of Streptomyces sp. NPDC006733. Lineage (NCBI taxonomy): Bacteria > Bacillati > Actinomycetota > Actinomycetes > Kitasatosporales > Streptomycetaceae > Streptomyces > Streptomyces sp. NPDC006733. Next base: position 62,400 of record NZ_JBEYJD010000045.1, on the reverse strand, counting down.
GGCGATCTCCGCCGCGTCGTTGACGACGGCGTCGTCCGCCGGCTCCAGCGAGGTGAACGCGCCGTCGGCGCCGCGCTTGCCGTCCTTGCCCTGCAGCAGGTCGATCCGTCCGAACAGGAAGTCCTCGAACTCCGCGTTGAGCCGGTTGAGGTGCAGTCCGGCACGGAACACCTGCGCGTCGCGCTCGGCGAGCGCGCCGGGTGTTCCCACCTGGCCGCGCTTGGCGGCGTCGTCCATGAGGAACTCGGCTTCGTGGATCTTCTCCTCGAGCCTGCGGTACACCCGGTCCAGGTGCGCCTGTTCGACGGCGATCTCCACGTCCCGGACCCCCCCGGGCGCTGCGGTTTGCGCGGCCACGCAAGACCCCCTTCTCCTGTGCGTTGAGAGCGCTCCGTGCGGGTTCGGCTACACGCACGGGGCAGCCTGCAACCGTACGCGACGCGCACCCCCCTGCGCACCACTCCGCCTGCGACTGGCGTGCGATTCCCCGCCTTCGGCCGATCGGCGGCCCACCGGAGCGGGTCGCCGCCCTCCGGTCGCGCACCACCACACCCACCAGCACACCCACCGGACCGTCCCTCGACCTAGCCCACGTCGCTCCGTCCGGGCACTCTGGGGGCAGCGGGTCACGCGGACAGCTGGAAGGGTGACAGGCACATGACGGTTTCGGCCTCCTCCGAGCTTCGGTTCGACACCGGGCGGGTGAGTCTCGACCTCCTGGCGACGGTCTCCGGACGGCTCGGCGAGAAGCCCGTCGACCGGCTCGACTCGCCGCGCCGCCTCACCCAGTGGCTCTACGGCACCGGGCTCGTCCCGAGCGGCACGACGGTGGCGGCCGACGCGGCGTGGCTCGGCCGCTTCCTGGTGCTGCGGGACGTGCTGCGGCGGATCGTGGCGACGCAGCTGGCGCCCTCCTCCGGTGCCGCGGATCCAGCGGACCCGGTGGAGGCCGCGCCCGCGGCCGCCGACGTCTCCCGGCTCAACGCCGCCGCGCTGGCCGCCCCGCCCGCGCCCAGCGCCCGGCCCGCGCCGGACGGCACGCTTCTGCGCACCCTGGCCGCGCCGCCCGACTGCGGCGCCCTGCTCGCGGCCGTCGCCCGCGACGCGGTCGAGCTGCTCACCGACCCCGTCGCACGCGGCCAGCTGCGGCAGTGCGAGGGGGAGAGCTGCTCCCTGGTCTACCTCGACGCGTCGCGCGGGCGGCGCCGCCGCTGGTGCAGCAGCGAGATCTGCGGCAACCGGGAGCGCGTCGCCCGCCACCGGCGCCGCGCGGTGGCCGGGCAGGCCTGACCTCGGCGCCGGGGCCCGGGGCTACTCCTCGCCCGCGTACTTGTCGTCCGCCAGCGGGTCCAGCGCCAGCCGGTACCCCCGCTTCACGACCGTCTGGATGAGCTTGGGCGCGCCCAACGCCGTCCGCAGCCGCGCCATCGCCGTCTCGACGGCGTGCTCGTCGCTGCCCGCCCCCGGCAGCGCCCTCAGCAGGTCCGCGCGCGGCACGACCCACCCCGGCCGCCGCGCCAGCGCGCGCAGCAGCGCCATACCGGCGGGCGGCACGGTGCGCAGCTCGCCGTCGACGACGGCCGCCTGGCCGCGGATCTCGATCCGGCGGCCCGCGACGGGCAACGTCCGCACCCGGCCCGGCAGTTCCGCGGCGATCAGCTGGACGAGCGGGCCGAGCCGGAAGCGGTCCGGCTGGAACGTCGGGATGTCGTGCGCCTCCAGCGGCACGGCGGTGACCGGTCCCACGCAGGCCGGCAGCACGTCGTGCCGCAGCGCGTCGAGCAGCTTGTCGAGCCGGCCGAGCCGGTCGGCACGCTCCAGCAGCGAGGCCACCGCGGGGGCGCTCGTGAAGCTCACCGCGTCGAGCGACCGGGCAATCGCCGCGTCGATCAGCCGGTCCACCGGGCCGATGTCCTCCGGCGGCATCCACCGGTAGACCGGCACGCCCACCACCTCGGCGCCCGCCGCCCGCAGCGCCTCGATGAAGCCCGGCAGCGGCTCGCCGTGCAGCTGGACGGCGATCCGCTTTCCGTCCACGCCCTGCTCCAGCAGCCGGTCGAGCACCTCGGCCATCGACTCGGACGCCGGCGACCAGCTCTCCGTCAGCCCGGCCGCCCGGATCGCGCCCTTCACCTTGGGTCCGCGGGCCAGCACCTCCACCTCGCCCAGCCGGGCCAGCAGGTCTTCGCCCAGCCCCCAGCCGTCGGCGGCGCCGACCCAGCCGCGGAAGCCGATCGCGGTGGTGGCCACGACGACGTCCGGGCCGTTGTCCAGCAGTTCCTTGGTCGCCGCGAGCAGTTCCGCGTCGTCCAGCAGCGGCACGATCCGCAGCGCGGGAGCGCGCAGCACCGCCGCCCCGCGCCGTTCCAGCAGCGCGGCCAGCTCGTCGGCCCGGCGGGCCGCCGTCACCCCGACCGTGAAGCCGGCCAGCGGCAGCACGGAGGCCGCCGCCGCGAGCTTCCCGGGAGCCGTGACCGGCGCCGCGGGCTCGGCAGTAGCCGGCGCGCCCGGCGTGGACGCGGGCTCCGCGGTCCGCGCACTCTCGTCGGCCGACGGCGCCCGCGCGCCGTCCTCCCGCTGTTCTGCCTTCCGCACCTGCATGGCTTGCCCCGCTCCGCTGGACGTACACGTATCTGGTGGCCCCCGCCGCCGGGTGGATGGCACACCCGGCATGCCCGCCGGCCAGTGCATCGTGCCAACCCGGGGTGACGGGCGGGGTTCGCCCGGATTTCCCCGGTGTTACGCGCTGGTTCCCGGCCACCGGCCGAATCCTGCCGTACCGGGCCCGTCCGGCACGGCAGGATCCGGCGTCGCCGGGCCGCTCACACCTCCGCGTAGCTCAGCTGCGGCGCCGGCTCGGCCGCCTCGGACAGCGGGGCGGTGGCAGCGGGGCGGCGGAGGTATACGGCCCAGGTGAGGGTGAAGCACACCGCGTAGAAGGCCAGGAAGGAGACGAAGGCGGGGGTTCCGGTGTGCGCGGACAGGAAGGACTCGCGGAACGCCAGGTTGATGCCGAGGCCCCCGAGCGCGCCGACCGCGCCGATCAGGCCCATCGAGGCCCCGGAGAGCCGGCGCCCGTACGCGGCGGCCGCCTCGCCCGTGAGCCCCTGGGCCAGCGCCTTGGCGTGGTAGATGCCGGGGATCATCTTGTACGTCGAGCCGTTGCCGAGCCCGGTGAGCACGAACAGGGCGATGAATCCCGTGGTGAAGACCGGCAGCGACTTCTGCACGGAGGCGAGGATGACGACGAGGGTCGCGGCGCCCATCCCCAGGAAGTTCCAGAGCGTGATGCGCGCTCCCCCGAAGCGGTCCGCCAGGTGACCGCCGACCGGGCGGATCAGCGAGCCGAGCAGCGGCCCGATGAAGGTGATCGACGCGGCCTGCAGCGGGGTGCGGGCGAACTGGTTCTGCAGCACCAGGCCGAAGGCGAAGCTGTAGCCGATGAACGAGCCGAACGTGCCGACGTAGAGCAGCGACATGATCCAGGTGTGCGCGTCCCGCACCGCCTCGCGGGCCGCCCCGGTGTCGTTCCTGACCGGTGCCAGGTTGTCCATCCGCAGCGCGGCCAGCGCCGCCGCGATCACGATCAGCGGGATGTAGACGGCGAGCAGGATGCGCGGGTGCGAGGCGCCCGCCGTGCCGATGACGAGGAGCCCGACGAGCTGGACCACGGGCACGCCGATGTTGCCGCCGCCCGCGTTGAGACCGAGCGCCCAGCCCTTCCTGCGGAGCGGGAAGAACGAGTTGATGTTGGTCATGGAGGAGGCGAAGTTGCCGCCGCCGACCCCGGTGAGCGCCGCCACCAGCAGGAAGGTGCCGTACGAGGTGCCGGGCTCCATCACGATCGCGGCCGCGACGGTGGGGAGCAGCAGCATCAGCGCACTGAAGATCGTCCAGTTGCGGCCGCCGAAGCGCGCGACGGCGAACGTGTACGGGATCCGGACGAGCGCGCCGACCGCGGTCGCCATGCCCACCAGGAAGAACTTCCCGGCCGGGTCGATGCCGTACTCGGGGCCCATGAAGAGCACCATGACCGACCACAGGGTCCAGATCGAGAAGCCGATGTGCTCGGAGAGCACGGAGAAGAGCAGATTGCGGTTGGCGATCCTGCGCCCGCCGTTCTCCCAGAACTCGGTGTCCTCCGGGTCCCACCGCTCGATCCAGCGGCCTCCCCTGCGTGTCTCCGTAGCGGTGCTGTGCATGACGCCTCCAGGCCCTGCCGGTGTCGGGTGTCCACCACGACAGTAGGAACGGCCGGTTACCGCCCGATGGCCCGACGTGACGCGGGGGGAACCATGCACTCACCCGGCGCCGGGGGGCGCTGTGAGCAGTCGCGGTTCAGTGCGCGGCGGCCGGACGGTCGCCGCCGGGAAGGGGGAACGCCGCGAGGCGGGCGTCGGGGTCCGGGAGCCAGCTGCCGGCCGGCCGCTCCAGCCACTCCCCCGCCGCCGCCAGGGCGGTCACCGCGTCGTGCAGGGCGGACAGCCCGGGGTGGCGCAGTCCGCGGCGCCAGACCATCGAGACCAGGGCGAGCGGCACGGGGTCCACCAGCGGCCGGAGCACCGCGTCCGGCATGTCGAGGAACTCGGTGGTGGCCAGCACCGGCCAGCGGTGCTTCGCCACCAGCCGGATGAACTCCGCCGCGCCCGCGATCTGCGGGAAGGGCGCGGCCACCGCGATCCCCCGGCCGGCGAAGAGCCGTTCGGCGAGGTCGGTCCACTCGGCGGTGGTCGCGTTGCCGGCCCCCGCGTACAGCGTCTCCCCCGCCAGCGCGTCCAGCGGGATCCGCTCCAGGTGTGCGAGCGGGTGCTCCAGCGGCAGCACCACGGCCATCGGCTCGCAGCGCACCGGCCGGTGGTCGAGCCGGGACAGCACGGCCGGGGCGAGCCCCGCGACGCGGCCGAAGGAGACGTCGAGCCGCCCGGCGAGGATCTCGGCGGCGGCGCCGGTCAGGCCGCTGTGGAAGCGGGCGATCAGCTCGCTGCCGGGCGCCGCCGCGCGGGCCGCGTCCAGGACCCGGCGCCCGGTGCTGACGGGCGCGCTGACGTCGACGAGCAGCGGCCGGTCGGCCGCCGCGAAGGCCGCGGCCAGCTCGTCCTGCGCGGCGAGCACCCGCCGCGCGTACGGGAGCAGCCGTTCCCCGTCGGCGGTGAGCTCGACGCGCCGGGTGGTGCGGACGAACAGGTCGGTGCCCAGTTCGCGCTCCAGCCGCCGGATGTCGCGGCTGAGGGCCTGCTGCGCCACGTAGAGGGACGCCGCGGCGCGGGAGAAGTGCAGCTCCTCGGCGACGGCGGCGAAGGCGCGCAGCAGACGGGGTTCCAGGTCGTGGGGCACGCGGCCATTCAACACGGCCGGTCGATTGACAACAGAGCCGCGTCAATGGCCGCCGATCTGGTGTTGGACCCGGCCGCGCGCCCGCCGCCAGGCTGATCGCATGCCCAGCCACCCTCCCGCGCCGCTGCTCCTCACCGCCGCCGGCGGCACCCTGATCGCCGCCGACCCCACCGTCAACCGCCTCGCAGCGCCCCGGCCCGCCGACCGGCCCGCCTGCCGGTCCGTCCACCGGTCCGCCGCCCGGCGCCGGGGCACCGCCCGGCCGTCCGGGCGGCTGGGCGCCTACCGGCGGATCTTCGCCGCGCCGGGCGCCGCCGCCTTCACCGCGGGCAGCCTGGTGTCCCGCGTCCCGATGGGGATGTTCGGCGTCAGCCTGATCATCATGATCGCCACCACCCGCGGCTCCTACGCGCTGGCGGGCGCCGTGGCCGCCGCCGGCATGGCCGCGACCGCCGTCCTCGCCCCGCTCATCGCCCGCCTCACCGACCGGTACGGGCAGGCCAGGGTCGCCCTGCCGGCCGCCATGTGGTCCTTCACGGCCTGCCTCGCCCTGCTGCTGTGCGTGCGGTACGACGCCCCCTCGTGGACGCTGTTCGCCGCGTACGCCGCCCGGTCGACCAGCCCGAACACCGGCGGCATGTCCCGCGCCCGCTGGGCGCACCTCTACCGCGACGACCCCGCGGCCCGCCACGTCGCCAACTCCTTCGAGCAGGTCGCGGACGAGCTCTGCTACCTGCTGGGCCCGGTCCTGGCCGCGTTCCTGTGCACGGCGCTCTTCCCCGAGGCGGGGATGCTGGCCGCCAATGTCCTGCTGCTCGTCGGCGTCCTGCTCTTCGTCGCCCAGCGCGGCACGGAACCGCCCGCCGCCGGGCGCCCCGCGACCCGGAGCGGCTCCCTGCTGCGCATATCCGGCCTGCCGGCCCTGCTGGCGGTGTTCTGCTGCACCGGGGTGATCTTCGGCGCCCTGGAGGTCACCACGATCGCCTTCGCCGACGCCCGCGGGCACGCGTCCGCCTCCGGCGCCGTCCTCGCCCTGCAGGCCGCGGGATCGGGCGCCGCGGGGCTGCTCTACGGCCTGCTCCGGCCCACCGGCCCCGCCACGGCCCGCTTCGCGGCCACGGTCGCGGCGATGGCGGCGCTGATGACCCTGCCGCTGCTCGCCCGCGACCTGCCGACGCTCGCCTGCTGCCTCTTCCTCGCCGGCTGCGCCACCGCCCCCACCATGGTCAACGGCATGACCCTGGTGCAGAACCTGGCGCCGCCGCACCGCCTCAACGAGGCGATGACGCTCGCCGTCACCGGCATCCTGGCCGGCATCTCCGCCGGTGCCGCCCTGGCCGGCACCGTCGCCGAGCGCTTTCCCCCGGGCACCGGCTTCTGGCTCCCCGCCGCCGCGGGCGCCCTCGCCGCCGGCCTGGCCCTGCCGGTCCTGAACATGAGAAAGGCCCCACCGCGGTGAGCGGCGAGGCCTTCGTCATACATGGGGTGGTGGAGATGGCGGGAATCGAACCCGCGTCCTGTGGTGCGGAAACAGGGCTTCTCCGAGCGCAGTCCGCTGTGCTTTTCTCGGCCCTGGCAATCACGCGGACAAGTTGCCAACGGGCTCAGTCACTGTTTGGTTTCCTTCAAGCCCCCGTGACCGGGTCATGAAGTTTAGTTCCCTTGATTATGCCAGGATCCAGGCCGGGAACAGCTCCTGGGCTGACACTCCGTAGAGCTTTCTTCCTAGCTACTTATTAGGCAGCGAGGGAGAAAGCGGAGGCATCGCGCTTGGTGTTGGCGATTATGTTTTGCGACATATGGTTTACGAGATCATTGCCGCTTCCTCGGCTCGCTTCCCCTGCTTCGACATCCCCAGTCGAAACCGATCATCCCCATGTTGTTTTTTCAAGGTGTCACCGGAACAGGCGGGCGAACCCGACGGACCCGGTGGCGCTGCACCCATCGTACGTGACCAACACGTGGACGGGCCACTGCATTCCCGTGCGGCCCGCGCCGCGCCGGGCGGCGTCAGGCGGGCGGCGTCAGGCGCGCTGGCTGCGCCGGGCCGCGGAGATCGCCCGGTTCGACTCGCGGGTGTCCTGCTTCTCGCGCAGGGTCTGCCGCTTGTCGTACTCCTTCTTGCCCTTCGCGAGCGCGATCTCGACCTTCGCGCGGCCGTCCTTGAAGTACAGCCGGAGCGGGATGATCGTGTGCCCCGACTCCTGCGTCTTGTGGATCAGCTTCGCGATCTCGGCCTTGTGGAGCAGCATCTTCCGCTTCCGCCGCGCCGCGTGGTTCGTCCACGTCCCCTGGGTGTACTCGGGGATGTGGACGTTGTGCAGCCACGCCTCACCGCCGTCGAGCTGCGCGAAGCCGTCCACCAGCGAGGCGCGCCCCATGCGCAGCGACTTGACCTCGGTGCCGGTCAGCACCAGGCCCGCCTCGAAGGTGTCCAGGATGAGGTAATCGTGGCGCGCCTTCTTGTTCTGCGCGATCAGCTTGTGACCAGTCTCTTTCGCCATAGCGCGGCCATTCTCGCACTAGGAGGGGGGTCTGAGGCCACTCAATACTTCCCTGGCCTCCGCCACGGCCTTGTCGGAGCCGCCCGAGGGGGTCGATCCGCCGCTCACCGTGAGATCCGGCTCTATGCCCCGCCCGTCCACGTTCCGCCCGTCGGGCAGGCTGTAGTGGCCGACGGTCAGCTCGGCGACCGAGCCGTCCGGCAGCTCGCTGGGCATCTGCACCGAGCCCTTGCCGAAGGTGCGCGAGCCCACCACGACCGCCCGGCCGCGGTCCTGGAGCGCGCCCGCCAGCAGTTCAGCGGCGCTCATGGTGCCGCCGTCCACGACGGCCACCAGCGGGGTCTCGGTGTCGCCGCCGTCCTTGGCGTAGAGGGCCTGCTGCCGGCCGTGCACGTCGTAGGTGGCGACGAGGCCGCCGTCGAGGAAGACCGAGGAGACGGTGACGGCCTCGGTGACCAGACCGCCGGAGTTGCCGCGCAGGTCCAGCAGCACGCCGCGGCTGCCCGCGCGCACCGCGTCCCGCACCGCGGCCCGCACCTGCCCGCCGACGCCCTTGGTGAACGCCTCGATCTTGATGGAGGTGACGTCCCCCTCCAGCTTCCCGACCGTGACGGCCTCCGTGGCCAGCACCTGGCGACGCAGCGTGATGTCGCGGTTACCCCCGCCGGCGCCCGGGGCGCCGCCGACGTGGTCCAGGCCGAGCCGCACGACGGACCCGGCGGTGTTGTCGCCGCGCAGCTCCGCCACGACCTCCGTGACCGGTTTGCCGTCCGTCCGCACCCCGTCGATCGTCCGGAGCCGGTCGCCGACCCGCACCCGCGCGAGCGCCGCGGGACTGCCGGTCTGCACCCGGGCCACCTGGATCCAGCCGCTGCCGGTACGCCGCACCCAGATCCCGACGCCCACGTAGCGGCCGTCCAGGGCCTGTTGCAGGCCCGCGTACTCCTGGGCGGTGTAGAAGGACGACCAGCGGTCCCCGCTGCGGCTGACCAGCTCCTCAGCGGCTTCGGGGCCGACCTTGCCGTCGTCGATCGCCTTCGCGATCTCGTCGGAGTCCGCGACGTTGCCCGCCGGGATCCTGCTCTGCGCCGCCGACGCGGACCGCGCGGGAACCGCCAGGGTGCCGGCCGCCGTGCCGGTGGCCACCACGGCTCCGAGGCCCACACAGAGGATCGTCAGGGCGGCCCCGCGGCGCGAGCCGCGGGGCGTCCCGAACTTCAACGGGCCGGACATGGCGGGAAGTCTAGGCCAGAAACGGGCGCCATACGGAGAGTTGACCGCAGACCACCCGAAGCGGCCCTCAGACCTTGAGGTATTTACGGAGCGTGACGAGCGCCGCCAGCGCGGGCATCAGGATGCTGCACACCAGCACCAGCGGCAGGACCTTGATCACGTCGCCCCAGCCGAGGAAGTGCACCAGCGGGATCTTGTCCTGCAGCTTCAGCCCGTGGTCGATGAGCAGGTACCGGCCGGTCATCAGCATGCCGCAGGCCACCCCGCCGCCGACCAGCCCGGCGAAGGCCGCCTCGGCGATGAACGGCATCTGGATGTAGAAGCCGGAGGCGCCCACCAGGCGCATGATCCCGGTCTCGCGCCGCCGGCTGAACGCCGAGACGCGCACCGTGTTGATGATCAGCAGCATCGCGACGATCACCATGAAGACCATGGTGCCGAACGCCATCCACGTCATGCCGCCGAGCAGGTCGAACAGGTTCTTCAGCAACTTGCGCTGGTCCTGGACCTCCTGGACGCCGGGACGGCCGGCGAAGGCGCTGGAGACGACCTGCACCTTCGTCGGGTCCTTGAGCTTGACGCGGTACGACTCCTGCAGCTGGTCAGGAGAGAGGGACCCGGCGACCGGCGAGTCCTTGAACTGCTCCTGGTAGTGCTTGTACGCCTCCTGCGCCGACTCGTAGAAGACGGTCTCCACAACCGGCAGCTTCTCCAGGTCGGCCTTGATCGCCTTCTTCTGCTCGTCCGTGACAGCACCCTTGGAGCACGAGGGGGTGCTCTTCACGTCCGCCTTGTTGCAGAGGAAGATCGACACCTGGACCTTGTCGTACCAGTACCCCTTCATGGCGTCGACCTGCTGGCTGGCGAGCCAGGATCCGCCGGCGAGGGCGAGCGACAGGGCGACGGAGATGATCACCGCGAAGGTCATGGTGAGATTGCGCCGGAGACCGACGCCGATCTCCGACAGGACGAACTGGGCGCGCATGATGTCCTTTCAGGGGGCTGGTGGCTATGACTACGGAACGGAACCCGGTTCGGTTCAGTGCTGGTAGCCGTAGACACCGCGCGACTGGTCGCGCACCAGTCGCCCCTTCTCGAGCTCGATGACGCGCTTGCGCATCTGGTCGACGATGTTCTGGTCGTGGGTGGCCATCACCACGGTGGTCCCGGTGCGGTTGATGCGGTCCAGGAGCCGCATGATGCCGACCGAGGTCTGCGGGTCGAGGTTTCCCGTCGGCTCGTCCGCGATCAGCAGCATCGGGCGGTTGACGAAGGCGCGGGCGATGGCCACGCGCTGCTGCTCACCACCCGACAGCTCGCCCGGCATGCGGTCCTCCTTGCCGGCCAGGCCGACCAGGTCCAACACCTCGGGAACCGTCTTGCGGATCGTCCCGCGCGGCTTGCCGATCACTTCGAGCGCGAACGCCACGTTCTCCGCGACGGTCTTGTTCGGAAGCAGCCGGAAGTCCTGGAAGACCGTGCCCAGCTGGCGCCGCATCTGCGGCACCTTCCAGTTGGAGAGCCTCGCCAGGTCCTTGCCCAGGACGTGCACCATGCCGGTGTCCGTGCGCTCCTCGCGCAGGATCAACCGGAGGAACGTCGACTTTCCGGACCCCGAGGAACCGACGAGGAAGACGAACTCGCCCTTCTCGATCTCCAGCGAGACATCCCGAAGTGCAGGACGGTTCTGCTTGGGGTAGGTCTTGGTGACGCTGTCGAATCGGATCACGTTCGCACCAGTGAGGTAGCCGGATATTGGGGGCGGACAACCGCAGGGGCGGCTCTCCTGGTGTGGGCGACCATACGCGAACGGCGCAGGGGCGCGCAGTCGGCGTCCTGGGTTCGTGGTTTTGAGCACAGGGCACAGGGGGACAAACCAGGCATCAGGGCCTGCACCTCACGCTCTGAAATCATGCGAGGCGCGCCGATTGTGCCCGAAGCTGGCACAGTGGAGGAACCGAACGGCCCAATGGCGCGTTCACCGGCCGAGGAGGAGATCGCATGACATCCGACCGACTGGTGTGCGCGAACTGCGCCGGCCCCGTGAGCGAGGGCCGCTGCGCGGTCTGCCGCGCCAACCGCGCCCGCCTCCAACAGGAGAACCCCTGGTCGGCCCTGAGCCCGGCCGCCTTGATCGCCCTCCTGGTAACGCTGCTGGCAGTGGTCCTGGTGGTAGAACACGCCACGTAGCCGCGCGCAGCGCAGGCGTATATAGGGGAGCGCACCCCCGGGGAGTGCTACCGGTGGGACCGAACGTGCCCCACGGGACGCCCGAGGCACCCCCCGATCCGATGTGGATCACCAGGACGCACGGGAGTCGCCCGACGGCAGCGCATGCCCTCGCCGGGCCGGTACGGATCACCAAGGACGCACAGAGGTCCGCCTGGCGGCAGCGACGGGACTTTCGCCGGGCCGGTGTGGATCAGCAGGACGCACAAGGAGTCGCCTGACGGCAGCGGCGGAACCCTCGCCGAGCCGGCATGGATCACCAGGACGCACAGAAGGCCGCCGAGTGCAGCTCCGGCCACCCAAGGTGATCCACCGGCAGCAGCCGAGGCCCGACCAACCCGGCCGCACGCCCCACTCCCCCGCCCGCCCCCGCCCGGGGAGCGCAGCGGACCGGAATCCGCTGCGCCTCCCGGGCCGCGCAGCGGGGCGGCCCACTGCCAGGCGCGCAGCGCCGGGGCACTCCCCCTCCGCCCGGTCAAGGTGCGCAGCGCCGCAGACGCACCCCTCCGCACGGCCCGAACTCCGGCCCCGCTCCCGCCGTTTGTTCATCCGATCACCCGATCACCCACCCTCGCCCCCACCCCCGGCAGCGACGTGCAAGGTGGGGCAACTACGCCGCCACGGCCAGCGTGAACCACACCCCCTTGCCCTCCCCGGCCCCGGGCCCCACCGGGGCGCCCCGGACCGTCCCCCAGTCATCGGCCAGCGCCGAGACCAGCACCAGACCGCGACCCCCCTCGTCCCCACCGCGCTCCGCGCGCCCCCGGGCGACGACCGGCGGCTCCGACCCCCCGTCGTAGACCGTGACCCGCACGTACTCCGCCTCCACGGCGAGCCACAGCAACGACCCGGCGCCCTTGGCGTGTTGATACGCATTGGTGATCAGCTCGGACGCGCACAGGGTCGCGCTGTCGACGATCCGGTCCAGCCCGAGCGCCCGCAGCGCGGAGGCGACGAAGTCGCGACCGATCCGAGGCGAGGTGATCAGCGGCGGACAGAACAACGTGTAGGAGTGCGGCGTCGCGGCACCGCCGCGGGCAGGCCGCGCGAGGGCGGCGGAGATCTGCGGGTTCATGGGACGTCTCGACTTCCGTACGAGGCCGAATCCGCACGAACGGTGGCAGTGCCCTTCGCCAACGGCGACAGGGTGCACTTCCGCTGCGCGGGCAGGGCGGGACTGAACCGGGCGGCGAGACGGCCGCCCGCTGGTGACCTACGTCACGGACCCTAGGGGACATAGATGATACGTATCAAGCGTGTCCGACAATCTGACCCCGAACGAGTTGGACCCGGCCGCGGTTGAGCGCGACACTCAGCAGTGCGAGGACGGAAGGAACCCATGCCGCCGAGAGCCAAGCCCACAGCCCGACAGGCGCGGTTGGGCGCCGAACTGCGCAAGATGCGCGAAGCCGCAGGTGCCACCGCGCGCGAGGCCGGAGATCTGCTGGGCGCGAGCCAGACTCAGGTGAGCCACATCGAGGCAGGTCGCTTCGGGGTGAGCGAGGAACGTCTCCGACGCCTCGCCGCCTTCTACGAGTGCGCCGACGCCGATCTCATCGACGCCCTCGTCACCATGGCCAACGAGTGGCGGGAGAAGGGCTGGTGGGAGGAGTACCGGGGCGTCATGGTCCCGCGCGCCCTCGATCTGGCCGAGCTCGAACACCACGCGTCGTTCCTGCGCACGCTCCAGCTTCTGCACATCCCGGGTCTGTTCCAGACCGAGGACCATGTCCGAGCCGCCTTCTCCTACGCCAACCCGAACCTTCCGGCGGGCGAACTCGACGCCTGGATCGCCCACCGCATGCGACGGCGCGAGGCCATCGAGCGCGACTCCGCCCCTCCGTTCGAAGCGGTTATCCATGAGGCCGCCCTGCGCATCAAGGTGGGCGGAGCCAAAGTCGCCCGAGCCCAGCTCGAACACATCCTGACGATGGCGGAACTCCCCCACGTGACCGTCCGGGTGATCCCCTTCGATGTGGAGGACTTCGGAGGCGCCGGCTACTCCATGCTCTACGTGGGCGGCCCTGTGCCGCAGCTCGACACCGTGCAGCTCGACACGGCACACGGCGGCCTCCTGCTGGACGCGGAATCCCAGCTCAAGAAGTATCGGACCCTCTTCGACAGAATCGAAGGTTCGTCCCTTCCAACTTCCGCTTCCCGCGACTTCATCCACCGCATCGCACAGAGCTTGTGAAAGGCAGAACCGTGGCGTCCTCCATCAAGTGGAAAAAGTCCTCGTTCTCCGGCGGCGCCGAAGGCAACGACTGCGTGGAGATCGGCATATCCGCCGCCGGTCTGCACCTTCGCGAGAGCGACAACCCCGACACGGTCCTCGCCACCACTCCGGCGGCCCTCCGGGCCTTCCTCCACCGCATCAAGGCGGGCGCGCCCGCCTCGCGCCCGGCGCCGTAACCCGCCCCGGCGCTGCCCCGGTACGCAGAAGAGGGGCGCGGAGCGCGCCGCCTGCGCGCTCCGGGCCCCTCTTCCGCTGATCAGCTACTGGCTGCCTGTTCAGGCAGCGGTGCGCCGGTTGGTGAGGCGCGGCATCATGCGGAAGCCGATGCCACCGGCGATCATCGTCGCGGCGCCGACCAGCAGGAAGGTGGTCTCGCCGGAACCGGTCTTCGCCAGCTCCTGGTTGGTGTTGCCCTGTGCCACCGGCTTGGTGTTCGAGTTGTCCGTGCCGGTGTTGTTGCAGTTGACGCTGTCACCGGTCAGGGTGCAGGTGTTGCCGCCACCGGTGGAGCCGGTGGACGACGAGCCGCCCGTGGTGCCCGCGGACGTGCCGGTGCTGGTGCTACCGGTGGTGCCGGCGCTCGTGGTGCCGGTGGTGGTGGTGCCCGTGGAGGTGCCGGTCGACGTGCCCGTCGACGTGCCCGTGCTGGTGCCCGTGGAGGTACCGGTCGACGTGCCGGTCGAGGTGCCCGTGGAGGTACCGGTCGACGTGCCGGTCGAGGTGCCGGTGCTGGTACCCGTGGAGGTGCCGGTCGACGTGCCGGTGCTGGTGCCCGTCGACGTGCCCGTGGAGGTACCGGTCGACGTGCCCGTGCTCGTGCCCGTGGAGGTACCGGTCGAGGTACCCGTCGACGTGCCCGTGCTCGTGCCGGTCGAGGTGCCCTCGGTGGTGCCCTCGGTGACGCCGACGGTCGTGCCCTCGGTCGTACCCTCGGTCACGCCGACGGTGGTGCCCTCCGTGGTGCCCTCGGTGACGCCGACCGTCGTGCCCTCGGTCGTGCCCTCGGTGACGCCGACGGTCGTGCCCTCGGTGCTGCCCGCCGTGTCGTTCGTCGAGACGGTGACGGCCTGGGCCACACCGACGGCCGTCAGGGAGGCACCCGTGGCGATGACCGCGGCTGCGGCTATGCGCGCCATGCGCAGTCGTGTGTTCTTCTTGCTCATCTGGTAATTACCCCCAGTAGCGGATCAATGTAAGTGGAGCAGCTCAGCACAGGACGGCAACTCACGTCCCGCTCATACGCATGCCGCGCAACACCTTTCCCATAATCCTCGACAGCGTCAAGGTCATTCCAGCCGGAATGCCGGGATTCATGGCCTATGCCGGGCAGTTGTGTAGGTGGCTGTGACATAAAAAAGGCAACTGCCACCCGACGGGTGGCAGTTGCCGACAGGACCTGTCGCTCGGGCGACTAGTCCTGGGAAGCCTTCTGCTGGCCCTTGCGCCAGCGGATGCCCGCTTCGATGAAGCCGTCGATGTCGCCGTCCAGGGCGCCCTGCGGGTTGCCGACCTCGTAGTCGGTGCGCAGGTCCTTGACCATCTGGTACGGGTGCAGGACGTACGAACGCATCTGGCTGCCCCAGGAGTTCCCGCCGTCGCTCTTGCCGAGCGAGTCCATCAGGGCCTGCTCCTCCTGGCGGCGGCGTTCCAGCAGCTTGGCCTGGAGGACGTTCATGGCGCTGGCCTTGTTCTGGATCTGCGAGCGCTCGTTCTGGCAGGAGACGACGATGCCGGTCGGGATGTGGGTCAACCGCACGGCGGAGTCGGTGGTGTTGACGCCCTGGCCGCCGGGGCCCGAGGCGCGGTAGACGTCGACGCGCAGCTCGGACTCGTCGATCTCCAGGTGGTCGGTCTTCTCCACGACGGGGAGGACCTCGACACCGGCGAAGGAGGTCTGGCGGCGGCCCTGGTTGTCGAAGGGCGAGATCCGCACGAGGCGGTGGGTGCCCTGCTCGACGGAGAGGGTGCCGTACGCGTACGGGGCCTTCACGGCGAAGGTGGTCGACTTGATGCCGGCCTCCTCCGCGTAGGAGGTCTCGTAGACCTCCGTCTGGTAGCCGTGCCGCTCGGCCCAGCGCAGATACATGCGCTGGAGCTGCTCGGCGAAGTCGGCGGCGTCCACGCCGCCCGCCTCCGCGCGGATGTTGACCAGGGCCTCGCGGGCGTCGTACTCGCCGGACAGGAGGGTGCGGACCTCGAGCTCGTCGAGCGCCTTGCGGACCGCGGTCAGCTCCTCCTCGGCCTCGGCGAGGGCATCGGCGTCGCCCTCGTCCTCGGCCAGCTCGAACATCACCGACAGGTCGTCGATGCGGCCGCGCAGCTGCTCGGCCTTGCGCAGCTCGGCCTGGAGGTGGGAGAGCTTGCTGGTGATCTTCTGCGCCGCCTCCGGGTCGTCCCAGAGGGAAGGCGCCGCGGCCTGCTCCTCGAGGAGGACGATATCGGCCCGCATCGCGTCGAGGTCCAGGACGGCCTCGATCGACCCCATGGTCGAGGAGAGGGACTTCAGCTCTTCGGATACATCGACGACTGCCACGGGTCCAGAGTACCGGCTGGTCGAACGGGACGTTCTCGCCCGGTGGCGATCCCGTGGGGCGCGGGCCTCCGCGGCCCCTCCCCGACCCTCCCCGACTCTCCCCGGCCGGTCCGCGGCCCCCGGAGCCCGCCCCGCCTCAGACCTGCGCGGTCGCCCGGGTGAGGGCCCCGGCCGGCGTGCGCACGTACAGCTCCAGCACCCGCCCCGACGACGTGACGGCGGCCGGGGTGGTGGCCGCCGTGGCGCCGGGCAGGGGGGCGACGGACCACTCCGCGCCGCCCGAGACCGGGCCCGCGGCCTGGGAGAGGCCGCCGGAGGCGGCGGGGGCGAAGGCGTAGACGCGGTCGCCCGAGGCCAGTGGTTCGGGACGGCCCGCGGCGTCCAGCCCCCGCAGGACGACGGTCGGCCGCCACGCGCCCCCCGAGTAGGGCAGGCGCAGCACGGCTCCGTCGGCCTTGCGGACGACGAACGCGTCCAGGGTCCCCCTGGCGCGGGAGACGAGGCCGGGGGCGGCGGTGATGCGGCCGGGGGTGGGGACCACCGACCAGGCGTTCCAGCGGGTGCCGACGAGGGAGGCGGTGACCAGGTCGCCGCCGGAGCGGCCGACGAGGTCGATGCGGCCGGGCTCGGAGGACGCGGCGGCCGGGGCGGCGTCGAACCGGGTGCGCTCGTCGACCTGGTACCACTGGTTCCAGGACTTGTTGATCATGGTCCGCCGGTAGAGCAGACCGTCCGTGCCGAGCGCGAACAGGTCCAGGCGGCCCGGCGAGGCCGAGACGACCGCCGGGTCGTCGGCGACTCCTATACCCGTCAGGTGCTGCCAGGCGCTGTAGCCGCCGGAGGCTCCGGCGCCCCGGGTGACGTACCAGATGTCGTCGTCCTCGCCCCGGGCGAAGACGTACGTGGTCCCGGCGACCGTGATGGCGCGGGGACCGCCGACCAGCTTCACGCGGGGCGCGGGCACCGCGCTGAACGCGGACCAGCGCGGCAGCTCGACCGGGGAGCCGACCGAGCCCTGCGGCGAGGCGGCGCCCGCGGTGGGCGCGGTGGGGTGCGTGGCGGGCGGGGCGGTGGTGGGGTGGTCGTTGTCCCCGGGGGCCTGCGGCCCGGAGTCGCCGCCCAGTGAGGCGACGGCCCAGCCGCCGAGACCCGCGACGACCAGCGCGGCGGCGGCCGCTGCGCCCACCCGCACCCGGCGACGGCGCACGGCGTCGGAGACGGCGCGGTGGCGCGGGCTCGCCGGGCGGCCGGCGGACCCGCCCGCCCCGCCGGAGCCGCCGCCGGAGCGGGCGCCCCGGCCGTACCCGGCCAGCTCCTCGGCGGTGGGCAGCTTGATGCTCGTGTGGGTGTCGCGGCTGGAGTCGGGGGCCGCGCCGCGCACCAGCGGCACGGCGCCGCGGTGGCTCGGCGGCTCGAAGAGCCCGATGTCCGGCTCGTACGGGGTGTCGTCGTCGGCGTCGGCGGGGTGCTCGTCCGGCGCGTCCACGTCGAGCGGCGGCAGGCCGGCCAGTCGCGGCAACTGGTCGCGGAGGCGTTCGCCCAGCTCACCGGCGGTGAGCCGGGACGCGGGCGACTTGGCGAGGCACTGCGCGAGCAGCTGCCACAGCTCGTCCGGGATGTCCGGCAGCGGCGCGACGGTCTCGGTCACGTGGCGGCGCAGCACGGCGCCGGGGTGGCCGCCGCCGAACGGCGTGAAACCGGCCAGCAGCTCGTAGAGCACGGTCGCGAGGGCGTAGATGTCGACACTCGCCCGCGGCGGCAATCCCTCGATGATCTCGGGGGCGAGGTAGTCCGGGGTGCCGATGATGCGGGTGGCCCGGGTACGGCGCGGGGAGTCGACGAGGCGGGCGATGCCGAAGTCGGTCAGGAGCGCGGGCGGCGCGCCGCCGGGCCCGGTCGGGGCGGCGGAGTCGAGCAGCACGTTCTCGGGCTTGACGTCGCGGTGCACGACACCCGCGGCGTGCGCGGCGGCGAGGCCGTCCGCGACGTCGGCGGCGATGGCGACGGCCGCCTCCGGGGAGAGCCGGCGCTCGCGCTCCAGCCGGGACCGCAGGTCGGTGCCGCGCACCAGGTCCATGACCAGCGCGAGGTCGGTGCCGTCCACGACGAGGTCGCGGATCCCGACGATCTGCGGATGGTCCAGCGAGAGCAGCGCCGTGCGCTCCTGCACGAAGCGGCCCACGAGGTCCTGGTCGGAGGCGAGGTCCTCGCGCAGCAGTTTGATGGCGACCGGACCCTCGGGGCCCTCACCCAGCCACACCGTGCCGGCGGATCCCCGCCCCAGCACCTGATGGGCGGTGTACCGGCTGCCGATCTTCCTTGCCAAGGCCTGCTCCGACTCCTCCGACGGTCCGTCGTGCCGCTTGCGGCACTGTCGCGTTGGCGACAAAACTACGCGGCCCGGCGGCCGTTCGGGGGGCCGGTGCGCGGTGACGTGTGGTTCTGCGGGGGAAATCACCCGCCAGGTGTCGACAAGTCGCCAGCATGGCCCGCGCGGAGGGCGTTGAACACGGACATGACGGAGCCCGTCGCGGCATGCGATCTACGGGGCGGCATGCGACGTACACGGCGGCACGCGACGTACGGGGAGGGCGGGCGGCGGGTGCGGGCGACGCGGTCGCGTCAGTTGCCCGACCCCGCCACCTCGTTGACCTTGTCCCAGGCAGAGCTGATCCACCCCGTCGTGGTGTCCCAGAGGTTCTGGCCGCTGTCGACCCACTCCGGGAGCGGCGTCGTGTACCAGACCACCACGAAGATGACGATCAGCACGAGGATCGACGCCAGGCAGCCCTTGAGGCAGCCCAGGCCCGGGATCTTCATCGGGTTGGCGCCGCGCGGCCGCGGCTCGCGCCGGGGCGCGGGCTCCGGCACCCGCTGCGGCTCGTACCGCTGGGGCTGCGGCTGCTGGTAGCGCGGCTGGTCCTGCTGCTGCGGCGGCGCCTGGTAGCGCGGCTGCGGCCGGGACGGCTGCTGCTGCGGGGCGTACTGCCCCTGCTGCTGGTACTGCCCCTGCTGTCCCTGCTGCCCTTGTTGTCCCTGCTGCCCCTGCTGGTACTGGTTCTGGTCCTGCCGCCCCCGGCCCTGCTGCTGCCCGCCGGGCTGCCGCCGCGGCCTGCGCCGCAGCGGGTCCTGCTCCGGGTCGAGGTACTGCAGCTCGGTCTGCTCGCCGCGCTGGCGCGCCGCGCTGAGCTGGGACTGCCAGGGGTGCGGGCCCTGCTGGTCGGCGGAGCCCTGCGGCGGGCCGTCGGGCACCGGCGGCATGACGCGGGTGCCGTCGCCGCCGGGCCGGCCCGGGCCGGTGAGCGGCAGCACGCCGGTCGCGCCGTTCGGGTCGTAGCGGTGCGAGGGCAGCACCTGGGTCGGGTCCGCGCTGCCGGGGACGGTGGTCGGCGCGAGGTCCGGGCCGAGCAGCGCGGCGACGCCGAGCGCCGCCTCCGCCTCGGCGGGGGTCGCGTGCACGCCGATCCCGGCGGCGGCCACGCGCAGCGCGCGGGCCAGGTTCTCGGCGCTGGGACGCTCCTCCGGGTTCTTGCGCAGGCAGCGCTCGATGACCGTCCACAGCGGCTCCGGCACGTTGCCGGGGCGCACCGGGTCCTGGCTCAGGTGCGCGTGCAGCACTTCCAGCGCGTTGTCGCCGCGGAACGGCGCGCGGCCGGTGACCAGCTCGTAGAGCAGGATGCCCGCGCCGTACAGGTCGACGGCGGACGTCTGCGGCTTGCCCTGCGCGGACTCCGGGGCGACGTAGGCGGGAGTGCCGACGAACTCGTGGGTGCGGGTGATGCCGGGCGAGTCCGCCAGACGGGCGATGCCGAAGTCGGTGAGCATCGGGTGCATGTGCGGGCTGCCGTCGTCGCCGTAGGTGGTGGCGAGGAGCACGTTGGCGGGCTTGAGGTCGCGGTGGACCACGCCGTCGGCATGGCTGGCGGCGAGCGCGTCGGCGACGGCGGCGGTCAGCAGGGCCGCGCCGACCGACGAGAACGGGCCGTTCTCGCGGAGGTACTGGTGCAGGTCCGGGCCGTCGACGAGGTCCATCACCAGGGCGAGCAGATCGCCCTCGACCACCAGGTCCCGCACCCGCACGATGTGCGGGTGGCGCAGACGTACCAGGACGGCGCGCTCGCGCAGGAAGCGCATCACGATGTCGGGATCGCTCGCGAGCTCTTCCTTGAGCACCTTGATGGCGACGACGCCGTCCTCGTCGCGCACCCGGGCGCGCCAGACGGTCCCCGTGGCCCCGCGTCCGAGTACGTCCTCGAGGAGGTACTTGCTGCCTACCGGCCGCACGTCATGCACTCCCTGGTCTTGGTGGTGCTTCGTGGTACCCGGTGGAGGCGGCACCTGGTGGTTCCCTGCTCCGCCGCGGCCCGTCGGGCCCCGACCGTGCCAACTGTAGTGCGGACGGCCCCCGCGGCCCGCTGCCGACCGCGTACACCGGGCGCGCGGGACGGCGTGCGGACCGGGCGCGCGGAGTGCGCAGCTCGGGAGTAGGACGCGGCCGACCACCACATGGTTGCCCCGGAACCGCTTCTCATTGCGACAAGCAGCACCTTTCCGGTCAACAACTGATCATTCAAGATCACTACTGTCAGGACCGGGGGCGGGTTGTCGGTGGCAAGTGGGAGGATGCTTCCCGTACGGGTGTGACGGGGCAACAGGCGCCCGCCCGCTCGTGCTTGTACGTGTCGACGCGCCCGTGCGCGGTGGGGAGCTTCCTGCCAGGCATCCGGGCAGAAGGGACCGCGGACGAGATGCAGATCCGGCTGACCGTCCTCGGGCCGCGCAGCGGCCGAGCGGGGCGCACCTGCGACGTGCTGGTCACCGCCCCCGCGGGGACCGCGCTGAGCGCGGTTTCCGGAGCGCTCGCGTCCGGAGCCGGCGACGGCAGGCCCGCGCGCTCCTCCGGTTCCTCCGCCGCGCTCTACGCGGGCACCGAACGGCTCGACCCGGGAGCGCTGCTCGGCATGCCGCCCCTCGTGGACGGCGCCGTGCTCTCCCTGCACACCCCCGCCGAGCAGCACGCCGAGCCCCCGTCGGGCGCCTCCGCCCCGGCCCGGCTGTGCGTCGTCGGCGGTCCGGACTCCGGCGGCGTCCATCTGCTGCAGGGCGGCCAGGTCCGGGTCGGCCGCTCCGCCGAGGCGGACGTCCCGCTGGACGATCCCGACGTCTCCCGGCTGCACTGCACGGTCACCGTCGCCGCCGACGGCCGGGTCACCGTCGCGGACCTCGGCTCGACCAACGGCACCACCGTCGACGACCGCCCCGTCGGGGAGCGGCCGGTCCCGCTGCCTCCCGGCGCGCTGCTGCGGATCGGCGAATCGACCCTCCACGTGGAGCCCGGTCCGCGCGAGGCCCCCGTCCCGGCGGCGCCCGACAGCGAGGGCCATCTGCGGGTCGCCCTCCCGGCCGCGGGCGCGCCCGCGGCCGGACGGACCGGCGGGCCGGGAAGGGCGGGCGCCGGCCACGGCTCCGCCCCGTACCCCGGCCCCCGCCCGGCGTCCGCACCATCCCCTTCACCGTCTCCCGCCTCAGCGTCTCCCGTCTCGCCGTCTCCCGCCCCGTCACGGCCGCCCGCCGCGGCTCCGACCGCTCCGGCCGCCCCGCCCGCCGGCTCCTCCCGACGGATCGACACCCCGCGCAGCGGTTCGCACGGCTACGCGGACGACCGCGCCCCGGGCACCGACGACCCGGCCGCGACGTACGGCCGCGGCGAACGGCTGCGGCAGGACGAGACGGTGCGGGTCCCGAGGCCGCCCCAGCCGCCGCAGCCCGGCGGCGGGGTCGCCGGGACCATAGGAGCGTGGGCCCGGCGGCTGGCGGCCGGCCGCGGCAGCGCCGCGGCGCAGGGCGCGGACGGCGCGCGGCTGGCCGCCGAGGCGGCCGCGCTGCGCGACCGCTGGCCCGACCCGGCCACCGTGCTGCTGACCGCGCTCGGCCCCGGCCGCAGGCTCTGGGAGCGCGGACCCGGGCATCCGGACGCGCTGACGCTGCGGCTGGGCACCGCGGACCTGCCCTCCGAGGACGGCGCGGGCACCCTGCGCACCGTCCCCTTCACCGTCGACCTGCGCGACCCGCACACCTTCGCGCTCGGCCTCGCCGGGCCGCGGCCGCGGCTGGCCGGGCTGGCCCGCGCGGTGCTGGCGCAGGCCTGCGCGCTGCACTCCCCCGGCACGCTGGAGCTCGTCCTGATCAGCGCCGACCGCTCGCGCGGCGCCGAGCAGCGCGCCGACGAGTGGGCCTGGCTCAACTGGCTGCCGCAGCTGCGTCCGGCGCACGGCCAGGACTGCCGGCTGCTGCTCGCCTTCGACCGCGAGCAGGCGGCAGCCCGCGTCACGGAACTCGCCCGCCGCCTGGAGGAGGGTCCGCTCGGCTCCGGCTGGGCCGGGGCCGCGCCGGAGGCCGTCGCCGAGGCCGCCGCCCACCGCGAGGGCCCCTTCACCCTGGTCGTCGTGGACGGCGACCCGGATTCGGCGGCGCTGCGCGACACCCTGGACCGGATAGCGGCCGTCGGCCCCTCGGCGGGCATCCACGTGCTGTGCCTGGCCGAGTCGCCCGACCGGCTCGCGGCCGAGTGCGGCGCCGTCGCCCAGCTCTCCGGCGACGTGGCGACGACCCTGCGGATGGATCCGTACGGTCCGGAGCAGGTCGTCGTGGACGCGGTGTCGCCCGCGTGGGCCGAGCGCTTCGCGCGGGCGCTCGCGCCGCTGCGGGAGACGGACACGACGGCACCGCGCGCCCGCAACGCGCTGCCGCGCACCGTCCGGCTGCTGGACGCGCTGGACCTGGCGCTGGCCACCCCCGCGAAGATCACCGCCCGCTGGGACGGCTCCCCGGACGACACGGGCGAGCGGACGACCCGCCGGGACGGACAGGACGAGCGGGACGGGCGGGACGGGCGGGACGGGCATGAGGCTGACCGGCCGCCCCTCACCGGCTACGCACGGGCCGGCGGACGGGCGCTGGCGGTGCTGGGCTCGGGCTCCGGCGGTCGGGTCGTGGTGGACCTGGCGGCCGAGGGGCCGCATCTGATGGTGGGCGGGACCGCGGGTTCGGGCAAGACCGAGCTGCTGCGCTCGGTCGCCTCCGCGCTCGCCGCCGCCGAGCGGCCCGACCGGCTGGCGCTGGTCCTGGTCGACGGGGCGGGCACCGAGCGCGGCGAGGGCCTGCGCGCGGTCACCGACCTGCCGCACGTCTCGACGTACCTGGCGGCCTCCGACCCCACCCGCATGCGCGAGTTCGCCCAGGCGCTCGGAGCCGAGCTCAAGCGCCGCGAGGAGCTGCTGGGCGGTCAGGGCTTCGCGCAGTGGCACGCGGACCGGCTGGTGACCGTGCCCCGGCAGGCGGCGGCGCGGGGCGATCTGCGCGGCGACGGCTCGCGGGGCGACGGCCGGAAGCCGTCCGAGCAGGGCGCGCTGCGGGTCCAGACCCGCAGCGACTCCGCACTCCCCCGGCTGGTGGTCGTGGTCGACGACTTCGACGCGCTGGTCGCACCGGGGCTCGGCAGCCCCGGCCGCCCGGCGGCCGGCTCCGTCGTGCGGGCGCTGGAGGCGGTGGCCCGCGAGGGCGAGCGGCTCGGCGTGCACCTGGTCGTGTCGACGGGGCGCCCGGAGCGCACCTCGGGGACGGAGGCGGACGAGCGGTCGCGGCTGCGGATCGCGCTGCGCACCGAGGATCCCGCGTCGGCCGCCCTGCTGGTCCACGTCGAGGACCCGGCGGGGCTGGACGAGGAGGTGCCGGGCCGCGGCTACCTGCGCCGTCCCGGCGGCGCGGTGGTGCCGTTCCAGGCGGGCCGGGTCAGCGGCCGCATCCCCCGTACGGCGACGCTGCGGCCCACGGTCGTGCCGCTGGAGTGGGAGCGGATGGGCGACCCGCCGACCCGCCGGCCGCTGCGCGAGCTCGGCAACGGGCCGACGGACCTCGCGCTGCTCGCCAGCGCGCTGCAGCGCGCCGCCGAGTCCGCGGGGGCGGGCCCGGCCCAGCCCCTGATGTGACGCCCGCGCGGGCCCCGGGTTCGCCGCCCGCGCGAGCTGAGGGTGCGATGCCCGCGCGAGCCCCTGCCGCGGTGCCCGCGCGGGCGTCCGCTCGGGCCCCGGTCCGGACGCGCCGGCCCCTGCGGGAACCGCCGGCCCGGCGGTTCGCCCGGGGGCCCAATTTTCGGGTTTTCAAACCCCGCTGACGCCGCATCACGTCAAGGTCACGATCAACCCCTATACCCCGCCCATGCCCTTGCGTCGCTGTTCCGCGCAGGCGTAGGACAGACGGACCGGACCGAGGGGATGAGCAGATGCGTACATTCAGCACGCGCGCGCACAACCACCAGGCACGAACCGCGCTGGCCGTTGTTGCGGCCGCCGCACTGGCGCTCACCGCGGCCGGCTGCGGCAGTGATGACAAGAAGGAGGGGCCGAACTCCAGCGCCCCGCCGACGTCGTCATCGGGGCTCCAGCTGCCGGATCTGAAGGGCCAGAAGCTCGAGGTGGCCGCCGTGTGGACGGGCGCCGAGCAGAAGAACTTCCGGAAGGTGCTGGACGAGTTCCAGAAGCGCACCGGCGCGACGGTCACCTTCGTCCCGACCGGTGACAGCACGTCCACCTTCCTGGGGACGAAGATCCAGGGCGGGGCGCCGCCGGATGTCGCGTTCCTGCCGCAGGTCGGCGTGTTGCACCAGTTCGCGGACAAGGGCTGGGTCAAGCCGATCGGCCCCGAGGCACAGGCCCAGCTGACGAAGAACTTCTCGAAGGGCTGGCAGGACCTCGGCGCCTACAAGGACA
Source organism: Streptomyces sp. NPDC006733 (assembly GCF_040636125.1). Lineage (NCBI taxonomy): Bacteria > Bacillati > Actinomycetota > Actinomycetes > Kitasatosporales > Streptomycetaceae > Streptomyces > Streptomyces sp. NPDC006733. Next base: position 37,563 of record NZ_JBEYJD010000045.1, on the reverse strand, counting down.
AGCAGTACGGCGTCTACGCCAAGGCCGCCAACAAGTCGCTGGTCTGGTACAACGCCGCGGCCTTCCAGCAGGCGGGCGTCGCCGAGCCGAAGACCTGGGACGAGTTCCTCAAGGCTGCGGAGACCATCTTCGAGTCGGGCACGCCGCCGGTATCGGTCGGCGGCGCGGACGGCTGGACGCTGACCGACTGGTTCGAGAACGTCTACCTGAGCCAGGCCGGCCCCGAGAAGTACGACCAGCTCGCCCAGCACAAGATCAAGTGGACGGACCCGTCCGTCAAGGACGCGCTGACCACTCTCGCCGGGCTCTTCGGCAAGAAGGACCTGGTCGCGGGCGGCCCGGCCGGCGCCCTGCAGACCGACTTCCCGAAGTCGATCTCCCAGACGTTCACCGGCACCCCGCCCGGGGCCGCGATGGTCTACGAGGGCGACTTCTCGGCCGCCGTCATCTCCTCCAGCACCAAGGCGAAGGTCGGCACCGACGCCAAGGTGTTCCCCTTCCCGGCCGTCGGCAGCGGCAAGGCGCCGGTGGTCAGCGGCGGTGACGTCGCGGTGATCCTGAAGGACGGCAAGGGCGCCCAGGCGCTGCTGACCTTCCTCGCCTCGACGGACGCGGCCAAGGTGTGGGCGTCGTCCGGCGGGTTCGTGTCGCCGAACAAGTCGCTGGACGTGGCGGCCTACCCCGACGAGGTCTCCCGGAAGATCGCGCAGGCGCTGATCTCGGCGGGTGACGACTTCCGCTTCGACATGTCGGACCAGGCGCCCGCCGCCTTCGGCGGCACCAAGGGCGAGGGCGAGTGGAAGGACCTGCAGGACTTCCTGGTGAAGCCCACCGACGTGGCGGGCGCCCAGGCCAAACTCGAAGCGGACGCCGCCAAGGCGTACAAGAACTGAGGCGCCGGTGGCCTCGACGGTGACCACGGGGGGCGCGGCCGCGGCCGGCCCACCCCCCGTGAAGCGCAAGAGCCTGCTCGGCACCCGGCCCGGGGTGGCGATCGCCTTCCTGCTGCCCGCCCTGCTGCTGCTGGGCGCGCTGGTGGTGTACCCGATCGGGTACACCGTCCAGCGCAGCTTCTTCGACGCGGACAACTCGGCGTTCGTGGGCCTGAGGAACTTCGGCGAGGTCTTCACCGACCACGCCAATCTGACGGCCGTCAAGAACAACGCGATCTGGGTGGTCGTGGCCCCGGTGGTGGCCACCGTGCTGGGTCTGATCTTCGCGGTGCTGACCGAGCGGGTGTCCTGGGGCACGGCGTTCAAGCTCGTCGTCTTCATGCCGATGGCGATCTCGATGCTGGCCGCCGGGATCATCTTCCGGCTGGTGTACGAGAACGACCCGGACCGCGGTGTCGCCAACGCGGTCGTGGTCGGGATCCACGACACGTTCGCCGAGGCGTCCGCCTATCCGGGTGCCAGGCCCCGCCCGAACGCGGATCTCGCGCCGACGGCGGGCGGCTCGTTCACCACCAAGGCGCAGGCGCAGCCGGGCACGTCGGCGGCGCTGCCGCTGATCGGGATCCCGCAGAACAAGATCCCGGGCGGCGCGCAGGACGCGAAGCCCGCCGCGCCCGCGGCGGACGGCGGGGTCTCGGGCACCGTGTGGCTGGACTTCAAGGCCGGCGGCGGCGGGAAGGCCGGCGCGATCGACGCCGGTGAGAAGGCGCTGCCCGGCGTCAAGGTCGAGGCGGTGAAGGACGGGAAGGTCGTCGCGTCGGCGAAGTCCGGCGACGACGGCACGTTCGCGCTGCCGGCCTCGGCGGCCGGCGCCAACCTGCGGCTGCCCGCGTCCAACTTCGCCACCCAGTACAACGGGGTGGACTGGCTCGGCCCGAGCCTGGTCACGCCGTCGATCATCGTCTCGTACATCTGGATGTGGGCGGGCTTCGCGATGGTGCTCATCGCGGCCGGCCTGGCGGGCGTGCCGCGTGAGCTGCTGGAGCAGGCACGGGTGGACGGCGCGAACGAGTGGCAGGTGTTCCGGAAGATCACCGTGCCGCTGCTGGCACCGGTGCTGGTCGTGGTCCTCATCACGCTGATGATCAACGTGCTGAAGATCTTCGACCTCGTCTACATCATCGCCCCCGGCGCCTCGCAGTCCGACGCCAACGTGCTCGCGCTGCAGCTGTACCTGAAGTCCTTCGGCGGCGGTAACGACCAGGGTGTCGGCAGTGCGATCGGCGTCCTCCTGCTGCTCCTCGTCCTGCCCGTGATGATCTTCAATATCCGGCGGCTGCGCAGAGAGGCACGACGATGAGCGCGATCGCGGCGAAAGTCGCCTCCTGGGTCAGCGGCGGCGCGGTGCGGGTCTTCCTCATCGTGGTGGCGCTCTTCTGGCTGCTGCCGACCATCGGCCTGCTGCTGTCCTCCCTGCGCGACCCCACGGACATCGCGGCGTCCGGCTGGTGGAAGGTCTTCAGCGCCCCCTCCGAGCTCACCGTCTCCAACTACAAGTCGCTGCTCAGCAACGACACCGTCGTCAACTCGCTGCTCAACACCGTCATGATCACCGTCCCGACCACGCTGCTCGTCGTCGTCATCGGCTCGCTGGCCGGCTACGCCTTCGCGTGGATGGACTTCCCGGGCCGGGACTGGTGGTTCCTGGCCGTGGTGGGCCTGCTGGTGGTCCCCATCCAGGTGGCGCTGATCCCGGTCGCCCAGCTCTTCGGCGACATCGGGATCTTCGGCGACATCACCGGCGTCGTGCTCTTCCACACCGCCTTCGGCCTGCCGTTCGCGATCTTCCTGCTGCGGAACTTCTTCGCCGAGATCCCGCGCGAACTGCTGGAGGCGGCGCGGCTGGACGGCGCCGGCGAGCTGCGGCTCTTCACCACCGTGATCATGCCGCTGGGCGGGCCCGCCATCGCCTCGCTGGGGATCTTCCAGTTCCTGTGGGTGTGGAACGACATGCTGGTGGCGCTGATCTTCGCCGACAGCGACTCGCAGCCGATCACCGTCGCCCTCCAGCAGCAGGTCCGGCAGTTCGGCAGCAACATCGACATCCTCGCGCCCGGCGCGTTCGTGTCCATGGTCGTCCCGCTCGTGGTGTTCTTCGCCTTCCAGCGGCAGTTCGTGTCGGGGGTGATGGCCGGCGCTGTGAAGTAGTCGTGATCAAGCACCCCCACGACGCCGTAACCAGATCACTCCCCGCGACGTTGCGCCGCATATAACGGGTACCGGCCGCGTACGTCCTGGTTCATCCGATAACCGAGCAATCCTCGTGTGTACGCGGGCGCCCGTCCACAGCGCCCGCGTCAACACCTGGATGCCCCTTGCCCCGGTTCAGCGTCATCGTGCCCGCCTACAAGGTTCAGGCCTATCTACAGGCCTGCCTGGAATCCGTGACGACCCAGTCGTTCACCGACTTCGAGCTGATCGTGGTCGACGACGGCTCGCCGGACGGCTGCGGCGAGATCATCGACGAGTTCGCCGGCCGCGACCGCCGGATCACCGCACTCCACCTCCCCGAGAACGTCGGCCCCGGCCTCGCCCGCAACGCCGGGCTGCACCGCGCCACCGGCGACTACCTGCTCTTCCTCGACGGCGACGACACGCTCGCCCCCGGCGCCCTGCTGGCGGTCGCGGACCGCCTCAAGGAGACCGGCTGCCCGGACCTCCTGCTCCTCGACTACGAGCGCACCTACTGGGACGGCGAGGCCCGGCGCAACCGGCTCGCCGGGCACCTGGCGCAGCGGGGGCCCGAGACGTTCACCCTGGGTGACCGCCCCGAGCTGCTCGACCTGCTCACCGTCGTCTGGAACAAGGCCTACAGCCGCGAGTTCACCGAGCGGGCGCAGCTCACCTTCCCGCCCGGCTACTACGAGGCCACCGCCTGGACGTACCCGGCGCTGCTGGCCGCCGACAGCATCGCCGTCCTGGACCAGGTGTGCGTCCGCTACCGGCAGCGCCGCCGCGGCACCCTCCTCGGCACGACCAGCCGCCGGCACTTCGACATCTTCAAGCAGTACGACCGGGTCTTCGCCTTCCTCGACGGCCACCCCCGCCTGGAGCACTGGCGGCCGGCCCTCTTCCGGCGGATGCTCGACCACCTCACCACCGTCTACAACTCCCCCGACCGGCTGCCGCGTTCGTCCCGCGCCGACTACTTCAAGCGGTGCCGCGCCTACTACCGCCGGCACCGCCCGCGGGCCTTCCGCGGCTCCCCCCTCAGCCAGGCGGGGCTGCGCTACGCCCTGGTCCGCCTGGGGGCCCGCCGCTCCTTCCAGTCGCTGGGCGGCGTCCACCGCACCCGGCTGCGGGCTCAGGCGTGGCTCGCCGCCCGCGGCGGCCGGATCCGCGGGGCGGCGCTGCGGCTGCACTACCGCCTGCAGCGGCGGCGCCCCCTCGACCAGGAGCTGGCGGTCTTCTCCGCGTACGACAACCGCGGCTACGTCTGCAACCCGGCCGCCATCGAGGCCCGGCTGCGCGACCTGGCCCCGCACCTGCGCACCGCCTGGGTCACCACCCCCGAGCACGCCCACACCCTGCCGCCGGGGGTGCGCCGGCTGCAGCCGGGCTCGGCCGCGTTCTGGACGGCGATGGCGCGGGCCAGGTACCTGGTCACCAACGACGAGCTGCACCCCCGCTTCACCAAGCGGGCCGGCCAGCTCACCCTCCAGACGCACCACGGCACCCCGCTCAAGCACATGGGCCTGGACCTGCGGGAGTTCCCGGCCGCCGCGCGGAGCGCGGACCTGGCGCACGTCCTCGCCCAGGCGGACCTCTGGGACTACAACCTGTCCTCCAGCCGCCACGCCACCCTCACCTGGGAGCGCGCCTACCCGTCCGCCTTCACCACCCTGGAGTACGGCCAGCCCCGCAACGACGTCTTCCAGCGGGCCACCCCCGAGGACGTGCGGCGCGTCCGCGCCGAGCTGGGCATCCCGCGCGACTCCACGGCCGTGCTCTACGCCCCCACCCACCGCGACTACCGCGCCGGCTTCCACGCCGACCTCGACGTGGAGCGCATCGCCCGCGAACTTGGCCCCGGATTCACGGTCCTGATGCGTACGCATCACCTCTATGACACCGGCGCCCAGCACGCTGCCGGACAGTCGGCCTTCCTCGATGTGTCCCGGCACCCGTCCGTCGAGCAGCTCTGCCTGGCGTCGGACGTCCTGCTGACCGACTATTCGTCGCTGATGTTCGACTACGCCAATCTCGACCGGCCGATCGTCATCCACGCCGAGGACTGGGAGGTCTACCGTGCCTCGCGCGGAGCCTACTTCGACATCACCGCGCAGCCGCCCGGCCTCCTGGCGCGCAGCGAGGACGAGTTGATCGACATCCTCGCGACCGACGCCTGGCGCGGGCCCCGCTCGGCGCAGCTGCGCGCCGCGTTCCGCGAGCGCTTCTGCCCGTTCGACGACGGACACGCCGCCGAGCGCGTCGTCCGCCGGCTCTTCCTGGAGAACCGCGGCGACACCCTGCCGCCGGTGATCCCGCCGCAGGACCGCCGCCCGGTGGCCGCCCCCGGCCAGGGGCGCGCGCTGTCCGGCCGCCCGCACACCGGAACCCTTTCCGCTTCACTCACGCCCAGCTGAACGGAACACCCATGGAAGCCCCCACGACCACCGACCAACCCCCCGCCCCCACCGAGCCGGCACAGGCGCTCCCCGCCCCCACCGCGCTCTCCGAGGTGAAGGGCTGGTTCTTCCCCGCCGACCAGTTGCTCTTCGACTGGCTGCTCAGCCGGCAGCAGCGGCTCACCGAGCCCGGCGACCTGCTCGAAGTGGGGGTCTACCTGGGCAAGAGCGCCATCTTCACCGGCTCCTACCGGCGGGAGGGCGAGCGCTTCACGGTCTGCGACCTGTTCGACGCGCCCGCCCAGGACACCGCCAACAGCGACGAGATGGCCCGGTCGTACTCCACGCTGACCCGGCGGGCGTTCGAGGCGAACTACCTCTCCTTCCACGACGAGCTGCCCACGGTCGTGCAGGGCCTGTCCTCGGTGGTACCCGACCATGTCACCGCCGACAGCTGCCGGTTCGTCCACATCGACGCCTCGCACCTCTACGAGCACGTCCACGCGGACATCGCCGACGCCCGCGACCTGCTCAAGGCGCACGGCGTGGTCGTCCTCGACGACTTCCGCGCCGAGCACTGCCCCGGCGTCGCGGCCGCGTCCTGGCAGGCCGTCACCACCGGCGGGCTGCACGTCATCTGCATCACCGACCGCAAGCTCTACGGCACCTGGGGCGACCCGGCGGCCGTGCGCGCGGAGCTGCTGGAGTGGCTGGGGACCCGCGACGACCTCTGGCACGAGGTGCAGACCGTCGTCGGCGAGCCGCTGATCCGCATCAGCGGCCGCAAGGCGACCCCGCCGGCGCAGCCGGTCTCCCGCCACGAAGCCGTCCCGCCGGCCGAGCCGGAGCCCGTCCAGGTCGCGGCTCCGGCTCCCCCGAAGCCCGCGCCGGCCAGGCGCCGCTCCCCGCTGCGGCGCTTCGCGGTCAACGTGCTGCCGCCGTTCATCACGAAGGCGCTGCGCCGCGGCTGACGGGCAACACCGCTTGCCGGGCGACTACGTTGGGCGATCGAGCGGCTACTGTGGGTGGATCAGTCCGCCACGCCGGGTCGCGCAGGCCCGGCGAACGGGAGGGGCCGGCGGCAACGCCGGCCCCGGCACCCGCACCCCGCCAGGAAAGGCCCGAGCCTCCGTATGACGCCCCGACTGACCGTCGTCGTCCCCGTCCACCGTGCCGAGCAGTACCTGGAGGACTGCCTCCGGTCGGTCGCGGAACAGACGCTGGACGCCCTCGACGTGGTGATGGTCGACGACGGTCCCGCGGACCGCACGCCGGAGACCGCGCGGCGGTTCGCCGCGGACGACCGGCGGTTCCGCCTGGTGCGCGCCGGGCGGCCGGGCACCAGGGGCCTGGGCCACGCCCGCAACACGGGAGCCGGGCAGGCGGACCCCCGCACCGCGTACCTGGCCTTCCTGGACGGTGACGAGACGCTCCCGCCGCGCTGGTACGAGAAGCTGGTGGCCCGGCTGGACCGCTCGGGCGCCGACCTCGCGGCCGTCCTCCCGCCCGGTGTCGCGTCCGGTGTCGCGTCCGGGGGCGCGTCCGGGGGCGCCGGCGCCGTGCTGCCGGCGGACCGTTCGGCGGCGAACCGGGTCTTCCGCCGCGCCTTCTGGGACCGGCACGCGCTCGCCTTCCCCGAGGACGTCCACCACGAGGACAGCGCGGTCACGATCCGCGCGCACGTCCTGGCCGGGGCCGTCGACGTCCTGCACGAGCACCGGGACGACCGCGCCCGCCCGATCCCCCACCCCGCCGACGTCCAGGACCTGCGCGACCGTTTCACCGCCCTGGACGGCATCGGCCGGTTCCTGGACACGACGCCGCACCGGAGGCTCCACGACCGCTCCGTCCTCACCGAGGAGCTGCCGGGGTGCGTGGCGGCGCTGCCGCCGGCCTGCCCCGAGTACCGCGAGGTCCTCATGGACCGCGCCCGGGACTTCCTCGCGCGCGTCGACCCCGCGCTTCTCGCCGAACTCCCGGTCGGGCAGCGGATCAGGTACCACCTCGTCCGCGAGGGCCGGCTCGACGACCTGCTCGCCGTGCTGGCGCACGAGGAGGAGAACGGGGACGGCTTCACGGTCGCGGGCACCCCGTTCCGCCGGCGTGCCGAGTTCCCCGCCGGCCCCGGCGGCGGTGCGATCCGGCTGCCGTACGGCGTGGCCGCGCTCTCCGCGGCCGACCTCCCCGTGCGGTCGCGGCTCCTGGAGGCGCGCCGGCAGGACGGCAAGCTCGTCCTGCGGGGCTACGCCTACATCCGGAACCTGGACGCCTCCACCCGGCGCAGGTCGTTGAAGACCGCGTTCCTGGCGTCGGGGCGGCGCAGGCTCCTGCTGCCGCTGCGGACCGTGCCCGCCCCGGAGGCCACGTACGCCTCGGGGCAGGAGCGGCACTGCTACGACTGGTCCGGCTTCGAGATCACCGTCGACCCCGCGCGTCTGCGCCGCGGCGGGCGGTGGAGTGCGGGCGAGTGGCGGCTCGGCGTCACCGTGGCGACCGCCGGTGTCGTCAGGACCGCCGAGGTGCTCGCCGGGGCGAGCGGCTCGGCCGCCGCACCGGCGCCGCTCCCGCTGGACGACCGGACGCGCCTGGTCCCGTGCTTCGGGACGGGCGGGCTGCGGCTGGTGGTCGAACCGGTCGACGTCCGGCTCACCGGCCATCAGGCGCTGGGCGAGGACGCCGTCGAACTGCTCGCCGCCAACAGCGGCAAGGAGCAGCCGCGCACCCTGCGGCTGACCCACCGCCCCTCCGGAACGCTGCTGGAGTACCCCGCGGTCTGCCGCCCGGTGGGCCCCGCCACGGCGCCCGGCAGCGTCGTGACGTCCCGGTTCTCCCTCGCCGACCTGGCGGCCGCCCGCACCGCTCCCGGAGCCGCCGCGAGCGTGGTCTGGGACGTCGCCTTCACCCTGGCCGACGGATCGACGCGCATCGCCGTCGGCCCGCCGGCGCCCGGTGGCGTCTACGTGAGCGGGCCCGGCCGCGAGCTGGTCCTCGGGTCCACCCCCGCCGGCGACCTGGAGCTGTGGGACCGTACGCCCCGGCCTGCGGACGCTCCGGACGGGCCGGCGGACGCTCCGCTGCTCCTCGGGGGCGAGCTGCCGGTCATGCCCGCCGAGGGGGCGTTCACCCTCGCCGACGGTGATCCCGCGTGACCGGGACCGTACGCGCTTACCCCGCTGACCTGCTGCTCTCGGATCATGTCCGGGAGCTGGAATTCGGCGCTGCCCGTCGGCCCTGGTGTTTGCGTTCTCCGCGCTGCTAGCGTTCACGGATACCGCCATCCGTCCAGGCTGTCCCGGACAGGATCGCCTGCCTGCGGCCGTCCAGGCCGGGCCGCCCTCCCGTCACCCAGCGTTCCTCCCGTTCATCCCAGAGAAAGCTACTCCGGCTGATGTCCGACACCTCGCAGGACCGTAAGAGCACCGCCGACGCCAACTACACCGAGCGTCTGGCGACCCTGGAGAAGGCCGGTATCAAGCGGCTGCTCCCGACGCAGGCCCCGTACCGCTGGAACCTGCGCCGCCTGAAGCTGGGCCGGGTGCTCGACATCGGCTGCGGGCTGGGCCGGAACCTGCAGAACTGCGGTCCCGACAGCGTGGGCGTGGACCACAACCCGACGTCGGTGGCGACCGCCCGCGAGCGCGGCCTGACCGCGTACACCCCGGACGAGCTGGCCCAGGCGGCGGACTGCGGGCCCGGCTCGTTCGACAGCCTGCTCTGCGCGCACGTGCTGGAGCACCTGGACGAGGACGTCGCGAAGGGGCTGCTCACCCAGTACCTGCCGTACCTGAAGCCGGGCGGTTCGGTCGTCCTCATCACCCCGCAGGAGGCCGGCTACCGCACGGACGCCACGCACGTGCGCTTCGTCGGCTTCGAGGAGCTGCGGGCGTACGCCGACGAGGCGGGTCTGACCACGCGGCGCACGTACTCCTTCCCCTTCCCCCGCGCCGCCGGGAAGGTCTTCCCCTACAACGAGTTCGTCCTGGTCTCCTCGGCCCCGACGACCCCGACGGTCTGACCGCGGCACCGCCGCACCGCGAAGCCTCCGCGCCCCCGTCCGCCCGGTCCGCCGGGAGGGCGGGGGCGCTGCCGTCGGCCGCCCCTGCGCCGGTCCGGTGGCGCGGCACCCGCTCATGGCCGGATTCCCGTGCCATGCACAGGAGTTCGGACCGATAGCATCGTTCCTCGATCGCCTATCGGGGGTGCCGGACATCGCCAGCAACGACAGCGTCAGCGGCGACGCTCCCGGCGCGCTGGGCGCGCTGCGGCCGGAGGATCCCCGGGAGATCGCCGGGTACCGGCTGCTCGCCAGGATCGGCGAGGGCGGTCTCGGCACGGTCTACCTCTCGCACGCCCCGGGCGGGCAGCCCGTCGCCCTGAAGGTGGTCCGCCGCGCGTACGCGCGGGACGAGGGCTTCCGCCGGCGCTTCCCGGCAGACGTGCGGGCCGCGCAGGACGTGCGGGGCTACCACGTCGTCCCCATCGTCGGGCACGACGCCGGCGGGGACCGGCCCTGGCTGGCCACCGCCTACATACCCGGCCTCTCCCTCGACGACGCGCTCGCCGCCTTCGGCCCGCTGCCGCCCACCGCCGTCCTGCAGCTGACCGGCTGCGTGGCGCAGGGGCTGCGCGCGGTGCACGGCTGCGGGGTCGTCCACCGCGACCTGCAGCCGGGCAACGTGCTGCTCGGCGAGGACGGCCCCTGGCTGGCGGACTTCGGCCTGGCGGGGGCGGCCCAGTCCGCGCGGCTGACGCGGGGCACGGGCCTCGTCGCGGCCCCGCAGTACATGTCGCCCGAGCACGCCGGCGGGGACGCCCTCACCCCCGCGACCGACGTCTTCTCGCTCGGCCTGGTCGCCGCCGTCGCCGCGTCGGGCCGCCACCCGTACGGCGAGGGCGGCCCCGGCGGCCCGGTCAGCCTCGCCACCCGGATCGCCAACACCGCCCGCCGGCCGCCGGACCTGACCGGCTACCCCGACCTGCTGCGCCCGGTGCTGGAGCGCTGCCTGGCCGCCGATCCCGCCGACCGGCCCGCGCCCGCCGAACTGGCCGAGCTGTGCGAACGGGCGGCGGGGCGCCCGCTGCGCGACTTCACCGGCTGGCTGCCGGAGCGGCTGACCGCGGAGATAGCGCGGCGCACCGTCGCGGCCCGGCAGCCGCCCGCGCCGGAGCCGCTGGTACCCGACGATCCGGCCGCGGACCCGGCCGCCGGGGCCCCGACGGGCAACCTCTTCGGGCCGGTCGTCGCCACCTGGTCCAACTGGGGCACCGCGACCCCGGACGTCGCGCCGGTGGGCGGAACGTTCCGGCAGCAGACGCTGCTCGCGATCGCGGGCAGCGTCGTCGCCCTGCTCCTCGCGGTGACCCTGACCTACGCCTTCATGCGCGACAGCCACCACCACCCGGCGCCGCCCGCCCCCTCCCCCGCGGCCAGCACCTCGGGAGGGCCGTCGCCGAGCCCGCCCGCGCCGGGCACCACCCGCTGACGCGCCGGGGGGCAGCGCGCCGCCGGCCGGGCCCCGGTGTGCGGGGTCCGGCCGGCGGCGGTTCCTTCGGGAGCGCTCAGCGGCGGGCGCGCAGCAGCGTACGGAACGTCCGCATCGCGACCGACAGGTTCGCCAGGTCGAACTCCTCCGAGCCCTGGATCTCCTCCAGGGTCGTCCTGGCGCGGCCGATGAGCGCCGCGTTCTGCTCCTCCCACGCCTTGTAGCGCTGCTCCGGGGTGGAGGTGCCGTCCCCGGCGGCCAGCACGTCGGCGGTGAGCGAGGCGTGGGCCGCGAAGAGGTCCTCGCGGATGGCCGCACGGGCCATCGACTGCCAGCGGTCGGCCCGCGGCAGCTCGATGATGCGGTCCAGGAGCTGGGTGATCCGCAGCCGGTCGGCGAGGTCGTAGTAGACCTCGGCGACGTGGATCGGGTCCTTGCCCGCGCGGTCCGCGACATCGACGATGTCGAGGGCCGGGAAGGCGGAGGAGAAGCCCGCGACCCGGGTGGCCAGCTCCTCCGGGACGCCCGCGCCGGTCAGCTCGTCGTAGATGTTCTGGTACCACTCCAGGTCCGCGCCGCGCACCAGCTTCGGCAGCTGGGCCCAGACGGTGGCCACCCCGTCGCGGAAGAAGTCGATCGTCTCGGCGATCTCCAGCGGCTGCGGCCGGTTGTTGAGCAGCCAGCGCGTGGCGCGCTCGACGAGGCGGCGCGAGTGCAGCCGGATCCGGGTGAGCACCTCGGCGGCCACGACGTTGTCGAGCGCCTCGACCTCGTCCCAGATCCCGGCCAGTCCGAAGATCGCGCGGGCCGCGGTGTGCGCCCTGACGATCTCCTCGCCGGTCGCGCCGATCTCCTCGCGGAAGCGGTGCAGGAAGGTCGTGCCACCGGTGTTGACGGTGTCGTTGACCAGCATCGTCGTGACGATCTCACGGTGCAGCGCGTGGTTCTCGATCTGCGGCGCGAACCTCTCGCGCAGCGGCTTCGGGAAGTAGTCGTGCAGCAGCGTGCGCAGGTAGGGATCCTCCGGGAGGTCGGTGTGGATCAGCTCCTCCGCGACCGTGATCTTCGTGTACGCCATCAACACGGACAGCTCGGGCTGGGTCAGGCCCTGCCCGTTGGCGAGCCGCTCGCGGATCTGCCGGTCGGTGGGGAGGAACTCCAGCGCCCGGTCGAGCCGGCCGTCGCGCACCAGCTTGCGCATGAAGCGCTGGTGGGCGTGGAGCAGGCTGGAGGCCTGCGCCATGCCGTTGCCCAGCGCGACGTTCTGCGCGTAGTTGTTGCGCAGCACCAGGCCGCCGACCTCGTCGGTCATCGCGGCGAGCAGCGTGTTGCGCTGCTTGACGGTGAGGTCGCCCTCCGCGACCACGCTGTTGAGCAGGATCTTGATGTTGACCTCGTGGTCCGAGGCGTCCACGCCGGCGCTGTTGTCGATCGCGTCGGTGTTGATCCTGCCGCCGCCCAGGGCGAACTCGATCCGGCCGAGCTGCGTCAGCCCCAGGTTGCCGCCCTCGCCGACGACCTTGACCCGCAGGTCCGCGCCGTCGACGCGGATCGGGTCGTTGGCCTTGTCGCCGACATCCGCGTGCGACTCGGTCGAGGCCTTGACGTAGGTGCCGATGCCGCCGTTCCAGAGCAGGTCCACGGGGGCCTGGAGGATCGCCTTCATCAGCTCGGCGGGCGTCAGCTTGGCGACGTTCGACTCGATGCCGAGCGCCTTGCGGACCTGGGCCGTGATCGGGATGGACTTCGCGGTGCGCGGGTGGATGCCGCCGCCCGCCGAGATCAGCGAGGTGTCGTAATCCGCCCACGAGGAGCGCGGCAGCTCGAACATCCGGCGCCGCTCGGCGAAGGAGGTGGCCGCGTCCGGGGTCGGGTCCAGGAAGATGTGCCGGTGGTCGAAGGCCGCGATCAGCCGGATGTGCTCGCTGAGCAGCATCCCGTTGCCGAACACGTCGCCGGACATGTCGCCGACGCCGACGACCGTGAAGTCCTCGGTCTGGGTGTCGTGGCCCATCTCGCGGAAGTGCCGCTTCACGGACTCCCAGGCGCCCTTGGCCGTGATGCCCATCTTCTTGTGGTCGTAGCCGACCGAGCCGCCGGAGGCGAACGCGTCGCCCAGCCAGAAGCCGTAGCTGACGGCGACCTCGTTGGCGATGTCGGAGAAGGACGCGGTGCCCTTGTCCGCCGCGACGACCAGGTACGTGTCGTCCTCGTCGTGCCGCACCACGCCGTTCGGCGGGACGACCTCGCCGCCCACCAGGTTGTCGGTGATGTCGAGCAGCCCGGAGATGAACGTCTTGTACGAGGCGATGCCCTCGGCCAGCCACGCGTCGCGGTCCACCGCGGGGTCGGGCAGCCGCTTGCCGACGAAGCCGCCCTTGGCGCCGACCGGCACGATCACGGTGTTCTTCACCATCTGGGCCTTGACCAGGCCCAGCACCTCGGTACGGAAGTCCTCACGCCGGTCGGACCAGCGCAGGCCGCCGCGGGCGACCTTGCCGAAGCGCAGGTGGACGCCCTCGACCCGGGGCGAGTAGACCCAGATCTCGAACGCCGGGCGGGGCGCCGGCAGGTCCGGGATCGCCTGCGGGTCGAACTTCATCGACAGGTAGCTGTGCGGCTGCCCGTCGTCACGGCGCTGGAAGTAGTTGGTGCGCAGCGTCGCCTTGATGAGGGTGAGGAAGGAGCGCAGGATGCGGTCCTCGTCCAGCGAGGCGACCTGGTCGAGCGCGCCGTCGAGCTCCTCCAGGAGGCCGTCGGTCAGCTCCTTGCCGGCCCGCTGGTGGTCGGGCGACATCCGGGCCTGGAAGAGGTTGACCAGCAGCCGGGTGGTGTGGACGTTGTTGCAGAGGGTGTCCTCCATGTAGTCCTGGCTGAAGGTCGAACCGGCCTGCCGCATGTACTTGGCGTACGCGCGCAGCACCATGGCCTGGCGCCAGTTCAGCCCGGCGCGCAGCACCAGGGAGTTGAAGCCGTCGTTCTCCGCCTCGTCGGTCCAGGTGGCGGCGAAGGCCTCCTGGAAGCGCTCGCGGGCGTCGTCGCCGAGGTCGCCGAGGGACGGGTCGAGCCGCAGCCCGAAGTCGTACACCCAGGCGCGGGTGTGGTCGGTGCGGCGCAGCTCGTAGGGGCGCTCGTCCACGACCTCGACGCCGAGCTTCTGCAGCACGGGCAGGACGGCGGAGAGCGAGACGGGCGCGCCGGTGCGGTAGATCTTGAAGCGCCGCTCGCCGGGGGCCGCGCCGACCGGCTCGTACAGGCTGAGGGTGAAGTCGCCCTCGGGCTTGAGCTGTTCGATGTGCTGCAGGTCCGCGACGGCCGAGCGGGGGGTGAAGTCGGCGCGGTAGCCGTCGGGGAAGGCCTGGGCGTAGCTGCGGGCCAGCTCCGCGGCCCGCTCCTCGCCGCACTCGGCGTTGAGCGCCTCGGCGAAGCCGTCGGCCCAGGAGCGGGCGGCCTCGACGAGCCGGGCCTCGATCCGGTCGATCTCGGACTCGGTGAGGTCGTTGAGCGCCGTGCCGGGCGCGACGCGGACGACGAAGTGCAGCCGGGAGAGGACCGATTCGGTGTTCCAGGCGGTGAAGTCGACGCTGTGGCCGTTCAGCTCGTCCTGGAGGATGTTGGTGAGCCGCAGCCGCACCGCCGTGGTGTAGCGGTCGCGCGGCAGGTAGACCAGCGCGGAGTAGTAGCGGCCGTACTCGTCCTGCCGCAGGAACAGCCGCAGCCGGCGGCGCTCCTGGAGGTACAGCACGCTGGTGACGATGGAGCGCAGCTCGTCGGCGGGCGTCTGGAACAGCTCGTCGCGCGGGTAGGTCTCCAGGATCTGGAGCAGGTCGCGGCCGTCGTGGCTGTCCGGGGTGAAGCCGGCGCCGTCCAGCACCTCCTCCACCTTGCGGCGGATCACCGGGACGCGCCGTACGGACTCGGTGTACGCGGCGGAGGAGAACAGGCCCAGGAAGCGCCGCTCGCCGATGACGTTGCCCTCGGCGTCGAACTTCTTCACCCCGACGTAGTCGAGGTAGGAGGGTCGGTGGACGGTGGAGCGGCTGTTGGCCTTGGTGAGGATCAGCAGCCGGTGCTCGCGGGCCTTGGCCCGCGCGTCGGCCGGCAGCCGGTTGAACGAGGGGGAGCCGGGGTGCGTGCCGTCGTCCCCGTGCTGGGGGTCGGAGCGCAGGATGCCCAGGCCGGTGCCGGGCACCGCGGACAGCACGTCCTCCCCGGTGCCGTCGGGGCCGGCGGCGGTGGTCAGCTCGTACTCGCGGTAGCCCAGGAACGTGAAGTGGTCGTCGGCGAGCCAGCGCATCAGCTCCCAGGCCTCGCCGACCTCCTGCTCGGGCAGCGGCGGCGGGGTCGCGGCGAGCTCCTCGGCGATCCGGAGCGTGGCCTCGCGCATCTTCGTCCAGTCCTCGACGGACTCACGGACGTCGGACAGCGCGCCGCGCAGCTCCGCGGTGATCTCCTTGAGGTCGTCGCGGTCGGTCTCGCGGTCGATCTCGACGTGGATCCAGGACTCGGTGAGCGCGTCGTGCGGCAGGTTCTCGGGGGCGACGCCGTTGTCGTGCGTCCCGCAGCCGGAGTCGATGATCTCCAGCAGCTTCCCGGTCAGGTCGCGGCGCACCACGATCTGCGGGTGCACCACCACGTGGATGGCCCGGTCGGCCTGCGACAGCGCGTTGGTGACCGAGTCGACGAGGAAGGGCATGTCGTCGGTGACGACCTCGACGACGGTGTGGCTGCAGGCCCAGCCGTTCTCCTCGACCGTCGGGGTGTGCACCCGGACGTTCGCGGTGCCCTGCGGGCGCAGCTCCGCGAGGCGGTAGTGGGACAGCGCCGCGCCGAACACGTCGACCGGATCGCGGTCGAGCAGGTCCTCGGGTGCCGTGTGCAGGTAGTACCGCTGGAGGAACGCGAGCAGCGCCTCTTGGTCGAGGCCCTGGCCGGGTGGTCCCCCTGCCGGGCTGTTCTCAGCTACCCGGGCCGCCCGTGCGAGCAGCTCGGCCTTGGCTTCGTCCAGCTTGGTCTGCATGTCCTCTGACTCCTGTCGCGCGCCGTTGCGTGACGTCGGGTGATGGCGCGGCGGCCCGGTTCGCGGGTTCACCGCTACGGGACGACGCTATGCCGGGATACAGGGGGTGCGTACCGATGTTTACGGATCGGACCCGCCTGTAGGGATCAACGCTGATCACGCAGTAAGGCTATCGCTCCGGCCGGGGGGGCTGTCAGGGGACGCCTCTGTACAAATACCGGACGGATTGTTGGACCAAATGGACAGGGCGCATCCGACCGGTGGTCATCAGCGGGCGGAAACCGTCAGCGGGATCCGTCCTGTCCGCTCATCGGACGATCGCACCGTCCGATGAACGGGAAAAGTCACCCGGCGGTGAGGTGACGGGCGGCCTCCACGGCCTCCGCGAGCGTGTCCACCACCGGTACGCCGGCCACCGCCAGGCTGCCCCGGCTGTGCGAGCCCCCGGTGTACAGCACCGCGTACGCCCCCGCGTGGGCCGCCGCCAGCGCGTCGTCCACCGCGTCCCCGATCACGACCACGCGGTCGGGCGCGACCCCCTCCAGCGCGGCCAGGTGGCGGACCATCTGGGCGGCCTTGCCGCCGCCGGACGGACCGGTCGAGCCGTCCATCCGGACGAAGTGGCGCTCGATGCCGTGGGTGCGCACGATCGGTATCAGCAGGTCGTGTGGGGCCAGCGAGCAGAGCGACTGCGTCAGCCCGGCGAGCTGCTGGGCGGCCAGCAGCTCGGCGGCGCCCTCGGCGAGGCCGCAGTTCCCCGCCCGCTCCCAGTAGTGGCGGTGGAACGCCTCGTCCATCACCAGCCACTCCGCGTCCGTGGGCAGCCGGCCGATCAGCCGCTCGTAGAACTTCGGCACCGGCACGCAGTACAGCTCGCGGTAGCGGTCCAGCGTGATCGGGGACAGGCCCAGCTCGGCGAAGGAGGCGTTCGTGGCCTCCAGCACGGCGTCGATGTCGTGGAAGAGGGTCCCGTTCCAGTCCCACACCAGATGAGCGTTCACCCCGACGACGTTACCCGGCGGGTACGACAGCCCGGCCGGCCCGTGGCGCTCCGGCGGGAGCGCGGGGGGCGCAGGGGCGCGGGCCGCTCGGGGCGCGGTGGCGCGGTGGCGCGGGGGCCTCAGCCGATCAGGTTGGGGATCTCCTGCGTCGCGAACCAGAGCAGCTCGTGGTCCTCCGCTCCGTCGACGGTGAACTGGGCGTCGTCGTCGCCCGCGTCGGCCGCGCCCAGCGCCAGTGCGGCGGCGGTCACGTCCTCCCGTGCGTCGTCCGCGTCCAGGTGGACGGCGGCGGCGTCGCTCATCGACACCTTCGCGGCCAGCCGGACCTCGCCGAGGGCGGCGGAGTCCAGCCCCCGGTCCGGGTCGAAGGAGACGGCCGACTCCGGCACGTCCACCGCGAGCACGACGCGACGGCGCGGGACGTCGGGAGAGACGGCGAGCAGCCGGAGCGAGGCCTGGGCGGCCCGGGAGAGAGCCGCGTACTCCAGCTCCTCGATGTCGTCGGAGACGTACCACTCGCGCAGGCTGGGGGTGACCGCGTAGGCGTCCAGCGGTGCGGGGCCCAGCTCGCCCGCCTTGTGGGCCTCGGCCAGGCCGGGCAGGGTCGTGGGGAGGTAGACGCGCATGTCGGTCAGCATACGTGCGTGACGGCGCGACCACGCGGATAGGTGAAACGGCCGCCGGTGCCCGGGGGCGGCGCAGGGCGTTGCCCCGGCCCCCGCGGCCCCCTAGAACCGGGGTACCGAACGGTGGAATCCGGCGGATCCCGTCAGGCACCGCACCCAGGGGGGTACCAGCATGGCCGTCACGTCACCCGCGTCCGCCCGCCCCGGCCCGGCCCGCGCGGCCCGCAGGTCGGGGCCGCCCAACCGGCACGACCACCGGCACGACCACCGGCGCCCGCCGGCCGGGGCGGGCCGGCCGGGGGCCGTTCCGCCGCACGTGTGGTTCGCCGGCCGGCTGCTCACCGTCCTCACCGGCCGGCAGCCCATCAGCTGCCTGGCCGGCCGGGTCCGCGGCGCCGCCTACGACCGGCTCTGGGAGCTGGTGAACGCGCGCGCCGACTGGCGGCACCGGGCCCGCGGGCAGGCGCCCTACGTCCACAGCTGCCAGGTCGTGCGGCAGCTCGACGGCGCCCTGGAGGTGACGGCCGTCGTCTCCCTGGCCCGGGACGCCTTCCGCGCCATCGCCTTCCGCCTGGAGCGGGGCCCGGCGGCGGGGCCGGGCGGGGACGTCTGGCGGTGCACCGCCGTGGAGGCCCGCTGACGGGCCCGGGTGCCCCGCCGAGGGGCCCGGAGGCCGGACGCGGCCGGGGCCGGACCCCCGCGATGGGAGTCCGGCCCCGGCCGGTGGTGCTGACGTGCGTGCGGTGCCGCGTTGCCGCGGCGCCGTGCGCGCGCTACTTCTTGCGGCGCTTGCCGCCCTTGGCGGCCTTGCGGCGCTCCGCGCGGGTCTGGCCGTCCGAGTCGGACCCGGCGCTCTCGTTCTCGAAGTCGCCCTCGACGACACCGCCCTCGCCGTCCACCGAAGGGGCGGAGAAGTGCAGCCGGTCCGGGCGCTGCGGGGCGTCCAGGCCCTTGGCGCGGATCTCGGGGCGGGCGTCCTTGACGAGCGACGGCGCCGCGTCCTCGACCGGGACCTCCTCGACCTGCTGCTCGACCTGGACGTCCAGGTTGAACAGGTAGCCGACGGACTCCTCCTTGATGCCCTCCATCATGGCGGTGAACATGTCGAAGCCCTCGCGCTGGTACTCGACCAGCGGGTCGCGCTGCGCCATGGCGCGCAGCCCGATGCCCTCCTGGAGGTAGTCCATCTCGTAGAGGTGCTCGCGCCACTTGCGGTCGAGCACCGACAGGACCACGCGGCGCTCCAGCTCGCGCATCACGTCACCGGAGAGCTGCGCCTCGCGCTCCTCGTACTGCTCGGTGATGTCGTCCTTGACCGTCTCGGCGATGAACTCGGCGGTGATGCCGGCCCGGTCGCCGGCCGCGTCCTCGAGGTCCTCGACGGTGATCTTGATCGGGTAGAGCTGCCCGAAGGCGTTCCACAGCCGGTCCAGGTCCCAGTCCTCGGCGAAGCCGTCCTTCGTCTCGGCCTCGATGTACGCGTCGATCGTGTCGTCCATGAAGTGCCGGACCTGCTCGTGCAGGTCCTCGCCCTCCAGGACGCGGCGGCGCTCGCCGTAGATGACCTCGCGCTGCCGGTTCAGCACCTCGTCGTACTTGAGGACGTTCTTGCGGATCTCGAAGTTCTGCTGCTCGACCTGCGACTGGGCCGACGCGATCGCCCGCGTCACCATCTTGTTCTCGATCGGAACGTCGTCCGGCACGTTGGCCATCGACATCACGCGCTCGACCATCTGGGCCTTGAACAGGCGCATCAGGTCGTCGCCCAGCGAGAGGTAGAAGCGGGACTCGCCCGGGTCGCCCTGACGGCCGGAGCGGCCGCGCAGCTGGTTGTCGATGCGGCGGGACTCGTGGCGCTCGGTGCCCAGCACGTACAGGCCGCCGAGCTCCTTGACCTCTTCGAACTCGGCCTTGACGGCCGCCTCGGCGCGCTCCAGCGCCGCCGGCAGGTCCGCGGCCCACTCCTCGACGTGCTCGACCGGGTCCAGGCCGCGCTGGCGCAGCTCGGCCTCGGCGAGGTCCTCGGGGTTGCCGCCGAGCTTGATGTCGGTACCGCGGCCGGCCATGTTGGTGGCGACGGTGACCGCGCCCTTGCGGCCGGCCTGGGCGACGATGGACGCCTCCCGGTCGTGCTGCTTGGCGTTCAGCACCTCGTGCGGCACCCCGCGCTTGGACAGCTGCGCCGACAGGTACTCGGACTTCGCGACCGAGACGGTGCCGACCAGGACCGGCTGGCCCTTCTCGTGCTTCTCGGCGATGTCCTCGACGACGGCCGCGAACTTCGCCTCCTCCGTGCGGTAGATCAGGTCCGCCCGGTCCAGGCGCGCGAGGTCGCGGTTGGTTGGGATCGGGACGACGCCGAGCTTGTAGATCTGGTGGAACTCGGCGGCCTCGGTCATGGCCGTACCGGTCATGCCGGAGAGCTTGTCGTAGAGGCGGAAGAAGTTCTGCAGGGTGATCGTGGCGAGGGTCTGGTTCTCGTCCTTGATGTCCACCCCTTCCTTCGCCTCGATCGCCTGGTGCATGCCCTCGTTGTAGCGGCGGCCCGCGAGGATGCGGCCGGTGTGCTCGTCGACGATCATGACTTCGCCGTCCATGACGACGTAGTCCTTGTCGTTCTTGTAGAGCTCCTTGGCCTTGATCGCGTTGTTCAGGTAGCCGACGAGCGGGGTGTTCACCGACTCGTAGAGGTTGTCGATGCCGAGCCAGTCCTCGACCTTGGCGACACCGCTCTCGTGGATGGCGACCGTGCGCTTCTTCTCGTCGACCTCGTAGTCGCCGGTCTCCTCGACGCCGATGCTGCCGGCCTCGCCCCGGTTCAGCCGCTTCACCAGGCGGGCGAAGTCCGCGTACCACTTGGTCGCCTGGTCGGCCGGGCCGGAGATGATCAGCGGGGTACGGGCCTCGTCCACGAGGATCGAGTCGACCTCGTCGACGATCGCGAAGTTGTGGCCGCGCTGCACCAGCTCGTCCTTCGACCACGCCATGTTGTCGCGCAGGTAGTCGAAGCCGAACTCGTTGTTGGTGCCGTACGTGATGTCGCAGTTGTACATCTCGCGGCGCTGCGCGGGCGACATGTTCGCCAGGATGCAGCCGACCTCGAGGCCGAGGAATTTGTGCACCCGGCCCATCCACTCCGAGTCGCGCTCGGCGAGGTAGTCGTTGACGGTGATGAGGTGGACGCCCTTGCCGGAGATCGCGTTCAGGTACGCGGGCAGGGTGCCGACGAGGGTCTTGCCCTCACCGGTGCGCATCTCCGCGACGTATCCGAGGTGGAGGGCGGCGCCGCCCATCATCTGGACGTCGTAGTGGCGCTGGCCGAGCACGCGCTTGGAGGCCTCACGGACCGTGGCGAACGCCTCGGGGAGCAGGTCGTCCAGGGTCTCGCCACCCTCGTACCGCTCCTTGTACTCGGCGGTGAGGGCCCGAAGCTCGGCGTCCGTCAGATTGACGAAGTCCTCTTCAATGGAATTGACCTGGTCCGCGATGCGGTGCAGCTTGCGCAGGATCTTGCCTTCGCCTGCACGCATGAGCTTGTTGAAGACGGACACGTAGGCTGGCTCCTTGCCGGTCGGGCCTGGCACGTAATCTCGCGCTGGGCACAGCGGGATGCACTCCGCCGCAACGGCCATCGTAAGCGAGGACACCTGCGGGCCGGGAGGTCCGTCAGCACACGGGTCCCTCGTCACCCCGCGTAGTGCTACAAATCGCTTTTTCAACCCGCCCGGCGGTCGGCGATACTCCGGTCATGGAGCCCATCACCCTGACCACCGAACGGCTCGTCCTGCGCACGCTGGAGCCGGGCGACGCCGAGGCCGTGTACCAAGCGTGCCAGGACCCCGAGATCTCCCGTTACACCAGCATCCCCTGGCCGTACACGCGCGAGCACGCGGCGGACTTCGCGGGTCCGGTGAGCGCCCAGGGGTGGGCCGACGACATCCTCTACAACTTCGGCGCCTTCACCCGGGACGGCGGCACGCTGGTCGGCTCGCTGGGCCTGGTGCGGATCGGCCGGATCGGGCCGCCGGACCACCAGGCCGAGCTCGGCTACTGGGCGGTCAAGGAGCACCGCGGCCGCGGGTACACCGCGGAGGCGGGCCTCGCGGTGTGCCGGTGGGCGTTCACGGACCTCGGCGTGGAGCGCATGGAGTGGTACGCGGACGCCGGCAACGAGGGGTCGCGGGCGGTCGCCCGCAGGATCGGCTTCGCCATGGAGGGCACCCAGCGCGCCAAGGTCGTCCACAACGGGACGCGGCGGGACTGCTGGACGGGGTCGCTGCTCCCCTCGGACCTGGGACTCGCGCTGCGGACGCCGTACCTGCCGTTCCCCGGCGCGTAGTCGGCCGGTGCCGGAGTTCCGCGGGGCGCGGCCGGTCGGGGGCCGGGGTTCCGCGGAGCGTGGCCGGCCGGCGCGGGGGTTCCCCGGGGGGTTGTCAGTGGCTCGCTCTAGGCTCTCCGGCATGACACCGCTGCCTCCTCCCGTAGCCACCTTGTCCGCGGACGACGCCCGCCGGATCGCCCTGCGGGCGCAGGGCCTGCTCGGCGTGCCGGACCGGCGAGCGGGGGTCCGCGGGGTGCTGCGCAGACTGGGCGCGGTCCAGCTCGACACGATCTCCGTCCTGGCTCGCTCGCACGAGCTCATCCCGTACGCGCGGCTGGGCGCCGTGGGCCGGGACGCCGTGGAGACGGCGTACTGGAAGGACGCGCACGCCTTCGAGTACTGGTCGCACGCCGCCTGCATCCTGCCCATCGAGGAGTGGCCGCACTTCGCCTTCCGGCGCCGTGCCCGGCGGGACAAGGGCCACCGCTGGCACGTCCTGGAGGACGCGGACCGCTCGTGCGGCGCCGTCCTGGACCGGCTCAAGGCCGACGGGCCGCTCACGTCCACGGAGCTGGGTGGCGCCAAGAACGGCGGCCCGTGGTGGGACTGGTCGGAGACGAAGATCGCGGTGGAGTGGCTGCTCGACACGGGCCAGGTGGTCTGCACCGAGCGGCGCGGCTGGAAGCGCGTCTACGACCTGGCGGAGCGCGCCGTCCCCGCCGATCTGCTGCACGACGACATCGAGGACGCCGAGTGCATGCGGCGGCTGGTGGCGCAGGCCGGGGCGGCGATGGGTGTGGCCACCCGCGCGGACCTGGCGGACTACCACCGGCTCAAGGGCGAGCAGGTGATGGCGGTGATCGAGGGCTCCGGGCTGGTCCCGGTCGAGGTCGAGGGCTGGTCCAAGCCCGCCTGGGCGGACCCGCTGGTGCTGGAGGCGGAGTCCTCGGCGAAGCGCGGCCGGCACCGGACGACGCTGCTGTCCCCGTTCGACTCCCTGGTCTGGGACCGGCCGCGCACGGAGCGGATCTTCGGCTTCACCCACCGGCTGGAGGCGTACGTCCCCAAGCCGAAGCGGATCCACGGCTACTTCGCGATGCCGCTGCTGGCGGGCGGCAACCTGGTGGGCCGGGTGGACCCGGCGCGCGAGGGCAGCACCCTCGTGGCCCGGCAGGTGACGCTCGACGGCCCGAAGGCGGTGCAGCCGGCGGCCGAGGCGATCGCGGAGGCGGCCGGCTGGGTCGGCTGCCAGGAGGCGCGGGTGGAGCGGGTGCTGCCGGAGGTCCTGCGCGAGCCCCTGGCGGACGCGCTCGCTCGGACGCACGACCGCCGCTGACCTTCACCCGGCCGCGCGCGGGCTACCGGATCTCGAGGATCTTCTCGCGCATCGCGTAGACCACGGCCTCCATCCGGGAGTGCAGCTGCAGCTTCTCCAGGATGTTGCGCACGTGGTTCTTCACGGTGTTCTCGCTGATGAACAACTGCTTGGCGATGTCACGGTTGTTCAGGCCGGTCGCCACGAGCTTGAGCACTTCCAGCTCGCGGTCGGTGAGCCGCGGCGCGGGCACCAGCCGGCGCTCGTCGGTCCGCTGGATCATCGACTTGAACTCGGTGAGGAGCTTCGACGCCATCGAGGGGCTGATCTGCGACTGGCCGTCGGCCACCGCGCGGATGGCGGTGGCGACCTCGTCCGTGGAGATCTCCTTGAGCAGGTAGCCGGTGGCGCCGGCCTTGATCGCCTCGTAGAGGTCGGCCTCCTCGTCGCTTATCGTCAGCATGATGATCTTGGCGCTGGGAGCGACCTCCTTGATCGAGGTGCAGGCCTCGATCCCGCCGCGCCGGGGCATCCGGACGTCCATCAGCACGATGTCCGGCAGCAGGTCGGCGGCCTTCTCGACGGCTTCCGCGCCGTCCCCCGCCTCGCCGATGACCTGGATGTCCTCCTCCTGGGCGAGGACGATCTCCAGTCCCCGCCGGAACAGGGCGTGATCGTCGACGACCAGCACCCTGATGGGCTCCTTGCGGGGCGCCTCCAGGTGGTCCCTCGCGGGGGCGTGCCCCTCGTCGCCGATGTCTGCGGGCTCGAAGCTGTCCGGCATCAGATCCTCCCCCTCAGGCCAGAGTTGGCAGCTTGTCCCATGCTTTCACGACTGGGACCCGTCCGGTGCTTTCGCGGCCGGGGGGCCGGCCGGGAACGCGGCGCCGCCCCCGACGGAGTTGTCCGGGGGCGGCGGCCGTTCTCAGGGCGATGCGGCGGGGAAATTCAGCGGCGGAGCGCGCCGCCCGCGCCGGAGGGCGCCTCCTCGGCGGACGGGTCCGCCTTCAGGTGAATGACTCCGTAGTCGTAGCCGTGCCGCCGGTAGACGACCGCCGGTGAGCCCGTGTCGGAGTCGATGAAAAGGTAGAAATCGTGCCCGACCAGCTCCATCTCGTAGAGGGCCTGGTCGAGCGCCATCGGCGCGGCGGCGTGCGTTTTCTCGCGCACCACCAGCGGACCGTCCCCCTGAACCTCCAGCGGCCCGATCCGGGTCGTCGGTACGGCGTCCTCCACCTCCGGAGCGGGCGCCGAGCCGTTCAGCTCGCCGGTCAGCCCGGCTGTGGCCTGGGCGACGCTGACGGGGGTACGCCCGCCGCCATGGTGCACCCGGCGCTTGTCGGCCGCCTTGCGCAGCCGCGCTTCGAGCTTGGCCACCGCGAGGTCGAGAGCGGCGTACGGATCGGCCGCAGAGGCCTCGGCTCGCACCACGGGGCCGCGGGTGTTCAGTGTGATCTCCACCCGGTCGGAACGGTCCGACTGGCGGGGGTTGAGCTCTTTGGACACCTCGACGTCCAGGCTGATCACCTTGCCGTCGAGCTTCTGGATCTTGTCCAGCTTCTCGGTCACGTGCTTACGGAACCGATCAGGCACCTCGGTCTTGCGGCCCTTGATGACGATGTCCACTCAGAACTCCGTTCCGGATCGCTCCGAACACGCGGAGCGCATCCCATTCGCTTAGGCCGGTCGGGCACCTGTCCCTCACGGCGCTGCGTCAGCTGCAGCTTCTCCTGCCCCGAAATTCGCCGGAGCCACCGAAGCGGCGGCTTTCACCTCCTTCTCCCCCACCAGCAAGATCAACACCCCATGGTGTTCACCTTGCCTCACAACCGAACATAGTCCTGGAGTGTGGAGGTCGGCATCCCCAGCATCGGTATACCTCCGTTCGGGTGAACGCCCGGCTGTACTAGCTGCAACGATGTGTTCCAGGCCAAAGTTCCGTTTCGACCGGCCCCGCGACGACCGCCGCCCCGGCGATCCGGCCGCCCGCCGCCTCCACCGCCCGCGCCGCCGCGGCCAGCGAGGACCCGGTCGTCATGAGGTCATCCACCAGCACCACCGGAGCCACCGCCAGCAGCCCGCGACCACCCTTTCCGGCCACCACGGCATCCGCCAGGTTCTCCAGCCGCTCGCGGCCGCTCAGCCGCGTCTGGTCGGCGACCTCCCGCCGGTGGCGCAGCACCGCGGCCACCCGCGCCCGCCGCCCGGACCGGCGCAGCTCGGCCGCCGCGCACCGCGCGATCCGCCGGGTCGCGTCGTGTCCCCTGGCCGCCACCGTCCGGCGCGCGGAGGGCACCGGAACCAG
The DNA here is from genome assembly GCF_040636125.1 of Streptomyces sp. NPDC006733. Lineage (NCBI taxonomy): Bacteria > Bacillati > Actinomycetota > Actinomycetes > Kitasatosporales > Streptomycetaceae > Streptomyces > Streptomyces sp. NPDC006733. Next base: position 11,971 of record NZ_JBEYJD010000045.1, on the reverse strand, counting down.
CAGCAGGGGATCCGCGGCACCCGCCCTGAGCACCGCCCCGGCCAGCGCCGCGCCCAGCGGCCGGGCCAGCCCCAGCGCGCCGCGTTCCTTGTGGGCGAGCACCACCGCCCGCACCTCGTCGGCGTAGCCGGCCGCGGCATGGACCTCCGGCAGCCCGCCCGGCGCCGGATCCGGCCGCACCCGCCGCACGGCCGCCCCGTCCGGCGAGCCCAGCAGCTCGGCGCACCCGCCGCACAGGGTCGTGCGCGGCCGACCGCATCCCGCGCAGTCGACCGGTAGGACCAGCCCGGCGAACTCCGTCCACCACGCCCGCATGGCCACCACTCTGCCCGCTGCGGAGGCCCTCCACCAGCCCCGTGCCCGGCCTGTGGAAAACCCGCGCGGGGTGCCCGGAGGGAGGGTCAGCCCGGGTAGACCGGCCCGGTGCCCTTGGCCGCGATCTGCTTCCAGTTCGCGTCCTGCGCCAGCAGCCGGTAGATGCCGCCCTTGTACGCCGCGAGCAGCGGCTTCGTCTGGTCCTCCGACGCCGCCACCGAGGCCGCGTCGCTGATCCCCGGCAGGCCGGGCGTGGACGGCAGTGAGCCGTCCGTGTTCATGTACTGGATCTGCTGCAGGCCGCCCGCCTCGGTCCCGACCACCAGCAGCCGGCTGCCGCCCGCCCAGGACGCGGCGGTGACGTCCTCCAGCTGCGGCGTCACGCTCTTCAGCGCCGTCACCGTGATCACGGGCACCTCGGCCGTGCCGCCCCGCTCGATCCGGCCGAGCTTCAGCGTCGTCCGGTCGCCCTTCTTGACCAGCATCGCGATCCGCGTCCCGTCCGCCGCGACGCGCAGCGACTGGATCCGCGCGTCACCGAGGTCGGGCACCGCGACCTCGCGGGCGTCGCCCGAGCCGTCCCGCAGCATCAGCAGCCGGGACCGCGAGCCGTCGCGGTCGGCCACCCACAGGTTGCCGTACCCGTCCCAGCTGGGCGCGCTCAGGCCGTCGTTCGCGCCGTGCGCGGTGCTGGTCAGCGCCACTCTGCCCTGGTCCGACGAGCCCTTGGAGATGTTCGCGACCAGCAGTTCGCGGCCGCCGGCCCTGACCCCGGCCGCGTACTGCTCGTCCCGCTTGACCGCGATCGACAGCAGTTTCGCGGTGGCCCCGCCGAGCACGCCCGGCACCGGCTCCGCCAGCGAGCTGTTGTCGTCGGGCAGCGAGACGAGCTGCTGGTGGTCGTCGATGAAGAACTGCCGGGGCGAGACCCCGCTCAGGGTCTCCGGCAGGTACGGCTTGGCCCGCTCGTCGGTCAGCGTGCACGCCGAGTCGCCGTTCGCGCGCTGCACCTCCACCGAGGTGATCTTCGTTGCCGACTGGCTCTGCGCCGTCGGCAGCAACTGCGCCGCCAGCCGCTGGCACTGCGCCGCGCCCATCCGGTCCGCCATCGCGTTCAGCCGCACCCGCAGGTGCTGGGCGTCGTCGAGGGAGACCCCGTGGTCGGCGTCCTTGGTGTACAGCGCCACGCCCTTGGGGGCCTCCGAGCGCACCACGGGCGCGAGCCAGTCGGTCGGGCCGCCGAGCATCGCCGAGACCGCGGACTCCAGTGAATTTATCCGTCGCCGCAGGTAGACCGGGTCGGCCACCAGCGTCGACGCACCCACGCCGGCCGTTCCGAGGTTGGCGAAGTAGTACATGTTGACGGAGTGGTAGATCCGCTGGAAGTCGGACTCGGTGAGCACCAGCCCGTTGTCCACCCAGTCGATCCGCCACTCGTTCTTCTCCTTCACCAGTTGGAAGGAGGTGTGGAAGGCCGTGCCGTCGCCCGAGGTGTAGGCGTGCTTCTCGTCCACCGCCGCGACCTGCGTGCCGTTCAGCCCGAAGGAGTGGAAGCCCTCCTTGCGCGCGGTCCCGGACTGCTCCTCGACCGGCGACGGGCCGCCCGACAGGACCGTGATCTTCGCGAACGGGTCCCAGCGCTGGGCCATCGACGTCGTCAGGTACTCCTTGGCCGTCGCGTACTCGGCCTCGTCACTGGTCGTCGCCTCCAGGAAGCCGCGCACGATCTGGTCCGGGTACTCCCCGGGCTGCGGCTTGATCCCGAGCACCTGCACCTGCTGGTCCGAGTCGGCGCTCTGCTCCCCCGCGACCTTGTGCACCTCGCCGCTGCCCGGCATCGAGGCGCAGCCGGCGAGCAGCACCGCGCACACCAGCGGCACCCACACCCGCACCTGCCGGCGCGCGCCCCAGCGGGCCCGCCGCTCCCCCGTCACCCGCATCAGCGTTCGTCCTCCCGTGCAGAGTCTGCCGCACCACCCGACTCGTGCCCGACCACCCGCGATCCGTTCCCGGGCAGCGCCGCGGGGTCCGCGGCCGGCGGGCGCGCCGGCGCCGACGGCATGGGCGGCAGCGCGGGCGACAGCGGGGAGGTGCGCGGCATCGGCGGGGCGTCCGGCCGCGGCGGCGTACCGGCGGCGTTCAGCCCGCGGTTGCGGCGGGAGTCCTCGGGCTCCAGCGCGATCGGCGAGCCGCGCAGGCTCTCGCCCGCGGTACGCGGCAGCGTCATGCGGAACTGCGAGCCACCGCCGGGCTCGCCCCACGCCTGCAGCCAGCCGCCGTGCAGCCGGGCGTCCTCCACCGCGATCGACAGGCCGAGGCCCGTGCCGCCGGTGGTGCGGGCGCGTGCCGGGTCGGCGCGCCAGAAGCGGTTGAACACCCGGGTCGCCTCACCGGGCTTGAGCCCCACGCCGTAGTCCCGGACCGCGATCGCGACCGCTCCGTCGGCCGTCGCCAGCCGGACCACTACGTCGCGGCCCTCGCCGTGCTCCACGGCGTTGACCACGAGGTTGCGCAGCACGCGCTCGACCCGGCGCGGGTCGGCCTCCGCTATCACCGGCTGCTCGTCGCCCCGGACGATCACCCGGCTGCCCTTGCGCTCCGACAGCGGCTCGGCGGCGTCCACCACCCGCCGCACCACGTCCCGCAGGTCGATCGGCTCCGCGGACAGGTCGGCGGCGCCCGCGTCGAACCTGCTGATCTCCAGCAGGTCGGAGAGCAGCCCCTCGAACCGGTCGAGCTGGCTGCCGAGCAGTTCCGCGGAGCGCGCGGTCACCGGGTCGAAGTCCTCGCGGGCGTCATGGATGACGTCCGCGGCCATCCGGACGGTGGTGAGCGGCGTCCGCAGCTCGTGCGAGACGTCGGAGACGAACCGGCGCTGCAGCCGGGACAACTCCTCCAGCTGCTGGATCTTGATCTGCAGGGTCTGCGCCATCTTGTTGAAGGACTCGCCGAGCCGCGCGATGTCGTCCTCGCCGGAGACCTTCATCCGTTCCTGGAGCCGCCCGGCGGCGAGCCGCTCGGAGATCCCGGCGGCCATCCTGACCGGCGTCACGACCTGGCGGGTGACCAGCCAGGCGATGGCCCCGAGCAGCACCACGACGAAGATCCCCGCGGTCGCCAGGGTGCGCTTGACCAGGCCGAGGGTCGTCTCCTCCTGGTCGAACGGGAAGAGGTAGTACAGCTGGTACGGCTTGCCGTTCACGTCGCTGAGCCGCTTGCCGATGACCAGCGCGTTCTGCGGCCTCGGATCGTTCTCCCGCTTGATCGTCGTGTACGTCTCCTGCGAGCCGGAGCGGGTCTCCACGCTGTCGCGCAGGTCCTGCGGGATGCTGTCGTCGGGCAGCACCAGGCCCGAGGTGCGCGGCCCGCGCGCGTCGGCGCCGTCGCCGGTGCCGGGGCTGAGCGCGACCACCGAGTACACGCCCTTGCCGCCGCTGGCGAGCTGGCCGACCAGGTTGTTCAGCCAGGTGCCGGAGTCGATCCCGCCGCGGGTGGTCCCGCCGCCCGCGACCTGAGCGGTGTCCCGCTCCTTCTCCTTGTCGGCCTGCGCCTGGGCCACCGAGAAGCCGCCGCTGGCCTGGCCGCGCGAGGCCTGCTCCTTGGCGTCGAGCAGGCCGTTCTTCACCTGTCCGATGACGACCACGCCCAGCAGCAGCACGACACCCAGCGACATCAGCAGCGTGACCGCCACCACCCGCAGCTGGATGTTGCGCCGCCACAGCCGGACGGCGGGCAGCAGCGGACGGCGTGCCCAGCGCACGCACGAGCGCAGGACCGGCAGCAGACCGCTCAGGGGGTCCGCGAGCCGGCTCTCCAAGCGCTCACGCTCGTACGACGCCGACATGTCAGCCCGGACCCGCCTTGTAGCCGACGCCGCGGACGGTCACCACGATCTCGGGACGCTCGGGGTCCTGCTCGACCTTGGAGCGCAGCCGCTGGACGTGCACGTTGACCAGCCGGGTGTCGGCCGCGTGCCGGTATCCCCACACCTGCTCCAGCAGCACCTCGCGGGTGAACACCTGCCAGGGCTTGCGGGCGAGCGCGACCAGCAGGTCGAACTCCAGCGGCGTCAGCGCGATCGGCTGGCTGTCGCGCTTGACGGAGTGCCCGGCCACGTCGATGACGAGGTCGCCGATCGTGAGCTGCTCGGGCGTCGGCTCCTCCGCCCGCCGCAACCGGGCCCGGACGCGTGCGACCAGCTCCTTCGGCTTGAACGGCTTGACGACGTAGTCGTCGGCGCCGGACTCCAGACCCACCACGATGTCGACCGTGTCGCTCTTCGCGGTGAGCATGACGATAGGTACCCCGGACTCCGCGCGGATCTGCCGGCATACGTCGATGCCGTCCCGACCCGGGAGCATGAGGTCGAGGAGAACAAGATCAGGCTTGGTCTCCCGGAAAGCGGCGAGGGCCTTGTCACCGTCTGCTACGAACGACGGCTCAAAACCTTCACCACGCAGCACGATGCCGAGCATCTCGGACAGTGCGGTGTCGTCATCGACGACCAGGACTCGACCCTTCATTGCATCATCATCCCATTGTCGTAACCGTTTGATCGACCAGCGTGTTAATAGTCACCCCTGTCGTGGGCGTGTCTGCGCAGGTCAGCGGCTGGCCTGCGGTAGCGCGTGATGGCGAAAAATGGCCTGCGGATCACTTCGGTCCTGCGCAGAGACGCCACTGCACAATCTCGCCACTGCCGGTCGAACCGTACGCCGAAGTCCGGGAGTCAGGTTACGCAGCGCAAGCGCGCGACGGCTCCGCCCGTCACCGCGCATCCGGGGCGCACATCACCCTGAGTGCGTCCGCCGTGACGGGTGAGGCGACACCGCGCTCGGTGACGACAGCCGTGATCAGCTCCGGCGGCGTGATGTCGAACGCCGGGTTGTACGCCATGGCGCCGAGCGGCGCCCCCAGATCCGTCACCTCGTGGCCCGGCCGGTGCTCCACCTCGATCGAGGCGCCGTCCGGCGTCTCCAGGTCCACGGTCGTGCACGGGGCCACCACGATGAACGGCACGTTGTGGTAGCGGGCGAGCACCGCCAGCGAGTAGCTGCCGATCTTGTTCGCCGTCGAGCCGTCGGCGGCGATCCGGTCCGCGCCGATCAGCACCGCGTCCACCTCGCCGGAGGTGAAGAGCGACCCGGCCGCGTTGTCCGCGAGCACGGTGTACGGCATGCCGGTGCGCGCCGCCTCGTACGCGGTCAGCCGGGCGCCCTGGAGCAGCGGACGGGTCTCGTCGACCCACAGTCGGCGCAGTTCGCCCGACCGGTGCACCGCCAGCACGACGGCCAGCGCCGTGCCCTCCCCGCCGGAGACCAGGGCTCCGGTGTTGCAGTGCGTCAGGATGCGGTAGCCGCCGCCCGGCACCAGCTCCCCCAGCAGTTCCGCCCCGCGGCGGGCCATGGACGCACTGGCCGCCGCGTCCTCGGCGTGCAGCGCGCGGGCCTCGGCGAGCACGGCGGCCGCGGCCGCCTCCAGGCCCCCGGGCACCGCCGCCCGGTACGCCTCGACCGCCCGGCGCACCCCGTACGCCAGATTGACGGCGGTCGGCCGGGCCGCGGCCAGCAGGTCCGCCGCCTCGTCCACGTCGTAGCCGCGGGCGGCCGCGAGGGCCACTCCGTACGCCCCCGCCAGCCCCAACACCGGTGCGCCGCGCACCGCGAGGTCCCGGATCGCCTGCACCAGCCCCTGCACATCGGTGCAGGCCAGCTCCACCTCCTCGCCCGGCAGACGGGTCTGGTCGAGGAGCACCAGCACCGGTCCTTCGGGCGGCTCCTCCCATCGGAGCGCGGGAATGCCGTTGGCCGCCGGTATCGAGAACTGATCACCCATCCGCCCAGTCTGCCCTGCCGGGCCCCACTGGCGGCAGCCCATGGCACGATGGCCAGCACACTGAACGCAGGCGAAGGGGCAGCAGCGATGAACGACACTCCGGGCTGGGCATCGCCCGGATCCTCCGACTCCCACGAGCCGGAGCGCGGCGACAGTCCCCAGGCACCGCCCCCACCGCCCCCGAACCCGGCCCCGCAGGACGCGGCGCCGAACTGGTCCAAGCAGCAGCCCCCGCCCAACCAGTGGTCCGCCCCGGCGGGCGGCGGCTGGGGCAGCCCGCCTCCGCCGCCCCCACCGCCCGGCCCCGGCTGGGGTGCCCCGGGCGGCTGGCAGCAGGCGCCCTGGGGCCGGCCCCCGGCCGCCAAGCCCGGCGTGATCCCGCTCCGCCCGCTGGGCGTCGGCGAGATCCTCGACGGCGCGGTCTCCACCATGCGCGCCCACTGGCGGGTCGTGCTGGGCATCTCGCTGGCCGTCGCCCTGGTCACCCAGGCCGTACTCGTCGTCGTCCAGGGCCTGTTCCTGGGCAGTGACTCCGACTTCAACCGGGTGCAGAACGACCCGGACGCGACGTCCGGCGAGATCCTGCGCTCGGCCGGCGGCGCCCTCGGCGGCACCGGTGTCGCGGCCCTGATAAGCCTCATCGCCATGATCTTCGCGACCGCGATGCTCACCATGGTGATCAGCCGCGCGGTCCTCGGACGACCCGTCACCACCGGCGAGGCCTGGCGGGACTCCCGTCCCCAGCTGCTGCGCCTGCTCGGGCTGACCCTGCTGCTGCCCCTGATCTCCCTCCTGATCATCGGCGTCGCCACCGTGCCGGGCATCGTGCTCATCGCGCTGGGCGCCGAAGCCGGCGGTATCACCCTGGCCCTGATCGGCGGCCTGGGCGGCTGCGCCGTCGCGATCTGGATGTGGGTCCGCTGGAGCCTGGCCTCCCCCGCCCTCATGCTGGAGAAGCAGGGCGTCATCGCGTCCATGAAGCGCTCCATGAAGCTGGTCCGCGACGCCTGGTGGCGGATCCTCGGCGTCCAGCTGCTGGCCTGGCTGCTGACCACCATCGTCTCCGGCACCATCCAGGTCCCGTTCACGCTGATCGCCGGGGCCGTCGGCGGGGACGGCGCGGGCTCCTTCCTGTCCGAGAACGCCGACCTCGGCTGGACCTTCCTCATCGTCACCGCCGTCGGCGGCGTCATCGGCACTGCCATCACCCTCCCCATCAGCGCGGGCGTCACCGCCCTGCTCTACATGGACCAGCGCATCCGGCGCGAGGCCCTCGACATCGAACTGGCCCGCGCCGCGGGCCTGCCCGGCTACGGCGGCCCCGGGACCCCGGACCGCCCCACCCCCGAGAGCTGACCCCAGGTGTCGGGGGACGCACCGGTCACCACCCCGCGCGGCGCCGCCCGCGAGGCGGCTGAGCACGAGCTGTCCAAGGGGATCTACCACCAGCACGACCCGAGCCTGTTCCAGCGCGCGCTGGACTGGCTCTGGGACCGGGTCGGCGACCTGCTGACGGCAGCCTCCGGCGCCACCCCGGGCGGCGGGGTGGGGCTGGTGGTCATCGTCCTCACCGTCGTCCTGCTGCTGGCCGCCCTGCGCTGGCGGCTCGGCAGGGTGCGCCAGGCCACCACCGACGGGCCCGGCCTGTTCGGCGACCGCACCCGCACCGCGGCGGAGCACCGCGCGGCCGCCGAGCAGCACGCCGCCGCCCGCCGCTGGACGGAGGCGTCCCAGGAACGGATGCGCGCCCTCGTCCGCGCCCTGGAGGAACGGACCGTCCTGGACCCGCGCCCCGGCCGCACCGCCGACGAAGCCGCCCGCGACGCCGGTCGCGCCCTGCCCGACCACGCCACCGCACTGGCGGACGCCGCCCGGCTCTTCGACGACCTCACCTACGGCGGCCGCACCGGCACCGAGCAGACGTACGGGCTCGTCCGCGACCTCGACGGCCGACTGCAGCGCGCCAAGCCCCGCTTCGCCGACGCGGAGGACGCCCGCCCATGACCGTCTCCCCCGCACCCGCCCCGCCCGACACGTCGGCCGACCCTGGCGCCGAGCCGGTCGACCCCGGCACCTCGCTCGCGCCCACCGCCCGCCAGCTGTGGACCCGCTCGCGCGCCCTCCTGGCCGCCGCGCTCGCCGTGCTCGTCTTCGGCGTCGGCTACGCCGCGCTGCGCTCCGGCGAGAACCACGGAGCGCTCGACCCCCGCTCCGCCGACGCCGCCGGCAGCCGCGCCGTCGCCCAGCTCCTCGCGGCCCAGGGCGTCACCACGACCGTCGTGACCACCACCGACGAGGCGACCGCCGCGCTCGACAGCGGCACCACCCTGCTCGTGACCGTTCCCGACCTGCTCACCTCCCATCAGCAGTCCCTCCTCCACAGCGCCACCGAACGGTCCGGCGGCCGCACCGTCCTCCTCTCCCCCGGCCCCTCCGCGGCCGAGGCGCTCGCGCCCGGCGTCCAGGCGCTCGCGCCCACCGACACCCGGACCCTCACCCCGCAGTGCTCCTGGCCCACCGCCGCCAGGGCGGGCGACGCCGAGGTCGGCGGCGTCGAGTACGCCACCTCCGTGCCGGGCGCCGACCGCTGCTACCCCAGCGGCGGCAACCCCACCCTGATCCGGCTGCCGGCCGCCGCGAACGGCGACACGGTCGTCCTCGGCTCCGCCGAGCTCCTCACCAACGACCGCCTCGACGTGCAGGGCAACGCCTCCCTCGCCCTGCAACTCCTCGGCGCCCACCCGAAACTCGTCTGGTACCTCCCCTCCCTCAGCGACGCCGCCGCACTCGACGGCGAGCGCAAGAGCTTCTTCGACCTCATCCCCGACGGCTGGAGCTGGGGGCTCCTGCAGCTGATGATCGCCGCAGCCGTCGCCGCCCTGTGGAGAGCCCGCCGCCTCGGCCCCGTCGTCGCCGAACGGCTCCCCGTGGCGGTCCACGCCTCCGAAGCCACCGAAGGCCGCGCCCGCCTCTACCGCCGGGCCAACGCCCGTGCCAGGGCAGCCGAAGCGCTGCGCCAGGCCACCCGCGACCGGCTCGCACCGATCGTCGGCGCCTCACCGGCAGCCGACCCCGCGGCCCTCGTCGCAGCCGTCGCCGCCCTCCTCGGCGCCGCACACCCCGACCCCGGCGCGCTGCTCTACGGCCCACCACCCTCCGACGACGCGGCCCTGCTGCGTCTGGCCGACGACCTCGACGCCCTAGAGCGCCGCATCATTTCCACAGAGAGGTACGCAACTCCGTGAGCGCCCCGACAGCCGACAGTGCCCGCGCCTCGCTCGAGGCCCTGCGCACCGAAATCGCCAAGGCCGTCGTCGGCCAGGACGCAGCAGTCACCGGCCTGGTGGTCGCCCTGCTGTGCCGAGGACACGTCCTGCTGGAAGGCGTCCCTGGAGTTGCCAAGACCCTCCTGGTCCGCGCCCTGGCCGCGTCCCTCCAACTGGAGACCAAGCGCGTCCAGTTCACGCCCGACCTCATGCCCGGCGACGTCACCGGATCGCTCGTCTACGATGCCCGCACCGCCGAGTTCTCCTTCCAGCCGGGCCCGGTCTTCACCAACCTGCTGATCGCCGACGAGATCAACCGCACCCCGCCCAAGACCCAGGCCTCCCTCCTCGAAGCGATGGAGGAACGCCAGGTGTCGGTCGACGGCACCCCGCGCCTCCTCCCCGATCCGTTCCTGGTCGCGGCCACCCAGAACCCCGTCGAGTACGAGGGCACCTATCCGCTGCCCGAAGCCCAACTCGACCGGTTCCTGCTGAAGCTGATCCTTCCGCTGCCCTCCCGGGCCACCGAGATAGACGTCCTCACCCGGCACGCCGAAGGCTTCAACCCCCGGGACCTCGCGGCCGCCGGCCTGCGTCCCGTCGCGGGCCCCGACGACCTCGAAGCCGCCCGCTCCGCCGTCGCCAAGACATCCGTCTCCCCGGAGATCACCGGCTACATCGTCGACCTCTGCCGAGCCACCCGGGAATCCCCCTCCTTCACCCTCGGCGTCTCACCGCGCGGTGCGACCGCCCTGCTGGCGACCGCCCGCGCCTGGGCCTGGCTCACCGGCCGCGACTACGTCACTCCCGACGACGTCAAGGCCCTCGCCCTGCCCACGCTTCGCCACCGGGTGCAACTGCGGCCCGAGGCCGAGATGGAGGGCGTGACGGCCGACTCGGTCATCACCGCGATCCTCGCCCACGTCCCCGTGCCCCGCTAGGCCGGCGGGGACAGCCCATGGCCCTCACCGGACGCACCGCCCTCCTCGCCGCGCTCGGCGCCATCGTCGTCGGCGTCCTGCTCCCCGGCTGGAGCGGGATCCTCGCTGTCGAAGGCGTCCTTCTGCTCGGAATTCTGTGCGATCTCGCGCTCGCCGCGCCAGTGCGAAAGCTCCATTTCACTCGAATCGGTGACACATCCGTTCGACTCGGTGACACCGCGACCGTCACCCTGACCGTCACCAACCCCGGCCGCCGCCCGCTGCGCGCCCTGCTGCGCGACTCCTGGCCGCCCAGCAGCTGGCAGCCCGGCACCGAAGTGGCCGCGTCCCGACACCGATTGACGGTCCCGCCGGGCGAGCGCCGCCGCGTCACGACCCTGCTGCACCCCACCCGCCGCGGAGACCGCAAGGCCGAACGCGTCACCGTGCGCTCGCACGGCCCGCTGGGCCTCGCCGCCCGCCAGGGCTCGCACAGCATCCCGTGGACCGTCCGGGTACTCCCGCCCTTCACCAGCCGCAAGCACCTGCCCTCACGGCTGGCACGGCTCCGCGAACTCGACGGCCGCACCTCGCTGCTGATCCGCGGTCAGGGCACCGAATTCGACTCGCTGCGCGAATACATCCCCGGCGACGACACGCGCTCCATCGACTGGCGCGCGAGCGCGCGCCGCACGACCGTCGCCGTACGCACCTGGCGTCCGGAGCGCGACCGCCACATCCTCATCGTGCTCGACACGAGCCGCACCTCGGCGGGCCGCGTCGGAGACGCCCCGCGCCTCGACGCCGCCATGGACGCCGCGCTCCTGCTCGCCGTCCTCGCCGGCCGGGCCGGCGACCGCGTGGACCTCCTCGCCCACGACCGCCGCATCCGCGCCTCCGTCCAGGGCCGCAGTACCACCGACATGCTTCCGGCCCTCGTCAACGCGATGGCGCCGATCGAACCCGAACTGGTGGAGTCCGACGCGAGGGGCCTGGTCGCCGCGATCCTGCAGCGCGCCCCCCGCCGCTCCCTGGTCGTCCTGCTCACGGGCCTCGACGCGGCCCCCATGGAGGAGGGGCTGCTGCCCGTCCTCCCCCAGCTCACCCACCGGCACGAGGTCCTGGTCGCTTCCGTGGCCGATCCCCGCGTCGAGGAGATGGCCCGGGGCCGCGGCACGCTGGACAGCGTCTACGCGGCAGCCGCCGCGGAACAGTCCCGCGCCGAACGCCGCCGCACCAGCCAGCGCCTCTCCCGCCACGGCATCACGGTCGTCGACGCCCCGCCGACAACCATCGCGCCCGCCCTGGCAGACGCGTACCTGGCCCTGAAGGCCGCGGGTCGCCTGTAATCACGGCCTAGGTTCCGGTCTAGGTCCGGTCTAGGTTCCGGCCTTCGGACGGGGCTTGGATGGCCGTCGGGACCTACAGGGCCGTGGAGTCCAGGGCGTTCAGTGCCGGGGGCCCGGTTCCCGGGGGCTGTATCCATCGACTGGACAACGCGAAGAAGCCCCCCAGGCTATTGCCTGAGGGGCTTCTTCTCAAAGATTGTTCGGCGGCGTCCTACTCTCCCACAGGGTCCCCCCTGCAGTACCATCGGCGCTGAAAGGCTTAGCTTCCGGGTTCGGAATGTAACCG
>NZ_JBEYJD010000044.1:0-71255 GCF_040636125.1 Streptomyces sp. NPDC006733 | reverse complement strand
ATCTGAGGCCCCCGGAGCGGTGTCGGTGGTTTACGGACAGGTCCGTGACGCACCGACAGCTTCGATAGGTGACGGCGACAGGGCCGGCCGGCGGCGAGATCGCCGTGTCGCCTCACCGGGTTCGTGTCGGCGTCCCCGAGCAGGGTGGCCGGCGGGTCACCGCCTGGTGCGCGCTCAGCCGCGAATGATCTTCGGGAAGGCCTTGTCCGTGTCAACGTAGTACTTGCGGACCAGCGGGCCGAATCCGGTCTCCGAGTCACCGAGGATCATGGCCTTGACGACCTGTTTGCTCTGCTTGCCGTCGAAGGTCTTCGCCGTCTCCGCGGTATCACCGGTGACCAGTAGTTTCCACTTGGCCTGAGACTCCGCGGTGGAGCTGACGTCCGGGTCGAAGCCCAGGTAGAAGCGCCGTCCGGTGGACTCCTTCCCGACAGCCAAGAAGACGATCACATGGAAGCCGGTGTTGCGCTCGTTGTTGAACTTGCTCGCGCTCCCGCCCACATGGCTGGTCGAACCGTTGATGATGGCGACACGCCCTGCCGACACCGCTTTGTCGAGCGCGGCCCACTTGGCAGGGACGCCCAGGGCCACCGAGAGATCCGCAGGCAGGTAGGACCCCCCGGTTTCCAGGCTCAACGCACTGGCGACCCGTGAAGCGCGCACCTGGCAGTCGTTGTCCATCATCTTCTTGAACTCCGGACTCGCCGGCATCTGCAACCAGAACGTGAGGGGCGCGAAGGCGGTGCCCTCCGTCGCCTCCACAGCCTGCGTGATCAGGTCCCTCAGCGCCTTGATCGCTGGTGTGGTCTCGTCGCTGGCTTGAACGTACGCCTGCTCGATCATGAAGGATCCCCCCCGGGCTCGACTTCCTTCGTTCCACTATCACGCACGGAACGGGCCTCCGATAGGGACAAGAGCGAGGGGAGCGGCCTTCTCCTCGGACAGGCATCCGTCGACACCTCCGCTCAGCGCCTTGCCTCCCTGGACCCGCGAGCTCCCGAGGTCGTTCCGCGGAGGGCGGGACCTGACCCGAACCGTGTCCGACCTCGTAAAACCACCGGTCGACCACGCCCCTGACCAGTATCAGGTGGAGTGCGCTGCTCACCAGCACACGAGGGAGTTGGTCGAGGAGGCCGAAACGAACCACCGGAGGTGAACAAGCGCAGGCCGGTGGCTGCCGCGGTTGGAGGCCGTCGCAGGAGGACGTGCGCACCTACGCCGTCATGCTGGCGGTGTGGGTGCGGGACCGGGCCGAAGTATCCACTGATCGGGCCCTTGGCAAGGCCTTGGCGGAGCCCAGCGGGCGCGTCGCGACCATGTGGCGCAGGGCCGCCGTCAGCGCCGACGCGCACGCCACCCGGCCCCGGTCCTCGCCCGCAACAGCGCCCTCGAGCAGGTCCTGGACCGGCAGTTCCAATGCCTCGTGGACCCAGGCCCTCTGGCGTGACGGCCCGGCTCCTTCCACTCTGGCCTGATGGCAGGGCCCGTGCCCTTCCCCCCATACTCACGCCCGCCGAAAGGTGAACCCGATGACCACCAGCGCTACCCAGCCGGGCTGCCCCTACCGCCTCGACGCCACCGGCGCGGACATCCACGGCGAAGGCACCACCCTTCGCGCCCTGGGGCCCGCTGCCCGCGTCCTCCTACCGGGCGACATCCCCGCCTGGTCCGTCACCGACCCGAACCTCATACGACGCCTCCTGGCCCATCCCGACGTCTCCAAGGACGCCTACCGGCACTGGCCGGCCTACCGTGACGGCCGCGTACCCCCCACCTGGCCCCTGCGGATCTGGGTCGACGTCCGCAACGCCCTCACCGCCTACGGCGCCGAACACACCCGGCTGCGCGCGCCATTGGCCGACGCGCTCACCCCCCGCCGCGTCCGCGCCCTGACACCCCAGATCACGACGATCACCCACGAGCTGCTCGACGAACTGGGCACGCACAGCCGGCCCGGGCATGCCGTGGACCTGCGGGCCCGCTTCGCCTGGCGGCTGCCGCTGCTGGTCGTCAACGCCGTGCTCGGCGTCCCCGACCACCTGCACGACGCCTTTCGCGACGCCATCGGCGCGCTCTTCGCCACCGCCCTGACCGAACAGCAAGCCCAAGCCGCATACGCCGAGATCTACCGGCTCCTGAACGAGCTCGTCGACGCCAAGACAAAAACCCCGGCCGACGACGTGACCCACGCTCTGATCACCCACCGCGAGGCCGGCACCCTCAGCGACCAAGAACTCCTCGACAGCCTCCTGCTCCTCATCGGCGCCGGCCACGAGACGACCGTCAACCTCCTCGACCACGCCGTCGTCAACCTCCTCACCCACCCCGAGCAGCTGGAGCGGGCCCGCGCCGGACAGACCACGGCATGGGACCAGGTCGTCGAGGAGACCCTGCGCCACCAGGCACCCGTCGCCACCATCATCCTGCGCTACCCCACCCGCGACATCGACGACGAAGCCACCGGCCTGACCTTCCAGCAAGGCGACGCCATCGCCATCAACTACGCTGCCGCCGGCCGCGACCCCGCCACCCATGGCCCGAACGCCCACCGCTTCGACACCAGCCGCACCACAGCGCGCGACCACCTGGCCTTCGGCCACGGCACCCACTTCTGCCCCGGCGCCCCACTGGCCCGACTCGAAGCCCGCATCGCCCTGCCCGCGCTGTTCGCCGCCTACCCCCGTCTCCAACTCGCCGTCGAGCCTGACGATCTGCAGCCCTTGCCCTCCCTCATCTCCAACGGCCACCAACAGGTGCCCGTCTGGCTGCATAGCTCCGCCGCCCTCACCGCTTAGCCCGCATCAGCCCGAGCTGGGGGCGACGCGGCACGCCCCCAGCAGAGGGCCTGCTCCTTGCTCGACGAGCAGGGCGGGGGCGGGATCCGGCGCCCGCGGGCGGAAGCCGGCGAGGGTTTCCAGCCGATCCACCGGTCAGACGGGTAGTGCTCCGGCAGGGTGACCGTGCACGCGGCCGCACTCGGTGAGAGCGAGAACTCCGTACCCGTCCACCACCGTGTTCGCCCTCAGCTCACCGGGGTTGACCGCGAGGCGGGCTGCGATGTTCGTGGCGTAGCAGGTGTCGGGGATGTGGAGTTCCTCCTTCACCTGGCGGTAGCGGGCAGTAAACGCTGCGGAGTCCGATAGGTCCACACCGTCGAAGGCGTTGTCAGGGAAGCCATCCTGATGGGGCAGAAGGTAGCCGGATTCGGCCCGGTGCCCCGGCCCGTCGGCGTTCTCGACGTCGTACGCGTCGTAGTAGCGCACCACCGCGCCTGCTTCAGCAATGCACCAGGCTGTCCAGTCATCACCGCAGCTCATGCCGTACCACTGCGCTGCGCCGAACTGCCGACTGAGTTCGGCGCAGCGCTGGCGGACGACGCCCGTCAATGCCTCGTCGCGGTTGTCGGCATCGTTGAGGTGGTGCGTGTCGCGGGAGGAATGCCCGAAGACCAGCGTCCAGCCGCCCAGCGCGGGGCTGACGAAGACGCGGGCACAGCGGTCGTGCGACCGGTTCGAGCTCCAGTTGTGGCGGTCGTGGTTCCAGGCACCCGCGCCCGTGCGCAAGGTGACCGGCTCGGGGTCGCCCAGATCGAACGCCGCGAGCACCGCGTCCTGGTGGTCGGTCGAGACCGCGTACCAGGAGCCGCACAGGTGCATGCCTTCCGGCAGCTCGGACAGGCGCTTGATCGTCGTCAGGCGTCGCCAGGCCTCCTGGTCCCGGCCGTCGAGGGCGGCCGGCCCGCCGATGGCGGCGAGAGCCTGCAGCACCCCCGCCCGCACCTGCGGCCTGGTCGCGGGTTGACGCCGCAGCCGCTGCAGCTCGGGGACGGCTCCGGCGCCGATAGCCTTGAGCGCCCACCCCGCCCGCTGCCGGACCCCGGGCTCCTGGTCCCCCAGCAGCGGAACCAGCCGATCGAGGAAGCGCAGCGCCGCTGGACCCTGGCTCTGGAAGGCGGAAAGTGCGCTGCTGCGGACCTGCGGGTGCGCGTGGTCCAGGAGAGCGGCGTACACCGCGGGATCGGCCACTTTCAACCGGTTCAGCGCCCCCTGGGTCCGCCTCGCTGCCGCCGGTGAGACCGCTGCGGCGACCGCGGCGGCCAGTGGGTCCAGAGCCGGCTCACCGATCCGGGACAACACGTCCGCCGAGACGGTCCAGTCAACGGGCGATCGCTCGTCGCACAGCACGCCCAGCACAGGCCCGACGACAACCGCCCCCTGTGCCACGAGGGCATCGCGTGCTGACCGGGTCCGGTCCCAGGTACCGGAGAGCATCTCGGTCAACCGTTCGATGTCCATGATCGGCACCATATCCGGGCGCAGCGACACGACCGGCGGTCAGCCGGAAACGTCGGCGGCGTCGCAGCGCCGGAGGTCCGCCGTCGCTGGATTGTGGGTCGGCTCCGGACACCCAGTTCGGCGCAGGCCGCGGCAGGGAGCCGGGAGGCCGCGGCGTCGGCCTCCTGCGTACGGTCGGCTCACCGGTTCGCGGTGGTCAGGCAGCGCCGGGTGGTGTGCAGGTCGCGGTGGAGCGCCAGCAGGCAACCGCGGTTCACGAACTGCGCGTCGACCACGCCGGCGGCCCTGTCCAGGACACTGCCGTCGGGGGCCGCCAGGATCATTTCGGTGTCGGTCAGGAGCAGGACGCGGCCGGTGGCAGGATCCAGGTAGGCGGGATGGATACCGGGGTCGGTGCGCATCCACAGCAGCCGGCCGGAGCTGTCCAGCAGGCGGGTGGTGGTGCGTGCTCCGCTGGAACTGTCCTGGGTGAAGCGCTGGGCCAGAACACGGTCCGTTCCGGTCCGGCAGCGCCCGACGTGCTGCAACGGCAGGGGACGCGGTGTCGTGTCGGGGGCTTCCAACAGGGAGGCGGTCGTGCTGTCGTACAGGACCGCGGGGGTTCCGGCGGGGCCGATGCAGGCGCCCGTCGCGGACGTGGCAAGGGCAGGCGAGATCGTCCAGCCAATGCGGGTCCGGTCCAGGGTGCGGACGGTGGGAAGTGCTCCTGTGGTGAGCACCAGGGCGCGCGATCGGTCGGGGGCGAGGAAGAACCGCGGGTTCACTCCCTGGACGGGGTAGACACTGGTGCGGCGCGGGTTGCGGATCTCCAACACGCCCCGGCCGGCGGTGGAGCGCACGACGAGGGCCTCGGCGGGCGAGTCGGCCCAGAGCACCACGGCCGCTGCTGGCGGGTCCACGGTGCGGCGGACGCCGGTGCGCCAGATGACCGGTGGCGGCGGGGCGTCTTCGTCGAAGGATCCCGAGGCGACGGCGTCGGGGCAGTGGGCCAGGCAGGACACGTACATGCGGTCGGCGAAGAGGCGGTCGCGCCATCGCACGACGCCTGCTGCGTCGACGCCGACGACTTGGGAGGAGGCGGTGTCCAGCAGGAGGGCGCCGTAGGCGTCGGCTTCCAGGATGACCGGCCGCGCGAACGGGTCGGCGGGGCCGGGGGAGGGGGTGGGTGCAGTGGCCGCGGTGGTCGCGGAGCGGGGATCGAATGTGGTGACCGTGATGAGCAGCACGCTGCCCAGCGCCAACAGCAGCAGGAGGCCTGCCCATCGTCTCATGTTCAACTCTCCATCGCTGGGCGCGGGTGGCCGCCGTGTGGTAAGGCGGCCACCCGCACGGTCGGTCGGACGGTCAGGAGGTGGGGTAGGTGATGTAGGCCGAGCAGTTGGGGTCGCTGGCGTTGCTCTTGTCGAAGGTCGCGTTCCCCTTCAGGTACGGCTTGAGGGTGCGAGAGATGCGCTTCTTGACGTCCTGGGTCACCGTCCGGCCGCCGACGACGTCGTCCTCGCTGGTCCAGGCCCAGATGTCGCTTCCGTTGCTCTGCCGAACGCGCAGGTACACGTTGTTGTGCTTGTTGCCGTTCCGCTCGATGGTGAAGCTGGCATCCTTCACGTACACGGTGTTCTGGGTCGCCATGTCGTACTCCGTGCCGATGCTGAGGATCCCGCCGTTCGTCGAGCACTCGCTGTACTTCGAGGCCGCGCTCGCAGGGGCCGCCGACAGCGCCGTGAGCGCGATGCCCAGAGCGGCCATGCCTGCGGTGGCGACCAGGCGGATCCGTCGTGTGGTCATGAATTCCTCCGGTGAAGAAGTGTCGTTCGGGAACGGTTCGAGCATCGCGAACCTTCGGGGGGAAGTCCCTGGATCTCAGGGCCCAACCGTTGTGAAGCCGTGCACGGTCTCGCCGCGGCCCGCTTGGTGGCGGTAGGTGCTCGGCGCCATGCCGTAGGCCGTGCGGAAGGCCCGGCACAAGTGCGCCGGATCGGGGAACCCCCAGCGCGCGGCGATCGCGTGGATCGGAATGTCGTCCAGGCGGGGATCAGCCAGATCGCGGTGGATGCGCTCCATCCGCAGGTGCCGTATCCGGTCGGCGACCGACATGCCGTGGTCGTGGAAGAGCTTGTGCAGGTAGCGGACCGAGATTTGGTGGGCGGCGGCGATGGTGGGCGGGGTGAGCTCCCGCTCGCCCAGCCGCTCCTCGATAAAGGTGACGATGCGCTGTTGCAGGGCCAGCCGGTGCGGCTCCGGGGACCCGCCCTGCCGGGCCTCGTGGGACAGCACCGTACCCAGCAGCTCCAGGGTGATCGCCGCCAGCCGGGGTGCGTCGGCGATCTGGTAGTGCGGCGCGTACCGCACCAGACCACTCAGGTAGTGGCGCAGCAGCGCACCAGGACCGGACCGTGCGCAGATCGGACGGTGGGCCAGGCGGTGGACGGTGTCGTGGTGCACGGGCAGGACGGCGCGGGGGAACTGAACGAGCAGCGCCGTTGCGGGCTGTGGCCCGCGCGTCAGGGCCTGCGCCTGCAGGCATTGGGCGGAGTCGAGGAGCAGGACGTCGCCTTCGGTGGCCACGAGGCCGAGGCGGGTGCGGTGCGGTGCGATCGTTCCGTGGACGGGGAGCCAGACATGCACGGTCCCGACCGGTTGCGGAACGATCGGCGCGCAGGGCTCCGCAATGGTGCCGGGACCGTGCAACAGGTGCTCGGTCACTCGTACACGGCCCAGGTCCAGCACCGGAGGCGGCGGCCGGTGTCCGGAGAGGAGTTTCTGCGGGGCCGAGGCGGCGGCGCCGGCCGGGTGCAGCGTGCTCATCGGGCCGCGCGGAGGGTCGGTGTCCGACGGCCGTGTGGTGGCAGGTGGCGTCACGATCATCGTCTTCCCGGGCCTTTCTGTGGCGGGGACCCCGCCACGCATTCCTGCGCGGACCGACGGCTGCAGCCCGTCGTGATCGTGCCGTTCCTGGGGAACCGGAACGCCACGGCGGGCGGTGGCCGGCCCGGCAACAGGGGGGAGGGGTGGGTGATGTGAGCAAGCGTCATGCCGCCGAAGATCTGCCGGTAGAGTGCACAGGACCATCGGGACCGGCCGGGACGACACCGCCTCTGAACTGCGGGGATGTCCGGTCCTAGCGGGAGACGAAGGGACGGGGCAGGCCGTGGGACGCTGGAAGCCACTACCGCCGTCGGTGCCGCCGGAGCTGGCCCGGCTGGTGGTGCAACTGCGCATCTTGAAGGACCGCAGCGAGCTGAGCCTGACGGCCCTCGCGGCCAAGACCGCGTGCAGCAAATCCGCCTGGAACCGCTACCTCAACGGTCACACCCTGCCCCCGCGCCAGGTCGTCGCCGCCCTCGGCCATCTGACCGGGGCCGACCCCGACCGGCTGATGGCTTGGTGGGAGCGGGCGGACACCGCGTGGAACCACCACGACGCCCTCCCCGCACCCCTCTCCCCGCCCGCAGCGGCTACGCCGGCGCCCGCAGCGCAGCCGAGCGCCCCGACCCCGGCCCTGGACGAGCCCCGCGCGGTGCAGCCCGTCCGCCCCCGCTACACCCCGACCCGCTGGGCCACGACAGCCGGAGTCACCGCCGTGGCCGTAGTGGCGGCCCTGGTCGGCACCTGGCTCCTCGGCAGCCACGACAACCCCCAAGGCGCCCCCGCGCACCGGTCCGCCTCCACACCGAATTCCTCCGCGCCCGGCTCCGGACCGTGCCGGGCGGACACCTGCCGGGGCCGACTGCCCGCACCCGCCTTCTGCGAACGCGACGCCACCACCGCCGCCAGCCTGCAGATCGGCTCCGTCCACATCGAACTGCGCCACAGCGCCCTGTGCCAGAGCGCCTGGGGGCGGCTGCTCAACGCCGGCCCGTACGACCGCATCACGGTGACCAACGACCTCGGCGACAGCGCCACCGCGAAAGTCCGTTCCGACAGCACCACCGTCACCACCATGGTCGGCGTCCCCCCAGGGCATCACGCTGTCGTGTGCACCCGGCTCAACAGCCAGCACGGCGAACAGGGCTGCACTCCTCCCATGACGAAGCAGTAAGAAGGGGCTGGTCGACGGGCCGCCCCGAGAGCCCCAGGGCGGGACCCGGCGATGCGAAAGGCCTGCCCCCGGATGCGGGGGTGGGCTCCACATCAGCGCCGCGGTGCTTGCCTACCGGGAAGCCGGAAGCCGATCTGGCTCTTGGCAGTGCTGGCCGCGCCGGATTCGCTATCCGGTGCAGGGAGAAACAGTGCGCAGCCGCCTCGCGGAGGGGAGACCACGGCCAAGGAGCGAGGGCTCAGGCGCTGCGCTTGCGGGCGTGCCCGCCCCCTCGCACGGGATCTCTCCGCCGACAGGAGGTCAAGAAGCCTGTGGACGGCGGCGGGGCGCGATGAGAGCCAGGGAGCGCTGCCGTGGCGGTAGCAGCCTACATCCAGGCCATCCCGGTCGAGGGCAGTCGACACCCCCCGCTGGACCGCATGGTCCCAGCCCCCAGCGGGCATCGCGCCCCGTAGCAGGCGCGTATCCGTCTGCTTCTGCGAGAACGCTCTACGAAGGAAATCCCGAAACGCGCGCATCGGCCTGGAGATCTTCTCCAGGCTGTTGGACATGGATGCAGGGACAGCAGCAGTTCTCGGCGCGGTGGTGGGTGCCGTCGGCACAGGAAGCGCAGCTTTCTGCACCGCTTGGTGGGCCGCCCAGAGCGCCCAGCGTCAAATCGGAGCACAGGAGACCCAGGCACTGCGGCAACTACGCTTCGATCACGTCCGGGATCGACGGGGACCTCGAAGCGAGGCGTATTCCCATCTCGTTGTACAGGCCCAGAGCCTGCTGCGCGAGCTTGATGCCACGGAGACGGGGCCGATGATGATGCTCACGAACGCAGACCGGGAGATTCTGGGAGAAGGGGTACAGCAGCTCTATTGTTCGGGCGCTCGCGTCGCGGTAGAAGGCCCCGCGTCGGTTGGCCCGAGCGCCGACGCTCTCGTATCCGAGGCGGCGACCTGCGTACGCCTCATGATGGCGCTCGAGCGGTTCGCGGCCAGTGACGGTGCCGATACCCCCGCAGCCGAGTGGGACGCCCTCGCCGCTCCTGCCTATGACAGCAAGCGCCAACTCATCGCGTACTTGGACACCTTCGTCGACGCTGCACGGCACGCGCTGGAAGAAGACCGACCCAATCTCGAGTAGGACTGCGGACCATGAGATGGCCCGGACGTGCCCGGCGGTGGTCCTTGTCGAGCGCCGCGCAGCCCAACAGAGGCCGAAGCCCGGGTATTTTCTGCGCCCGCAGACAGCCGTCTCCTCATCCCGTGGGCGGGCGCTCCAATTTGACCCGGGACGCGAGGCAGCCACCTCGTGGCCCAGGAAAGACCTCCGGAGACCGCGGGGCATCTTCCGCGCGCGTATTGCCTGTCCCGACAGGTTGCGCCACTGACACGATGCCCTTCCTGCACCATGCGACAGAAGCGACGGAGATGACCCACACCCCAGCGGTTCAATGGCTGCGCACACTCGCTCACGAGCGCGCGTTCGGACGCCCGCTCGGATCCGACCGGCTCCTCCAAGCGGGCCTCGATGCCCTCCTGGCCGACGTGGAGTCGCCCTCGCTCGCGCTGCTTGCCGGCCTCGGCCGCAACGAGGAGTCGGAGGCACTGGAACCGATCGTCCACTTGGCTCTGCACGCGGCCGACTGGAACGAGAACTGGAGTCCTTCGCTCGCCGAAATCAGCGACGATGTCCTGCGGGCAGCCCGCGAACTGCTCAGCACCCGATCGTCAACGGATCCGGAACTTTGACGGAGTCAGACAGACGCTGGCTCGCACCCTCGTCGGAGCCCCGGCCCCCGCAGTACGCCTCCCGTCTGTTCGATGCCCAAGAGCGCGAAGCTTCGGACGAGGAGATCCAGCAGATCAACGCCCGCACGCTCAAAGGTACTTTTACGCCGAGGACAGCCGCAGGTGGGCTGAGCCCGGACTTCACCGATGTGGAGCGGCTCGACGTCGAGCGGTGATCGCCTGCCCGTGACCGGTACCCCTGAACCTGTGGTTCAGTAGCTGCCTCACACCGCCAGGACCCGGTTATCCGACCATACCCAGAGCAGTTTGTACTGGCTCGATCGCGTATTCGCGGGGCAGCTCGTTCGGAGAGCCGGGAACCGTGGGTCCGTTTCCCATGGGGGAGTGCGGGGCGAGGGCGAAGCTCGGACCAGAGCTGCTCCGCGGGAAGCCGCGGGTGGGCGCAACTCGTTACCGTTCGGGTATGGCGTTTCCCACCGCGCGGTTCGAAGGATGTTTTCCCGAGCTCTTCGGCTTCGTGCTGCTCGATGCCACCGGGCTCGACGGTATCGGTGACGGCAGCCCCATCGGCAAGAATCTGCTGGAGCTGTTCAGTACGAGTGAGCGGGGTGATCAGGTCGTACGTGACGGCATCGCGATTCCGGCGCAGAAGATTGATCCCGGCTTCTACACCGTGCTCGTACGCCACGCCCGGAGCCCTGCCCCGTGGCAAGACCCCAAGGTGTCGTCCGCCGGGTGGGTGCTGCACGTCCAGTCGGGCGAGCTGCTGCTGTGCGGCCTGGGCTACCTCACGCAGTGGACGCCGGACCATCCCCGGCACCGTCGCATGTGCGTACCACCCGGCTGGTATGAAGTGGAGATTCGCGGATACGTCGTGGACCCCGATGACCCCGACGACGCCGCCTACGAGTTCGTCCTGAGCGGTCCGACCGGCACCCGGCCCACGTTCTGCGCCCACCTCGACGACAGCCTCAACGTCATCGACAGCGACTGATCACCTCGGACCGAGCCGTCCAGAGCGCGAGGTAGGCGCGCCGGGCGGTGACCGGGGCGTGCCACCAGTTGCGGGTGGAGGTCTCTGCCGCGCTCCATCGCGCGCTGGAGCTTCGCATGAGGGGGAGTGGCAGCTCGCTCAGGAAGAGGTCGACTTCCACGTCGGATATGCCGTCGCCGTCGCAGGTCAGGCTGTGGCAGTGGTGGATGTCGGTGGTCAAGTTGTCGACGGCCCCCGGGGACCGCGTGGCGGAGGGCGAGGAGAAGGTCGAAGGTGGCTTCCGCTGCAGCCAAGCCGGCGCTGGTCATGCCGGCGCGCAGCTGGCGGGCATGCTCTTGTCGCCCGGGGATCTGGCTGAGTCCTGGCTCAGGCGGGACCCGATCACGCACAACGCGGTGGGTGAGCTCGGCGTGGTGAGTACCGGTCGCGTGCCGGGGCGGGGCCGCTCGTGCCCTGGCGTTGGCCGGGCTGGGTGAGATGAACTCGGCCCTGGAGGCACCGCGGGTCGGCGGCCGGGCCATGGGGCGGCCCCAAGTTGGGGGCGGCCCGGGCCCGTCCGGCGGGTGCCGGGTCGAGGGCTGTCAGGGTGCCGAGACGCTAGAGACGCTCCTTGCGTTCCTGTGCAACGACGGCCCAGTCCGTTATGGGGTGTGGTTCAGATAGCCCGGAGTTGGGTGAGCAGGCGCAGGGTGTCGGCGTTGAGCCAGTACTCCACGAACTTTCCGCTTTTCATGCGAAGCGTGTCGTTGCCGGTGAACGTGACCACCGTTCCGAGTTCTGCTTTCGCTCCGGGGAAGCCTCCCGCGTAGGTGCCGGTTGCCGTCCAGCGCAGGGACGCGTAGCTGCCGTCGACCAGTGGGCCGACTTCCACGGTGAAGTGCAGGTCCGGGAAGGGTGCGCGAATCTGGCGGATCATACTCACCAGTCCGTCCACCCCTCGGATAGAACTGCCGTCGCCGCCGTCGAGCAGGGCGGCGTGGACTTGGAAGGCGGGCGAGGTGATGCCCGGGGCCTGCTTGTAGTCGCCGTTCCAGAGCCGGACCCACGAAGCAAGCATCGCCTTCGGGGTCTTCGGGGCCGCCGTGTGGTTCGCGGCGGCCGTCCGGCCAGGTTCTGGTGCCGAGGACGCGCTGGCCGCGGCGCCCGGGACGGCCAGGGCCAGAGCCGCGATCGCCACGGGGACGATGCGCCTGGTCCGGCGGAGCCTGTCGGCGACGGGGGTAGGGAGGTTTCCGGCAGCGGTCATGACGATCTCCATGGGTTTTATGCTGTCGTGTTAGTTAGAACCTATAACGGCGAGAGGAGGGCGTCAAGACCGACGAGGGGGTCCCCGGGGCCCTGCACGCAGTTCCAGAGGCTGCTGTCGCAGGCGCCGCGTGCCTGTGCACGGGCAGAAGTCGGCGGGTGCTTTGGGGCGGTGCCGTCTCTGGCGGGCCGCCGTAGCAGGGGGACTGTGGTGCAGGCCCAGCCACAGGGCAGCGATGTTCCCGATAGACACCCCAGCGACCGGTGGGTGCGCCTCACCATCCGCTCGCCGAGCAACGGCGGCAGGGTAATCACCGATGCTGTCCGCCCACCTGACGGTCTCGGTGCCAACGGGTGGGTTCGGAGCCGTCGGTGACCGGGCCGGGCGCGCACTGCCGGAAGCGGCCGGGGTCGGGGGCCAGCCGCGCGGTCCGCAGCACTGCGCAGGCGCAGTTTGTCGGCTGAGGGTCCTGGACTCGAGCGGTGGTGTCTGCGCCGGGTCGTAGGGTGCGGGCATGGCTGAGACTTTCGATCTTCATACCCGGCTGTCGGCAGTCTTGGGCGAGTGTGCACAGGTCTTGCCGTTCGTTGCCGACTTCGCGGCCTTTTGGCAGCAACCGCTCCAGACAGGGGACGGTTGGAGCGTGGCGCAGGTGGAGGCCGCCGAGCGGCGCCTGGGCTTGGCTCTTCCCGCGGCGCTGCGTGCGGCTTACCTGCTGCTTGGGCGGCGGGGTGACCTGACGAGCAATTACGACACCCTGCTCAGACCCGACGAGCTGCACGTGGTCGACGGGGCGCTGGTGTATCGGGTGGAGAATCAGGGCGCCGCGTGCTGGGGCATCCGGCTGGCGGACCTGGAGCAGGACGATCCCGGTACCGTGATGCGCCTCGATCTCGCCGATAAGGCGCAGGAGCACTGGGTGCCCTGGGAGTCAGGCTTGACCGTGGCCTGTATCGAGATGGTCATGTCCGAGACGGTGCTGTTCGCCGGCGGGTTCACCGACTTCCTGGAGGCGGATGCCGATGAGGCCGGTGTGGTGGGGCAGTTCCGCCAGCTGCCGGTGGTGGGACGCGACGTGCGATGGTTCGCCGACCCTGATGTTCTGATCCGCGAGGTGGACGGCATGTGCCTGCACGTCCGGGCCCGAACGAAGAGGGCCCTGGAGCAGTTGCGTGACGCGGTCCCCGGGGACTGGTTGAACGGCTGATTCCTCGAATGGCCTCGGTGGGGACTCGCCCGGCGTCACCACCGGGGAATGACCGGCTGCGACGCCGCGGGTCAGATCGCGGTGGGGAGGTGATGTGCTGCTGCGAGGCGTGCGAGCGTCCGAAGCTGCGCGAAGTAGCCGGCGCAGTAGGCCGACGTGATCAGGGGAACGATCCTGTCGAGGTCGGCGATGCACGCCCAGAGGGCGGCGATACCGTCATCGTCGAGCCCACCGTGCAGTTCCCGGTGGACGAGGCCGGCGGCGTCGGCATCCACGAGGATCAGCTCCACACTCCCGATGTTCACGCCGCGAAAGCCATCGGGGTACAGGGCACGCCGATGGTCCTGCCACAGCGCGGCGAGTCGCTCTTCAGGCGCTGCGCCGCTTCGGTGGGCAGCCGTCATCGTTGCCGTTGCCGTTGCCGTTGCCGCTGCCGGTGAGTGCAGGAGCAGGCCGACGGCAGCGAAGACGGCCCCCACCAGGGCGACGCCTTGGGCCTGTCCGAGGGCGGCACTGGACGCGGTGCCCTGGGTGAGCTGGTCACGCAGCAACCGGCTGCGGTCGAGTTCGGTGGCGAGGCGAGATGTGATGAGCCCCGTGTCGGCAGCACGCTCGATCAGGTGCTGCAAGGGCTCGTCGACTGCCAGACGCTCGGCGAGGACGTGCTCGAGGGCGAATAGGCTATGCGTGACCGCGGCGGTGGCGAACTCGTACTGGTAGTACGAGTGACGCAGGAGTTCGCGGGAGGCTTCCAGCGCGCTGGTGACGTACATCGATGCGCCGTCAGGCAGGACGAGATCGGCCACCAGGGCATGCATGTCGGCGTAGTCGAGGACGATGTTGCGCCCCCGCGGGTCGGGTACCGGCAGCAGGGGCGGGCCGGGCAGCGGCGGCAGGATGGTCACCCGTGCAGTCTGGTGGTCTGAAGGTCTCGGTGCCAACCAATTTGGTTCGGAGCCGTCAGCGCCTGGGTGCCGCACACGACTCTGCCAGCCCGGTCCGAGCTGAAAGCACCAGCGCAGTACCGATCCGAGATCTCCATGACTGTGGTCCGCTCGTGCGGGCTTGCAGTGGAAGGCCGACGGGCTGCCGGCAAAGGTTCGACTCGGAGCGTGGGCGTCATCGGTCGAACGGCTCGCCGATTCCCGGCGCGCCGTGTGCGGCTGCGGCTCCCGCTTGTGCACCCCCCGTCCCGGACCCGCGCGGAGCGAGCTGAACCGGCGCACACGTCAGCTGAAGCCCCGCTGGGTGAAGGCGCAGCCCCCGCGGTCGGCAGGGGACAGAGCCGTTCGGGAAATCCGTCGCGGAGCCTGCCGCAGGTACTGGCGGAAGCCGGCGGCGCGGAACGTCAGGTCGAATGCGTGGCCTTCGATGTGCCAGCGGGGCATGTGCGAGAAGTTCGGGCGCGTATCGCCCGACGTCATCCGGTGCACCGCGTCGATCTCCAGGTCCAGCGTCAAGCCCGTGAAGTCGAGGTCGCCCACCAGGTCGAAAACACTGTCGAAGACGAGCGTCGCCGGGGAGACCCAGAACGCAAAGCGGGTTGCGGGTGGGACCGGGTGGACCCAACGGACGATGTAGTCGAGGTCGAGCAGCAGGCTCGGCAAAATGTCGCTGGCCGGCTGGACGGACAGGCCGTGGATCGTGGCGTCATGCCAGCCCATCAGGTCGAAGTCCGCGTCCCTCCAGACGCTCTTGGAGAGACCTGACTGTTGATGACTACCGTGGCCCATACCCCGATCCAACCAGACAGCGGAGCGGAGGTGGTACGAGGGCTTCGGGTCGCTGGTCCAACGCGGCATCGGCAACCTCGCCGCCGCCGACCTCGCCCAGAGCACCGCAGCTGTCGAGCACCGCTTCAGGCAATCCAGTACCGCTCACACCTGGTCGACGGCTGCCGCACCACTACCAGGCTCACTCTGAACAGCTGACCAGTTTGGCCCCTTCAATTCCAGCGGACATTCCCCCTCCGTGGCCGTAGCCGTGGTCGACGCACCTGATCATCAACCAGGGCCGGCCTGCCATGGCGCTGCCCGGAACGCCAGCCCCCGCATGAGGGTGTCCCGCACGCTCGCCTTCAGGTGCCGAGCCCACGGCGGGTCGGTCTCGCCGCGCATCGTGCTCCAGCAGGCGAGGGCGTAGCCGTACTCCCGGGGGCTCAAGTATCCCATTCGGTGCAAGGGCTCGTCCCTGCGGCCGGTCAGCATCCGGTCGGTCATCTCGCCGACCGGCATCACCGAATACCCGGCCGCCTTCACGTAGTCGTCCGCAGCGTTGGCCGACAAGACACCCATGCCGAGGTGGACGGTCACCAGGTCGGTGAGCCGCTCCTCCTCGCTGTGGGCGATGTTCAGCCCGGCGACGCGCCCCTCGCCGACCAGCCGGGCATGCGCCAGCTCGTGCGCGACGAGCCCCGCGAACGAATCGGGCCGGGCGGCCACGCGGCGATCCAGTTCGATCACTGCCCGGCCGAGCACCTTGCGGTACTCACCGACCCGGTGCTTCCTTCCCTGGACCTTCTCCGGGGACTCCACCAGCAGCACACCGATGCCGGACACGTCCGCGCCCATCACCGCGCCGACCCGCCGCACCAGCAGCTCGGCCTGCTCCTGCGTGCCGGTGAAATCCGCGGGGACGAAACCGGGGAGTGCGATCTTGCGCCGCGCAGTCGCGGGCCCGAACTCCTCGGCGCACCACCGCAGCCACCGCTCGGTCCAGGCCCGTTGCTCCTCCGATACGGGACACGCTCCAGGAGAATCGGTCCGCAGCCACGGTTTCGGGCCCGTCGTGCTGATGCCGACCGGCGGACGATCCCCACCACGCAACCAGTCCGCCATGCGGTCCGGCACCCATCCGCCCATCACACCCCCAGTGATTCCGCGGGCAGCCTCGGCTGTCCTCGCGTCCTGATGTGGGACGTGTCTCGATCCCCGACGGTTGCGCCAGCCGGGCCGGTCGGCACACTTGGCCACGGTTGTTGGAACTGAACGCTCCAGTGCGGGAATCGATCTTGAGTTTAGGCTGCGGCGGAAATGGTCAGACGTTCGTCGCCGGTAGCTGGTAGAACCGGGTCCCAGTGGCACCTGAGCCACGAGGCTTGGGGAGCGCTATGCCGGGACCGGCAGTTGGACTGTGGCTCTTCGAACTACGCGAGTTCGCAGACATCCTGGCGGAGGTGGTCCCGTGGTTGGAAACCCTCTGCAGTCCCGTGGAGACCAATGCCGGTGGCGACGTGGATTTCTGGGTTCGAGACGGCCAGGCTTTGGGCCTGCGGGCCTTCGATCCAGCCGGCGTCGGCGTGTTCTTCCTGTCCGAGGACGAGGAGATTCCTGCCGAGGACGAGGACTACTCGGCTTTCTCACGTCCACCGGTGCAGGGGCTCATCGTCTGCGCCGGCTGTTCGGGCCCGGTGAACCACATGCTGCTTGGCCGTCTGACGCTCGCTCTCGCACGCCGTCTGGATGCGCTGGTCGACTTCGATGGCCCGCTCGGTAGCCGCCCCGCCGGGGGAGACGACACGGGAAACGAGGCAGTCCTGGCCCGGGCGAGAGCTTTGGGGTCAGCCCTCCCAGGAATGCTCGCGGAGGTCTCCTATGACACCGGCGGCAGTGGGCGGTGGCTTCGACAGGTCGGAGACGTCGAGTTTCCGGAGGCCTGGCTGCAACATCCCGACTTCATATGGTCAAGTAGCGCCTCGGTGTCGATCTTCTTGGCGAGGGTGCCGTTAGCCGGTGGGTTCCGTGGCGTCGTCGAGATCTCGGGGCCAGATTCTGCAGAGCCACGGTGAAGCGAGTCAATCCGTGGTCCTTGATCCATGGGTCAACCCGGCCTGGTGGCCGCGAACTGCCCTCCGGCGGGGTGGACGCCCCGGAAGTCGGCGGTGCCGCCCATGGAGCCGCGAACCGCTTGCTGGACGAGGAGGATGGCTGCGAGGCGGCGCACGGACTTGGGGGCCTGCGCCGACCTGGAGTGGAGCGAGAAGTTTCTGGTACCAGCACTGTTCGAGGAAAGGGGGAGAGCGTTCAGGCCGGTAGCGGCCGGAGGGGCCGTCTCGGACCCGGCTGCGCAGCTCGTCGTGACGGAGCCCAGGGGGCTTGCCGCCGCGCCCTGTCCTCGCCGGCGGTGTTTCCCTCCGAGGCCGAGGGGCTGACCAGGCGGGAGGTCGATGTCGTCCGGCCCCTGGCAAAGGGGCTGAACGACCGGCAGGTGGCGCGCGGAATGGTTGTCAGCCAAGCGACCGTGAAAACGCACCTCAACCACGTCCTGGCCAAGCTCGCACGGGGCGCCCGCGGGTCGCTGATCGCCTGGGCCTGGCGCTGCGGCCTGCTCGACAACACCGAGCCGTAGCCGCGCGGATCTCCACCCAGGGTCCACCCGTGGGTTGAAGAGGTCCGGGGCGCGTCGGCGGATGCTCGAAGACATGACAACGACCGACTGGTTCATCGACCTCGCGCTCCTGCTCATCGTCCTCCGCCAGCTGCACGAGGAGCGGCTGACCACCCGCACGGTCCTGCTCCCGCTCGGCATGATCGCCTGGGCCGCCGGCAGCTACCTGACCGACATCCCGACCGCCGGCAACGACGTGCCGCTGGCCGTGCTCTTCGCGGCCACCGGAGTCGTCCTCGGCCTCGCCGGAGGTCTGCTCACCCGCGCCCGGCACGCCGACGGGCACGTGCTGATCAAGGCCTCCCGCAGCGCGGCCGCCCTGTGGATCATCAGCATGGGCTTCCGCCTGGGCTTCGCGGTGTGGTCCACGCATCCTTCCGGCGCCGCGCACCTGACCCGCTTCTCCGCCGCACACAGCATCACCAGCGGTCAGGCCTGGGTCGTCGCCCTGCTCCTGATGGCGGTCGGCGAGGTCATCGTCCGTCTGGGCACGATCGTCGTCCGCGGCCGGCTGCTGCAGGCACGGGCCGACTCCCCGGCGGACCAGCCGGCCCAGCGCCCGGGCGCCTACGTCTGAGCCGCGGAACAACCCGCAGCACGGGCCTCGACCCCCGCACCGAACCCCCAGCTCATCCCTGCGCAACACCCCACCCCGACAGACTCCCGGAGGTCCCCCATGTCCGCATCTCCCCGCACGCCGCGTGCCCGCACCCGGAGGTGGCTGACCGTGGCCGTCGCCACGGTGGCCTTTGGAGCAGCCGCCTGTTCGTCCGGCAGCGGGAACGTGACCAGCGCTTCGAGCAGCCAGTCCAACACGCGGGCCGCGACCGTGACCGCCACCGCGGCCGCGTCGACCACCGTCCCGCACTCCGCTCCGAGCGGGCCCGGTGCGTTCCTCGGGCCGGTGCGCCAGATCCCGGTCAACGGCATCACGATCGGCTACCGCCAGTTCGGCTCCGGCCCCGACCTCATCATGGTCATGGGCGACACCGGCACCATGAGCGACTGGACGGTCGACCTGCTGAGCCGGCTCGGACGGCACTACCACGTCACGATCTTCGACAACCGGGGTGTCGGCTACACGACCGACGACACTTCGATCCCCGACACCATCGCTCTCATGGCGGACGACACCGTCGCCCTGATCAAGGCGCTGGGCCTGCAACACCCCACACTGCTCGGCTGGTCGATGGGCGGCGAGATCGGCCTGACCGTCGCCGCGCTCCACCCGGGTGCGATCAGGGTGCTCGTGAGCACCGGCGGGGACCTCGGCGGCAGCCAGGCCATCAACACGCCGCCCGCCGTGGCCCGGGCGCTCAACAGCCCCCAGACGACGGGGCCGCAGATGCTGGACCTGCTCTTCCCCGCTGCCGCCACGGCCGCGCGGACCGCGTACATCGAGCAGCTCGGCCTGATCCCGCCGGAGAAGGTGAGTAACCAGACGCTGCTACGCCAATACCAGGCCGGACAGGCGTACGCGTCCTTCGAGGGCACCTGGGACAGACTGCCCGACAGCACCATCCCGATGCTGATCACCAACGGCTCCCTCGACAAGATCACTCCGCCCGGAAATGCGCGCATCATCACGCAGCGGGCCCAGCACGCCAAGTTGGTCCTGTTCCCCGACGCCGGACACGCGATGCTCGTCCAGGACTCCGGCCGGTTCGTCTCCCTGGTGACCCAGTTCACCAAGGCGTCAGGCATCGAATAACAGCCCACGGCGGACGGCGACGGCCGGTGAGGCGAGGAACGCGCGGAGACGGCCGCTGGTGGTCGCGGCGACGTGCCCCCACTGAGCCCTCGCTGACCAGGCCATTCGGGAAGGGCGGCCCATGGAGACCACGGCCCCCCGATGCGGGTCGCCCACCGGACCAGCCAGCCCACGGCCACGGCTCCGCCCGGGGCGCAGACGTCGATTTCTCCAGGCCGTTCACGAGGGCCAGGGAAGCGTTCTCCGGTTGCGGGCCGGCGCGGCGGGCAGCCGTTCTGGTGACGGTGGTTAGCCTGCTGGTCGTTCCCTGGGGTTCCTCTGGCGAGGCTGTGGAGGGAGCTCGTCGTGGGGATGATCGGCTTGGTGGAGGAGTGCGCCGGGGCGGGGCGGGTGCTCCAGGTGCGGGTCAGCGACAACTACGGCACCCCGCCGGTGGATGTGGTCGCCGGACAGGCGTTCCACCTGGAGGTGGACTACCTGCCCGTTGCCGCGCACGACCCGATCCAGATGACGGTGACCGCGGTGACCGCCCGGGGCACGTTCCCGCTCGTGCGCGGTGACGTCGGCCGGATCCCGCAGCCCGGGGTGGCCTGCATGGCGATCCACCCCATCATCGTCCATCCCAGCTTCGCGGGCCAGGACCTGGTGCTGCGCGTCGAGCTGGGCTCGAACGGTGTCACCGAGGCGTGTATCAACCTCCCGGCCCGCATCGTGGCCCCGCACAGTGACCGGTACCCCGGACGGGGCACAGCCCGGCCGGGTGCGGCGCAGACGAGGCGCGGGAGCAGAAGCCGGCTGAGGCCGGGGGAGAGGCGGCGCTGTGATCAGGCCGCACAGCCCCCCATGGCGATGTCGGCACGCGCACCCGCCGTCGCTGCTGTCACGGCCCCCGGAAACTACCGGTCCCTCGCCGCGGCCCTGCCGGAGTGCACGAACTCAGCCTTCCCCGGGCCCCGTCTGCATCAGGGGGCCGTCCTGCCAGGCCCGGGGTCGGGAACCGCAGACGGGGCAACGACATGGGTAGGAGGCGGCCCCAGGGCGCGGGTGGCCCTGGGGTGTCGCCGGATCAGATGACGATGCGGTCGAGGTTGGGGCCGGTGCCCGCCGTGTTGGCGATGACAAGGGAGTTGGTGCCGGCCTGCAGGGATACCTGGACCTTCAGGGTGACGACGGTGTTGTAGTCCGGCGTCGCCGGGAAGTTCACCGTCTGGGTGGCGCCGTTGACGGTCACGGTCGCTTGGTGGACGCTGCCGACGCTCATGAAGTAGATGGTCATCGGGTAAGTGCCGGCGGCGGGTGCGGTCACCGAGTAGGTGGTGCTGCCCAGGAAGCTGATCTTCTTGCCGCCGGAGCAGTGCGCACAGCTGGTGACCGTGGTGCCGGTGCCCAGGGTCGCCTTCTCCGCCTCGTAGGACTTACCGGGGGACGTGGGCGGAGAGGTGGTCGGCGTCGTGGTCGGCGTGTCCGTCGGGGTGGGCGTGCCCGTCGGCGTGGGGGTGGGCGTGCCCGTCGGTGTGGTCACCGGGCCCACCGTCTTGAGGAAGAGCGACGGACCGCTGTCGGTCCGGGACGCGTCGACGCCGTGCCCTCCGGTGTAGTCCTTCTGCTCGTTCTTCGCCCAGTCGGCGATCGGCGTGCCGCCCACGTCGAGCGGGTGGTAGGCGCCGCCGGACGGGCCGGCCACGCCGAACTGGTAGATCGTGTTCTTCAGCGGGTAGTACGGCTGATACGGGCCGCCGGTGGACAGCTGCTTGGTCATCGTGTTGTCGAAGAAGACGTTCTGCGGTCCGGCCGCGCCCGACCACTTGATGCCCTTCTGACCTGCGGTCCAGTAGATCGGGTACCAGTTCGAGGTGTCGGGTGTCGTGCCGGCGCCGCCGTCGTCACCGCAGTTGGACCGGCAGTTGCCGGCGCGGTGGTCGTAGGGAACGGCCTGCGTGTTGAGCTCGATCAGGTTCCGGCGCTCGTACCCGCCGTGCAGGTTGAAGTCGGAGTCGATGTCGTTGCCGATCGCCACGTTGTCCGACGCCGACCACTGGAAGGTGAAGTGCCGCAGGTTGCGGGTGACGTTGTTGGCGTAGAGCGAGTCCCAGACCCGCGAGCCGCGGAAGTAGCCCCGGCCGCCGGCGCCCTTGTTCCAGGAACCGTCCAGGAAGTTGTCCTGGATCTGCACGTTCTTGGCCTGTTCGGTGACGATTGGGTGCGAGCCGGTCATGTACGTCCGGACGCCCTGGACCCAGTCGTTCACGGCCCACTTGAGCACGATGCCGTTCATCTCGGCGTGCGGGTCCATGTTGCCGTAGTTCTGGACCGAGGCGCCCTGGTTGAGGTTCGCCATCGGCTGGGTCAGGTAGAAGTTCTCCAGGCCGACGCCGACGACCGGCTCGACCAGCGGTGAGGCCTTGCTGGCGTAGACCGTGCCGTCGATCGGCGCCGAGCCGTCGGAGGTGGAGTCGATCGGCATGTCGTACTCGAGCGGCTTGTCGACCGTGACGGTGTGGTTGGTGGCGTCGACCGCGCTGATCGTGAAGATCTGCTGCCGCATGTGCAGGTTCGCTTCGGGGAACGTCGCGCTGACCGCGTCCATCGACTGGTAGAACTTCTGCGAGTTGGCGGCCATCATGTTCACGAAGCCGCCGACCTTGAGACTGGTCATCTTGGCGTTGTTCGCCAGGTAGACGACCGTGTCGTTCTGCCGCGCGGCGAACGTGGTCTCGCCCGGCTTGGCCCGCAGCTTGACGCCGGCCTTCCAATGCTGGTTGATCGAGCCGAGGAAGATCTCCTTGCGGTTCGCCGGCGCGGCGTTGTAGTCCGCCTGGTAGGACGGGTCGACCGTACGAGAACTGACCCGGAACAGGCCGGTGCCGGGCCACGCCCAGCCCATCTTGCCGCTGCCCGAGGTCATGTTGTCCCCGTCGGAGTCAGTACCGTCCGGGGTCAGGGTGTCGTACAGCGTGTTGGCGTCCGGGCGGTACTCGAAGGACGTACCGGTCGTCGGATCGCTGCCGGCGCCCCGCAGGATCGTGTAGTTGGCGTCCACCGCGATCTCGTGGGAGACGTTGAGAACACCGGCCGGGAAGGAGAGCAGCGACAGCTTGGTATACGAGCCCGTCGGCGAGCACGCGCTTTTCAGCTTGTCGATCGCGGCCTGGATGCCGTTCGTATCATCCTTGCCGTCGCTGGGCACCACACCGTAGGTGGAGGCCAGTTGGGACGGTGTGATCTGGCAGGACGTCGACGGGTTGATCTCGGAGGCGCCGGGCAGTGCCTGGCCGCCGCGGTAGCCGGCCTTGCTCCAGTCGGGCAGGCCCGGCAGTGGGGCACGGCGGTTGGCCGCCGACAGGTCGAGGGCCCGCTGCACGGGCACGGGAGTGACGCCGGGGGGCACGGCGGACGCACCGGCGGTGCCGGCGGTGACGCCGGTCCAGCCGGCCGCCGCGACGCCGGCGGCCAACAGGGCCAGGGTTCCGCCGAACGCTAGTCGGCGTTTGCTGTTCGATGGCATGGGGTGTCCCAACGCGAGGGGGCGGAGGCAGGGGTCGGGGACTGCAGGGCTGGACGCGGTGCTGGACGCGCGGGCGGCCCGTTTCGACAGCGGCGCCATCGGCGGGTCGAGGTGAGGCGCGCCGTGTTCCGGTGGCTGGGGCCGGGAGGGAGGCGCCCGTGCCAGGTCCCGGTTGTCCAGGCAGCACGGGAAGCCGCAACGGACGGAAACTGCTTGTGCGACCCGCTGGTCCGGGAGACCACCCCTGCTCGCGGGAGCGGGAGCGTGTCCTCGGCCGCCGTCCCGGCTCCCGGCGGGGGGTGTGCGTTCGATCGGGGAGGCAACGTCCTTGGTCTGGGCATGAGCTCGGCGGCACCTCCTCGGAGTGGGAGATCGTGTGGTGGGCTCGCACGTGCTCCGGGCGAGTGGACCCGAGGGATAGTAAGGAAACTTTCCTATCGGGCGTGTCGCCCAGAGTCTTCCCGGGTCCCTGTGCTAGTCAAGAGGTTGAACACATTTCATCTATCTGAACGCGCTCCCGCCGTAGGTGCGGCCCTTGCCGTGATGCGGATGCCGTCGGCGTTGCCACGGTGAAAGGCCGGGTGGCCACCGCGGTTCGGAACGTGGGAGGTCGAGCGTGGAACGCGGCGGCGGTCAATTATTAGGAAACTTTCCTTCCGGACTTCTTGACGGGCACTACCCGGGAGGGATTGACTGCGCGCCGCGGGGTCAACTCCTTACCACCCGGCCCGGCGCCGCTTCCCCCACTCGTCAGCTCGACCCAGTGCACAGTGCGTTCCCGAACTCCGTCCGCATGCCAGGCGGTTCCGTCAAGGCACCGGATACCGCAGCTCCCCTCGCCGGAACACCGCTCTCCGTCGGCTCTGTCGAAGCTTCCGCACCGCACCGCACCGCATCCGCACGGCACGCGTTCCGGTCCCGCGACACCGGGCGGGGAAGCCGGCCCCCTGGGGTTCGCCCCCGTCCGATCACCTGGAGGACATCCGTGACATGGTCACCACTCACCAAGGGGCTGCTCGCCTCCGCGCTACCGGTGGCAGCGGTGGCGATGAGCATCAACGCGACCGCCAGCGCCAGCCCCGGGGTGACGAGCACGTTCCCGGCCCACTACGCCGCGCCGTACCTGGAGCTCTCCGGCGACACGGCCGGCGACATGGCGGCTGACATGAAGGCCACCGGGCTCAAGAACTACACCCTGGCCTTCCTGATCCCCAAGTCCGGGTGCACTCCGCAGTGGGAGGCCGGCAACAGCGCACTGAACGCCTTCACCCCCCAGGTCAACGCCCTCAAGGCCGCCGGCGGCAACGTCATCATCTCCTTCGGCGGCGCCGAGGGCGGGGAGCTCGCGCAGACCTGCACCTCGGTCTCCGCACTGACCGCCGCCTACGCCAATGTCGCCAGCACCTACGGCATCACCCGGCTCGACTTCGACATCGAAGGCAGCACCCTGGGCAACACCGCGGTCAATACCCGCCGCAACCAGGCCCTGGCCGCCCTCCAGGCCCAAAACCCCGACATCGAGGTCGACTACACCCTGGCCGTGGATCCCTCCGGCCTGGAATCCGACACCCTCAACCTCCTCAAGGACGCCAAGAGCAAGGGCGTCAAGGTCAACCTCGTCAACATCATGACCATGGACTTCGGCGACGGCGAGAACGCCCTGGACGACGCCCTGTCCGCGGCCAAGGGCACCGCCGCACAACTCGCCGGTCTCTACGGCATCACCACCGCACAGGCCTACGGACGCATGGGCCTCACCCCCATCGCCGGCAAGAACGACGACGACGAGAACTTCACCCAGGCCGACGCCGCCACGCTGGAAGCCTTCGCTGCGACCAACGGCGTCCAGGAACTGTCCTTCTGGGAAGTCGACAGCTACGACAAGGCGACCGGCTACGCCTACTCCCGGATCTTCAACAAGATCACCGGTGGCACCACCCCGCCGACCGATCCGCCGACCACCCCGCCGTCGGGTGGGAACAAGTCGTACGAGGCGGAGGCGTCGTCGTTGGCCGGTGGCACGACGATCACCAGTTGTGCGCACTGCTCGGGCGGGAAGAAGCTGAGCTATCTGGGCAGCGGTGGCACCGCGACGTTCAACAACGTCACCGAGGCGGCTGCGGGCAGCTACACCATGAGGATCTCCTTCATGAGTGTCGGCCAGTCCCGGACCGCGGTCGTCACCGTCAACGGTGTCGACCAGACCGTCAGCTTCCCCGCGACCCCCGACTACAACACGGTGGTCACCAAGGACGTCACCGTGCAGCTCAAGGCCGGAAACAACACCATCAAGTTCTCCAACCCCTCGGCCGGAGCCCCCAACCTCGACCGCATCGTGGTCTGACAGCCGGGCGGGTGCCGGAGCCAGGACCACCAGCGCGGCCGGCGCAGGACCCACACGAGGACCGCCTCCGCTCACGATGGCGAGTCGGTTGTCCCCCGGAAGTACCGATCTGGCAGGCCGATTGATGAGGCGGGGCCACGACGCGACGAGAGTCGCGCCCGCTGCGACTCGTCAAGAGGTTCTCCCGACACACAATGGAGGTCCCCCACTCTCATGTCATCGATCCGTACGCGCCTCGCGGTGGCAGCCGCCGCAGCCACCGCGCTCACCATTCCTCTCGTCGTCGGCCATGCCGACGCCGCCACGACATCCGCACCGGCGGCGGCCCCGGCCGCGACCTCCTACACCGCCGCCCAGGTGCTGGCCGGCATCCAGCAGAACTCGACGGCGGCCAACAAGGTCAACACCAAGCCCCACATCAACACCATGACCCACGCCGACGTGAACGTCTACCAGGTCGCTGCGGGTGTCTACACCTACAGCTCCGGCATGGCCATCGACACCGACGGCAGCGACCCCGACCCCGACCCCGACCACCAGGGCTCGACGACCTGGGAGGACAGCAACGGCCAGGCGCTGGGCGCCCACCGGGTCCCCTTCTATGTCCTCGGCGACGATTGCTGGGACCGCAAGTCCCCCTGTCCGCACTTCTTCTACCAGGAACGTGGCATGTCAGGGCGCCAGTTCGCGCTGATGTTCTACAACGGCAAGGTCATCGGAGCGATCTTCGGCGACACCCAGACCGCCAACGACCAGAACACCTCCGACAACGACTCCCGCGAACTCGGCGAGGCGTCCGTCAAGGCAGCCCAGCTGCTCGGCATACCCAGCAGCGGCACCACCGGTGGCGTCGACAACGGCGTGACCGTGGCGATGTTCTCGGGTCCGTCCTGGGTCGTCAACGGCACCAACTCCAACCTCAACGCCAACGCTCAGGCCCTGGTCCAAAAGGCCCTGGACACCCTCGGCGCCAGCATGAACGGCGGAACCCCGCCGACCGACCCGCCCACCACACCGCCGACCACCCCGCCGTCGGGTGGGAACAAGTCGTACGAGGCGGAGGCGTCGTCGTTGGCCGGTGGCACGACGATCACCAGCTGTGCGCACTGCTCGGGCGGGAAGAAGCTGAGCTACCTGGGCAGCGGTGGCACCGCGACGTTCAACAACGTCACCGAGGCGGCTGCGGGCAGCTACACCATGAGGATCTCCTTCATGAGTGTCGGCCAGTCCCGGACCGCGGTCGTCACCGTCAACGGTGTCGACCAGACCGTCAGCTTCCCCGCGACCCCCGACTACAACACGGTGGTCACCAAGGACGTCACCGTGCAGCTCAAGGCCGGAAACAACACCATCAAGTTCTCCAACCCCTCGGCCGGAGCCCCCAACCTCGACCGCATCGTGGTCTGAGGACCCATCGCCAGGTCATGACCGGTGGCCGTGGGGGCCGCCGGTCATGACCGTCACCGTCAAGGCGCCGAGAGCGTCGACAGCGAACGCCACCCCCGCGCGAAGTCCACGACCGCGGGGCGGTGCGCACCAGATCCTGACCCACCCTCCATGGGCCGACTGCCGGTCGCCGAGTCCGGCATCACGTCGGCGAGGCGGGCGCTGCTCAGCCGCCTCGCCGCCCGCTCCCGAACAGGTCGAGTCGGCGGAGGCGATCCGGTGTTCGGTTCTGCTCCGCGTGCGGCGGGAACGCAGGCATGATGTGGGCCATGACGCACACCGCCCGCCGGATGTTCGAGCTCTTGGAGCCGATCTGCCTGGTCACCTTCATGGCCGACGAATGCAACGAGGAACTGGCCGCACTCGGCCACCGCACCTACTGGGACGGCTACTTTGCCAGCCGCGCCGCGCCCTTGGGGCGGGTGCCGGCGCAGGTCGTGCACGCGGCCTTCTACAACTTCGCCGACGGAGAGGCCGCACGGCACATCCCGAGCGCGTGGGAGACGATCCCACCCGAGGCGTCGCTCGCCGCCCGCGAGCGGGGCAGCGCCGCCTCCCTGCGACGGATCCTCGGCGACGAGCTGGCCACGTCCCCGGGCCTGGTGCGCGCCGCCGACCTGACCACCCGAGCCGCAACGAGCGCGCCCACAGAAGGTCGCGTGATGTACGCCGGCATGCGCACCCTTCCGGTGCCGAGCGACCCGGTCGCCCGACTGTGGCACTCCGCGACCATGCTGCGCGAGCACCGCGGCGACGGGCACATCGCAGCACTCGTCGGCGCGGGCATCGGAGGGACCGAGGCCCACGTGCTCTCCGCGCTGGAGCAGGGCATCCACCCGCCGGAGTCGTTCGGGCGCGTCCATCACCTGCCGAAGGAACGGCTGGCCGCGGTCATGAACGGCCTGCGCGAGCGCGAGCTCGTCGACGCCGACGGCCGGTTCACCGACGCCGGCCGTCAGACCAGGCAGCGCATCGAAACCCTGACCGACGAACTCGCTGCCCCGCCGTTCGCCGCCCTGTCACCCGCGGAACTGGAGGAGCTGGTTGCCGCGCTCGAACCCCTCACCGCCAAGGTGGTGGCGGCAGGCTCCCAGTGACAAGCCGCACCCGGCAACACGAAGAACCCGCCGTCGTCGACGACGGGTTCTCCGCCCGGCGGCCGCAGCCCGAGGTACCCGATCCCGGGCCTACGCAACGCCGGGCCGGCGTGCGTCTGCGGGCCGCCACGCGGAGCCGGCTCCGGCTCTGCGGGGGGCACCGTCCCGGGCGTCCACCGACCGATAGGCAAGCCCAGTTCCGGCAGCCAACAGGGGTGCCCCGTCGCTGCGATGGCGCCGCCGACCGCGCCGCCGTGGGGTCCTACAGGAGAGGTGAGGCGGTGATGGCTGGGGGACCGACGCGGTGTGTACGACGACCGGGACGCGGTCAACGGCCCAGACGAGGGCGTCGCCGCAGTCGCGACCGTGGCCTTGCGCGGGCCCACGCCGCAGTCCCATGCCGCCCAGGCCGGAACGTGGCGGCGGAGGAAGGCGCGGAGCGGTCCTGAACGTCCTCAGAGACTGGCGATGACTTCCGCCGACGTCATGGGAAGCGAGAACATGGGGTAGTCGTAGGCGATCGCGTTCTCGTGCTCCTCCTGCGACGTCGCGGCGACACAGTCCGTCACGGTGATGACGCGGAAGCCGTTCTCGTACCCGGTGCGCATCGTGGACTCGACACAGCAGTTGGTGAGGAAGCCGCCGAGAATGATCGTGTCGATGGCCTTGTTCCGGAGGATGAAATCGAGGTTCGTGCTGGCGAAGGTGTCGAGGCCGCGCTTGCCCTCGATCACGATGTCGCCTTCGGCCGGGACGAGGTCCTCCACGATGGCGGCACCCCAGGTGTTCTTGACGAAGGCCGAGCCCTCCACGACGCCTTTGAGGATCCCGTACGGGTGGGCGGACAGTTCGCCGTAACCGGCGGCGAAGGTGATGGGCGCGTGCATGATGGTGACGCCCGCGCCGCGAGCAGCTTCGGTGAGGGCCACGGTGTTCGCCAGCATTCCGGTCTTCTCCATGACGCCGGACACCGCGTTGTGGAGCGCCCCGCCTTCGCTGGTGAAGTCGTTCTGGTATTCGATCAGGACCAGTGCGGTCTTCGCCGGATCGAGGCGGAAGGACTCGGGCATGACGGCTCCTTGGTGAGCGGGGTACTCATCAGCGACAGGACCAGCTTGCCTGACGCGGGGCGACCGGACAGGGCTATCCGCACCATTCGTTCCGTACCCCGGGAGGAAACGGCTGACGGCGCCGGACAGGGACCGATCGGCCGCCGCGGCCAGGACCGGTGCGGGCGGCGCGCAGGATCCGCGTGGTCGCAGCGGGGTGGAGCGGGCCGCCCGGCGCGGGGGGTCGCTCACGCCCCGGCGGGCTCCCGTTCCGGCGGGACGGCGGCGGGTCGTGCGATCCCGGCGAGCACCGCCTGCACCTGGTCGGCGAGGCCGGCGGTGGCTCGCAGGCGTCCGGCTTCGTCGAGGTGGTCCTCGATGGCCGGGATCGAGAGGGTGTGTGCGGCGGGGCGCAGGCCCACGCGGGCGAGGACCGGTCGGATCATCTCGACAGCCGGGGCGCCGCCGGAGGATCCGGTGCTGTAGCTGATGAGTCCTACGGGTTTGTCCTGCCATTCCCGGTAGAGGGTGTCGATGGCGTTCTTCAGGGGTGCGGTGAAGCCGCCGTTGTACATCGGCATGACGAAGACGAAGGCATCGGCGCCGTCGATGAGGGCGCTCCAGTCCTTGGTCTGCTGGTGCACGTAGTGGCCGTCGGACGGAAGGCCGGGCTCGTCCAGGAACGGCAGAGCGACCTCGCCCAAGTCGATCAGGGTCGGTTCGAACGCGTGCTGGGCGGCGGCGAGTTCGGCGATCCAGCGGGCGAGGGGGCGGCCCGCGGACGTGGTGCGG
Organism: Streptomyces sp. NPDC006733; assembly: GCF_040636125.1. NCBI lineage: Bacteria > Bacillati > Actinomycetota > Actinomycetes > Kitasatosporales > Streptomycetaceae > Streptomyces > Streptomyces sp. NPDC006733. The sequence goes on along the minus strand of NZ_JBEYJD010000044.1, from coordinate 41,405 downwards.
GTGCTGCAGGAGATGATGTGCAGGCGCATCATGCTGGCTCTTTCGTGGCAGGGTCGGACGGTTGGTGGGGGCGGCGCCGCTTGCGGGAGGGCGGGGGCGGCGCGGGTGAAGTGACGGATGGCGGGTTGCGCCAGAGGGCCGATGACGGCGGAGTACACCAGCGTGCCGATGCCCACCGTGCCGCCGAGCAGCCAGCCGGCGGCGAGGACGGCGACCTCGATCGCCGTGCGGGCGGTGCGCAGCGAGACGCCGCGTGCGGCGAGTCCCGTCATCAGCCCGTCGCGCGGTCCCGGGCCGAGATCGGCGCCGATGTAGAGGCCGGTGGCGAGGGCGTTGAGCGCGATCGCGGCGAGCAGCACGCCCAGGCGCGGGGTGGTGCCGTCGATGTGGGGCAGGACGCGCAACGCGGTGTCGGCGACCATCCCGACGAGCAGGATGTTGCAGAGCGTGCCGATGCCGGGGCGGACCCGCAGGGGAATCCAGGCCAGCAGGACCAGGGCGCCGACGAGGTTGACCACCCAGCCGAACGACAGGCCGGTCCAGCGGGAAAGGCCCTGGTGCAGGACGTCCCAGGCGGGGACGCCGAGATCGGCGGCGACCATCAGCGCGATGCTGATGCCGAACAGGACCAGACCCGAGAGCAGTTTGACCAGGCGGGCCATGGCGCCTCCATGTGGTTGACGTGTCATCTATAACCGTAGAGACAGGTACGTGACGTGTCAATCATCTGCGGGTAGGCTGGGGCCATGACCGAGGAACCCCGCTGGCTGACCGATCGCGAACAGCGTGCGTGGCAGGCATACCGCAGAATGTTTCTCCTGCTCAACGCCCAGCTCGCCCGCGACCTGGGCCAGGACAGCGGCCTTTCGGAGCCCGACTACGACGTGTTGTCCTCCCTCGGCGGCAGCCCCCGGCATCGGCGGCGGATCAGTGACCTCGCCGACCACATGCTCTGGTCGCGCAGTCGCCTCTCGCACCACCTGGCGCGGATGCAGAAGCGCGGTCTGGTGGTGCGCGAGGAATGCGACACCGACGGCCGCGGAGCGATCGTCGCGTTGACCGAGGAAGGGCTTCGGACACTGAACGCGGCAGCGCCGTTGCACGTGCGGTCCGTGCGCAGACACTTCATCGATCTGCTGGACCCCGACCAGATCGATGCGTTCGCCTCCATCGGAGAACGCGTCGTGGACCAGCTCACCGACCCGCAAGGCGGGCAATGACGCCGGCCGGCCCCACGGCGCTCAGCACCCGCTGGTGCGTCCAGCGCCACTGGGACGCCACGAGGATATCCGCGCGCCCCTGCTCCGACTGCGTCAGCAACCGCGCCTGACAAGACCCCTGATACGCGGGGCTTCCCCTGGCGAGCTGCTCCTTCCACCGCGCGGATATGCGATCTGTCGACCGCCGCCCAGGAGAAGTCCAGGGCGTTGTCATGACGGAGTTCGGCAAGGAGAACGTCATGGAACCGGGGGCCGCGCCCCGGCCTCGGTCCACTCGGACCGGCGGCGCCAGCACGACGTGCCCGCGCCGAAGCCGACGCTCCCGTGGCAGCTCCTCCCGGACGATTCCGGTGTCCGGCCCCGGGGGACGCGGCCGACGGCACGGCGCCCGGCAAGCCCGGCGCGGAAATCGGGGAAACGTCCGCGCCGAAGTGCGATGACTTCGGCCCGGGTGCTTCGTCTGATCTGGTGAGAGCACCCGAGACCCGACGAGCCCGAGGAACCCCTCATGCGAAAGATCAGTGCCGGATTGTTCATCGCCGCCGACGGCGTGGTGGAAAGCCCGGACCAGTGGCATTTCCCGTACTTCAACGATGAGATGGGCGCGGCTGTTGGCGCACAGCTCGGCTCGGCCGATACCGTGCTGCTCGGCCGTGTCACCTACGACGTGTTCGCCGACGCCTGGCCGGGCCGGGAGACGGCCGGCGGCGAGGACGCCCCGATGGCCAAGGCGCTCGGCGACGCGCGCAAGATCGTCGTCTCGCGCTCGGCGTTGACGTTCACCTGGCGCAACTCCGAGCAGTTGCAGGGCGACCTGCTCGAAGGCGTCACCGCACTGAAGCAGGAGAACGGCGGCCCGATCGGCATGTCCGGGTCGATCTCGGTGGTGCGCGCTTTGCTGGCCGCCGGGCTCATCGACGAGCTGCACCTGTTCGTCCACCCGATCGCGGTCGGCAAGGGCCTGCGCCTGTTCGGAGCGAGCACCGAGCCCCTCTTGCTGAGACTCCTGAGCAGCACCACGTTCACCACCGGCGTGCTGCACACCGTGTACGGCCCAGCCGGTCAGTGATCCACCGATCCGGCGGTCCCACGAACGGCCGGCGCCGCCCGCGGGAGGTGCCCGGATGTGACGGCCGGGCCCGAGCGGGGGCCGGGACGCGGTCGTAGACAGGCCCAAGAGTCAACGGGTGCGGCGGGGGATACGGATCGGGCCGCGCTGCCCCACCGTCGCTGCGCCGCGGCCACGTTCGGCCCCCCCGCAGATCCCGATACGCACGGGGCTGGTCGGCGTTCACCCCCAAGGGCGGGCGCCCGACCGGGCCCTGCGGCGCTCCGCTGTCGCGGGCCCGGCGGACGGCCTCGCGTGGCCGGGCGGGCACCGGAAAAGGTAAGGACAAAGTATAGGGAGCTGGTAATTTCATACGCTCGAACCTGTGTTGTAGCTGAAGGACTTTTCGTGACGATGCATGTCCCGCCCGGCAGTCAGGAATCCACGGATCCGGTGCCGGCCGGGCACAACCCCTGGAGCCCCCCGCCCGCGGGACCGGCCGCCGCACCCTGGCCGCTGCCTCCGTATCCGCTGCCGCCCCAGCAGCCGCGCAATGCCCTGGGCATCGCGTCCTTGGTGCTCGGCGTGGCCGGTGTCCTGCTCGGCTTGGCCATCATCCTGTTCTGGATCTCCTGGCTGCCGGCGCTGCTGGCCGTGATCCTCGGCCTGGTCGCGATGAGCCGGGTCCGTCAGGGTCGGGCGACCAACCGGGCCATGGCGGTCGCCGGTGTGATCCTGGGCGGGGTGGGCCTGCTGATCGCGGTCGGCGGGGGAGCGTTCGCCATCACGAAGGTGCGCGACATCGCCCACGACGTCCGCGAGCAGGCGGAGCAGGACCAGGCCGATGCCGACGCGGCGGAGAAGGCCCGGCACATGGCGTTCGGGCAGAGCTACACCTTCCGGGACGGGCTGAAGGTCACGGTGGCCACACCGCAGCCGTTCGTCCCCTCCGAGGCCGTCTTCGGTCACGCCAAGGGCAACAAGGCCTTCGAAATCACCATCACCGTCGTCAACACCGGGACCCAGCGGGTAGCGGTCGAGTCGATGCCCTATGTCGACGACGCCACCGGGGCTCCGGCGCAGTGGATGGTCGACGGCAGCGGACGGCAGAAGGTCGTCAGCGACTACGTCCTGCCCGGCCAGCAGGTCGTGGGAAAGTACGGCTTCTCGCTGCCACCGGAGGCGGCCGACCGGATGAAGGTCCGGTTCTCCCCGATCATCAAGCGATTCCCGTTCGCCGACTGGTCCGGCCCCACCGGGTCGTAGGACCCCGCCGCGACGCGCACCGGCTCCTTGTCGCGCACGTGCACCCACAGCAGGTCGACGCAGCCGGCGCCCCAGCGCTTGAGGCGGCCTCCGCCGAGGCGACCACGGTCCTGCGGCTGTCGCCCGTTCGGGAGACGTCCGGCTGGCGCGCGGCTTTGAGGCAGAACGCGGTGCCCAGGACGAGGTGATCACGATCGGCGGAGACCAGCTTTCCGGTCAGCTCCTCGGCCCCCCCGAACTGATGGCCGTCCGCGCTGTCGAGGACGGTGCCGCCCGCCTCGGCGAACCGGTCGAACCTGCGGCGTGCCGCGTCCGGCTCGGCGCCGGCACCCCAGCGGTGCCGAAGTTCGCCGTGCCGAGCGCGTACGCGGACATACGCAGGTCGGTCCGGTGTCCGAAGGTCGTCTAACGCATCAGGAATCCTCACGTAAGGGGATAAGGATTGGGCTGGGCTGCGGCGGACGGGGGAGGCTCAGGCCGCGTTCAGCTGCGGCGCGGCGGCCAGGCTCTGCTTGACGTACCGGCTGGTCTCGTCGGCGAGGATCTCGGGCAGGCCCGTCTCGAGGCCGTCCAGGGCCTGGGCTGCGACGTCGGCGGCGGCGGTCTTCTGCTCGGCGGGGATGCCGGCGGCCATGTCGGTGTCCATGTAGCCGACGTGCAGCGCCGAGACGGCGATGCCCCGCGGCGCCAGCTCGTCGCGGGTCGCGCCGGTCAGTGCCCAGGCGGCGGCCTTGGACGCGGCGTAGGAGCCGAGGCCTGCCGGATGCACCCAGGACAGGACGGACAGCACGTTGAGTACGCTGCCGCCGCCGTTGCCCTCGATGACGGGGGCGAAGGCGCGGGTCGTGGCGAGCGGGCCGTAGAAGTTGGTCTCCATCTCCCGGCGCACCTCATCGGTGTCGCCTGCGATCAGCGTCGCGCCGGTGGAGATGCCCGCGTTGTTGATCAGCAGGGTCGCGTCCGACGCGATGCGGGCGGCCTCTCGAATCGAGGCCTCGTCCGTCACGTCCAGGCGCAGGGGGATGACGCCCGGCACGTCGATGGTCTCGGGGCGGCGGGCCGCCGCGTACACCTTCGCGCCGCGCTCGACGAGCTGGGCGGCGAGGTGCCGCCCCAGGCCTCGGTTGGCGCCGGTGACGACCGCGACCGCGTTGTTCAGTTCCATGTCTGCTCCTGGTCTTCGGCGGGTGCCGTCGAGCCTCCCGCACGGTTTAGATTATGCAGCCAATCTAAGCATGGGGCTACGATAGATGCCAGTCGACATCCAAACGAGAGGGTGATCATGGGCCGCGTATCGCAGGCGCAGGCGGAGGAGAACCGCAGACGCGTGGTGGACACCGCCTCGCGGCTGTTCCGGGAGCAGGGCACCCAGGTCAGCGTCGCCGACCTGATGAAGGCGGCCGGCCTGACCCACGGTGCCTTCTACAAGCAGTTCGCCTCCAAAGAGGCACTCGTCGACGAGGCCACCGCCCACGCCTTCGACGAGCTCGCCCGGAGCCATACCGCAGGGCTCACAAGGTATGAAGGGCAGCGCGGCGCCGCCCAGCGGGCGCTGATCGACGCCTACCTCTCCGTCGACCACCGCGACGACCCGGCGGACGGCTGCCCGATCGCAGCCCTCGCCACCGACATCGCCCGCGAAGGCGAGGATCGCGAGGCCCGACGCGTCTACACCGAGGGGGTGGCCGACTTCGCCGACCTGCTCGGCGGTGACGACCACGACGGCATCGTCCGCCTCTGCACCCTGTTCGGTGCGCTGGTCCTGTCCCGGGCCACCAAGGGCTCCCCGCTCTCGGAGGAGATCCTTGCCGCCGCGCAAGCAGCCCTGATCAGGGGCACGGCGGTCGAGTAGGTGATGCGGGAAGGTCCAGCGACCACGGGGCCGGGCCGACACCGCTTGCGGCACCTTGCCCTGCGCTCGCTGTGGATCGTGCCGGACGGGTCCGGGGTCGTCTGCGATGCGCGGGATCTGCGGTGTTTCTCCGAGGGAGTCCCGCCCGCGCGGCGTCGGCGCGAGGGGGCGGGTGTCCCGGCCGATGATGCGGCAGCCGGCCCGTGCTCGATCGCGCGGATGCGCTGGGCGAGGGGCGCTCCTGCCACCGTAGAAGCTGTCGGTGGCCGCGGGAATGCCGGGGTGGCCGGCGCCCTGGGCGATGGTGCGCGGGGCCGGTGGACCACACCGGATGCTGACATCACCGGGGGGCGGGTGTCGTCCTGCGCATCGTGATCTCACACCCGGGCGCCTGGTGGGAAAAAGTCCTTGAGTCTCCAGTCACTGGAGACTGCACAGTGGGGGCATGGATGTGACGACCCTCTATGCGATCGGGGAGCTGGCCCGGCGGACCGGTTTGTCGGTGCGGACGATCCGGTTCTATTCCGATGAGGGGGTGGTGACACCCACTACCCGTAGTCCCGCCGGTTACCGGCTCTACGACCTCGACGCACTGCTGCGTCTGGAACTTGTGCGCACCCTGCGCGAGCTGGGGATGGACCTCGCCACGATCAGGCGGGTGTTGGACCGTGAGCTGTCGGTGGCGGACGTCGCCGCGGCGCACGCCGATGCCGTGGACGTCCAGATCCGGATGCTGACCCTGCGGCGGAGCGTGCTGAGAGTCGTGGCCGGCCGCGGATCCAATCCCGAGGAGACCAAGCTCATGCATCAACTCACGCAGTTGTCCGACGCGGGACGCCGGCGGTTGTTCGACGATTTCGTGGAGGGCACGTTCGGTGCGGTGGATGCCGATCCGGCCGCGGTGGCGCTGGTGCGTGCTGCCACTCCTGACCTACCCGAGGATGCGACCGGCGAGCAGGTTGCCGCGTGGGTGGAGATCGCCAAGCTGGTCGGCGACGAGGATTTCCGTGCCCGCATGCGCCAGGCGGCCATGCGCCAAGTCGCGCAGAGCCCGCTGGAGATCGAGCGTGCTGCCGGCGAGGAGTTGATGGCCTTCACCCGTCAGGCGGTGATGGAAGCCCGGCAGGCGGGAATCGACCCGCTCAGTGACCGGGCCGCACCGGTCATCGACACCCTCGTGGACCGCTTCGCCGCGGTGTTGGCCCGCACCCCCGACCCGCACCTGCGGGACTGGATGGCCGAGCAGTTCGAACAGGCACATGACTCCATGGTGGACCGCTACTGGCGGCTGGTGTGGATCGTCAACGGCTGGCAGATCGTACCGAACCTGCTGCCGATCTACCCCTGGCTCATCCAGGCCCTGCGTCAGGACCGCGCCGCCTAGAGGTCGCAGCCGGCCGGGCGTGCCCACGTGTGCGGGCGCCCACGCAGCTCAACGACGGATGGCGGTTGGGAGCCCGAAGCAGGGCCGCACCGCGGTCACCGTCGGGTAGCGGGGCCCCGGCGGTCAAATCGCCCAGGACCGCAGCGCCCGGGCGACCCCGCGCAGGTCCTCTTCTCCGGCGCGCACTGCCCCGGCCAGGCTCCAGAGGGCTTCCGGCTTGGCTGCCACCTTCTGCCCGGACATCTGGAGGTAGGCGTCGGCGGCCGCATAGCCGACGACCAGGTTGTAGTCCTCGAAGGGGCGCAGGATCAGTGCATGGTGCAAGAATGTCGCCGCTCGGGATACGGCATCCGCGTAGTAGGGCTGGCCGGCGATCTGCTCATAGCGGTGCGCGCTGCCGGTCCAGTGCAGAGCGCCCCAGTCGGCGATGCCCACGTTACGGGGCGCCGCCTCCTCCTGGATGGCGAGCAGCCACCCGGGGTCGACGTAGACGATCGGGCTCACCGCAGACCCTCTGGCGCGTCCTTCACTGCATCGAGGGCAGTGGGCAGGGCGATGCGCGCGGCACTGAGGAATCGCGCCCTGTCGGCGTCGTTGATCAGCAGCTGCTTGGCGAGAGCACGGGTGGATATGCCCAGGCTCTTGGCGTGCTTGTTCACCCGGTCCAGTTCCTCGTCGCTCAGATCCACGGAGATTTTCGGCATGCTCCCACCGTAGCGCGTGTGCCTCCACCTATGGAGGCAGTCATGGAGGCAAGCGGCGCAAGCCCACGGATCCCTGCGCCGAACCCCTCCACCTGTTTTGCGCCGGTCTGGGTTGATGTCATGTGCATCGGAGGTGGTGTTTCTCGTCCATGCCGCCCATGACCGATGAGTTTGGTGCGGATCCGTGGTCGATACGGCTGGATACACCGACAGCGGTGGGCCTGTGCTGGGGACGTTCCAGTGCGGGAGGAAACAGATGGAGGCTGTGATGAGCGTCGACGACTCCGAGCAGGACCGCACCATCCGGACCGGCGAGCCAGGGGCGCGGGTGAGCGGTCCCAGGGTGTTGGTGACGGGGGCGAGCATCGCGGGACCCGCGCTGGCCCACTGGCTGCGCCGGCGGGGGGCCGAGGTGACCGTGGTGGAGCGGGCTGCCGAGCTGCGTCCCGGCGGGCAGGCGGTGGACGCACGCGGGGTCGCCAGGGAAGTCATCGGGCGCATGGGGTTGGACGCGGCGGTGCGCGCGGCGTGCACCGACACCGCGGGCGCGCACACCGTGGACGCGGACGGGCAGGTGTTGGAGTCCTTCCGTGCCGACGACGACGGGGGCGACGGGTTCATCGCGGACATCGAGATCCTGCGCGGGGACCTGTCCCAGGTGCTCTACGACGACACCCGTGACGGCGTCGAGTACGTCTTCGGCGACCGCATCGCCGAGCTGGCCCAGGACGCGGACGGGGTCGACGTGGTCTTCGCGGGCGGCAGCCGCCGGCGCTTCGACCTGGTGGTCGGGGCCGACGGGCTGCACTCGGAGCTGCGCGCGATGGTCTTCGGGCAGCATGAGCGGTTCCTCCGCCACCTCGGGCAGGTACTGGCCTTCTACAGTGTGCCCAACCAGTTCGGGCTGGACCGCTGGCTGCTGGAGTACCAGGATCAGGCGTCCGGGCGCTCCGCGCTCCTGCGGCCCATCCAGGACGCTACCCGGGCGATGGCCATGTTCTACTTCGCCGCGGCCGACTTCGACGTCAACCACCGTGACGTCGCCGCCCAGAAGGTCCTGCTGCGCGAGCGGATGGCGGGCCTTGGCTGGTTGACTCCAGAAATCCTCGCGCACCTGGACGACACTCCAGACTTCTACCTCGACCAGGTCGCCCAGGTGGTGATGGACCGCTGGTCCCGAGGGCGGGTGGGGCTGCTCGGCGACGCGGCGTTCAGCTCGTCGCCGATGTCCGGCCAAGGCACCGGCCTGGCCCTGGTCGGCGCCTACGTGCTGGCCGGAGAGCTGGCCGCTGCCGGATGGGACCCCGATGCCGGGTTCGCCCGCTACGAGGCGCGGATGCGCTCGTTCGTCGAGGCCAACCAGGAGATCGGCCGGTTGAACGCCCGCGCCCGCCAGGTCCCCGGGCCAGACGCCGAGCCGCTCCCCGACTTCGCCGGCGAATGGTTCACCGAGCTGGTCGGGCGCGCGATCAACGGCGTCGAGCTGCCCGACTACGCGGGGGTGCCGGACGCCGCAGCCCCGGCCGGATCGCCGATCACCTCGTCGGTCGAGCCGTAGGTGCCGCCTGACGTGTCGAGAGGGGTCAAGATTCGGTCGGACACCGTCGCATAGTGCGCGGTGGAGCGGCGTTCGGCGGCCGCGCCCGGCTACGGCGATGGCGTCCTCGCGGGGCGTTGCCGCCATGCGGCAAGGAACGCGCAGGATGCACCCGGCCGCAGACGCACGGGGGTGAATCCGTGGTGCCGTTCGGCCGGCCCCGGGCGGTGCGGGGTCGGCCGAACGGGTGCGGGACGGGTCAGCGTGGTGCGTCGTTGGCGGGTGCGCGGCCGATGGCAGGCAGGGGAGCGGCCGCTGCCGCGGTCCCTGCGAGGGTGCAGGTCGTGCCGTTGAGGGTGAAGGTGGCGGGCGCGGCGTTGGCCCCGGAGTAGGCGCCGTTGAAGCCGATCGTGGTGGAGCCACCCGTCGGCAGCGAGGCGTTCCATCCGGCGTCCATCACGGTGACCGCGGTGCCGGTCTGCGACCAGGTGCCGCTCCACCCCTGGGTGACCTTCTGGTTGCCGGCGAAGGCGAATCCGAGACTCCAGCCGCTGACCGGGGCGGCCCGGTTGGTGATCGTCACGTTCGCCGTGAATCCGGCGCCCCAGTCGCTGCTGATCCGGTAGGCGACCGTGCAGCCGCTCGTCGGGGCCGGGCCGGTGGTGATGTGCAGCGGGGCCGACGGCGGTGAGCTGCCGCCCTCGGTATCGGTGGCCACGACTTGGAACGTGTAGGCAGTGGCCGCACTCAGGCCGGTGACGGTGGCGGTGGTCGTCGACGCCGGGACGGTGGCCAGCGGCGCCGTGCCGGCCGGGTCGCCGGCGTACACGCGGTAGTCCGCCACGGGAGAGGTCCCAGGGGTGGCGGCCGACCAGGTGAGCGTCACGCGGTCGGGGCCGATGGCCGAGGCCGTGGGGGTGCCGGGTGCCGAGGGCGGGGTGGTCTGGGGGGGAACCGGCGGGGATCACGTACTCGGTGATGGAGTACGCCGGGAAGGTCGCGGTGAACGAGCCGCCGTTCAACGCCTGGTCCGCGGGGTGCTGGATCGTGGTGGGGGCTGCCTGGCCGTAGCGGTAGAGCTGCGCTGCTGCCGGAAGCGCGGTGCGGCCGGTCAGGGAGACCGGGGCGGTCAGATCGTCCGTGCTCTTGTTGATCACCATGACCGTGGTGGCATGGTCGCTGCTGCGCTCGGCCGCGTACACCGACAGCTTGTCCTGGTCGGCGCTCGCGGCCCGCACGGAGGTGTCGCCGAAGGTGCCGCCCCGGCCGTCGTAGTTGAGGAACATGCGGAAGGCGTACGCTCCCGGGTCGGTGGCCTGCGGCGGTGACCACAAGGTGGCCAGGTCCAACCCCTCACGCCCGAAGATCCCCAGCACATCGGCCTCGGCCAGCCCGCCGTCGATGTGGTCCAGCGCGCCCCAGTTGTACTCCGAGACGGCCGTCTTCGTCCCCGGGTAGTTCTGGTCGACCAGTGCGCGCAGCCGGGGGATGAACTGGATCGGCTGGTTGATCCAACTCTCGTCGGTGTAGGAGGGGTCCCACAACTGCCGTGTGGAGCGCAGTCGCAGGGCCTGCGTCGCCGCGTCGTCCGCACTGCCGGACACGCCGGACTGTTGCGGGTAGATGTGCTCGTCGAAGTAGTCCAGAATCCGGCGCCCGTGCGCCGTCTCGTAGGCCTTCATCTGCTGCAGGTACCAGGGGGCGAACTGCACGCCGCCGTGCGCGGCGGTGTCCGGCGGGTTCGACCAGCAGCTGCCTCCTTGCTCACCGCAGATCTGCTGGTCCCGGCCCGAGTAGATCAGGGAGTTGAAGCCCCAGCCGACCGGTCCGAGGGTCTGCGCGGCCGGGTCGGCGTCCTTGACCGCCGCGGCGGTGGCGTAGGTGCGGTCGCGTATCTCGTCGTAGCCCGGTCCGGCCGGGTGGACGTCGCGGTGCGTGCCGAACCACAGGTCCGGTTCGTTGTCCAGGTCGTAGAAGCGCACTCCGCCGCTGCTCGCGGTGCCGTAGGTGCTGTCGAGGTACTGCACCCAGCCCTTGACGAAGCCGGGCGTCGCAGGTGTGCTGGTTTCGGCCGGATCGTTGCCCGTGATCGGGGTGCCGTCGGGCTTCCTGCCGTTGCCGCAGTCGGGCCGCCACTGCGCGTCGGTGTCCTGCTGAGGACCGTACTTGGTGACGCTGAACCCGCAACCGTCGTCGCGGCCGGCCGCCGTCCAGCCGGTCATCGGTACGGTCATCAGCGTATCGGTGCCGGTCCTGCGGTTCTGCTCGATGAACTTGTCGGCCTGCGATCCGGCGGGCAGCGCCGCGGGGTCGTTGCTGTAGTGCAGGTTCTCGAAGTACCAGTCGGAGCCGGCGTTGTAGGCGTCGAGCTGGTAGTTGTAGCGGCTGGTGGCGTTGCCGCCCCAGCGGCCCGTTGGCAGACGCAGTTCCTTGGCCAGCGCCTCGTCGGGGAAGTTCATGCCGTAGATGTGGGGGTCGATCGTGTGCCGCGCGCTGCTGGCGTCCACGGTGATCGCCGGACCCGCGGTAGCCCCGGCCGTTCGCGCCGGCTGTCCGGTTCCGGCGGCCTGGGCCGCTGCGGTGCCGGTCAGCAACACCGCGCAGGCCGCCAGGGCGGCCGCTTTGTGTGTCGTACGCATGGTCTCCTTCTCAGCTGCCGGCGGCGCGGGCGGCAGGCCCGCACCGCCCGCGGGCGAGCGACACGTACCGGCAGCAGCGCCACGGCCATGGGTGGGGGATGGAAACGACCGCGCAGTGGGAATCCGGCTCCCGCCGGCCGGTGGGCGGGCGAGGCAGGACGCCGCGGCCGGCGATGGCGCTACTCGGCCGACGGCGCGCCTCCTCAACTTGTGGCATGGTGCGGCCGACAAGGTGTGGGAGCGCTCCCATGCAGAGTCTGGGACGCCCGAACCGGAGTGTCAACACGTATGCACAGCAATCGACATGGCGCGCCCTGTGCCCCGGCGGCGAGCGCCTTCCAGGCCGGCTGTCTGCGAGCGGAGGCAGCTCTCCCCGGCCAGCTGTCCACTCCGGTGGCCGCCAGTGGGAGTCCCACCGCACCCCGCGGGCCGTCGGGGCCGCCCGGCCGCGGCGGATGCAGCTGGTCGGTCGGCGGCCCCGGCGGAACTGAGGGTGCGTCGCTGGATTCCGGCGGGGCTCTCTCAAAGATCGCGATCGAGCGGGAATCGGAGTCGGAACTGGGCTAGAAAGAGCGGCATGGAACTCACCCAGATACGCCTGTTGGTGTCCGACTTCCCCGCCGCCTACCGCTTCTACCGGGACGTGCTCGGACTCAAGCCGCAGTTCGAGGCCGAGAGCGGCCCGTACGCCAAGCTCAGTCCCCCTACCGGACACGCCGCGATCGCGCTGCAGGATCGGGCGCAGATGGCCGGCGTGCTGGGGAGGTTGGGGGCGGAGCCGGAGGGATGCCGCTCGCTGGTGGTGCTGCGGGTGGACGACCTGGACGCCGCCCACGCCGAGCTCGTCTCGCGGGGGGCGGAGTTCACCCGGGAGCCGGGTCCGATGGGCGACCGGATACGGGTCGCGTACCTGGAGGACCCGGAAGGGAATCTGTTGGAGCTTCAGGAGTGGCTGGGGCTGCGCGAGCAGGCGGGTAGCGCACCGGCGTAAGAGATGGAGCAGTGGGGTTCGCCTGCGACGAGCCCCCCGTCTCGAGGTCCGGGGCCCGACGCGAGGCGGTCGGTCCTCGCCGCGCTCGGCGAGCGGCTGGGCTGGGGGGATGTTCTGCGTGAATGTCCAATACGACGAAGAGCCCCTGATAGGGGAGGAGGTGTCTACGCGGCAGAGGCGGCCGGCCGGAGAAGCATCCGCGCCGGTTGGTGCTCGACGCGATCTTCTACGTCGTGCGCGGCGGCATTCCGTGGCGGCAGTCGCCGCGCGAGTTCCCGCCACCGGTGACGGTGTACGGGATCTGCCGGCACTGGATGCGCGACGGATCGTGGCAGCGCCTCCACGACGCTCTGCGCGATCAGGTGCGTGTACGTCAGGGTCGCAAGCCCCTGCCCGTCACAGCGGTGATCGACTGCAAGTCGGTGCGTGGAGCCGACACGGCCCCAGCCAACCGTCACGGATACGACGGTGGTAAGCGGGTCAACGGGCGCAAATGGCGTATAGCGGTTTAAACGGGCGGCGTGCTGCTCGCCGTCGTCGTCACGATGGCCGGCATCCAGGACCGGGACGCGGGCTTGCGATTGCTGACCTCGCTACGCTCCGCGGGCAGCACGATCACACTGGGCCGGGCCGGCGGAGGATGTGCAGGACGCCGGGTGACCTGGGCGAAGGCGGTCCTGGGCGTGACTGTTGAGGTGGTCAAGCGCACCGATGACATGAAAGGCTTTGTGGTACTCCCGCGACGTTGGGCAGTGGAGCGCAAGCACTCCCGGTCCGAGTGGACCGTCACCGAACGGGCGGGACCTGCACTGACAGGGATCCGCAGTGCCCGGTGACCGTGCCTGCTGCCGGTGGGCTTCCGATCGAAGACGGAGGGCGGACCGCCGGGCGCGCCGGCAGTCCGCCACCGATCACATGGTCGTCGTGGTCGGTTCGGTCCACATGCTGGCGTGGATGCTGAAGCAGGGGAAGAAGGCCCCTTCCTCGTCCGGATCGACCTCGACGGTGAGTTCCTGCAGAGCGAGAATCTGGTTCATCGCGGTGTACCTTCACTTTCGGTTGGGGACCTCAGGGCGGATGGGATGCCTGCGGTCATAGGTGAACAACTCGTCCTCGGGGCCGTGCAAGACACGTTGCAGGGCCAGAAGCACCCCTGCGGCGCCCCAAGTCAGGTCGGCGGTGCAGCGCATGCCGCCCGCGCCGAGGTAGCGGACACCCTGCCCGTGGGGCTGGGCGTGTTTCAGCAGCCCGGTGGCGACCCGCACCGCGGCATGGCGGTCGGCCGAGCGGCCGGTCCGTTCTGCGTGTTCGGCGAGAAAGTAGGCCAGCCCGGCGAGCCCTGTCGACCAGCCCGGTTCCATGGCGCAGGTCTTCCGGGCGTCGGCGATGAGCAGCGGGAGTGCCGCGATGCAGCGCTCGTCCGGCACGGTCGCCACATGGCGGCTCAGGACGGTGGCCACGCCTGCCGAGCCGATGGACAGGTAGGGCATGGCGCGCCGCATCACGGCGTTGTCGGCGAACGACAGGCCGCCGTCGGGTAACTGGAGCGCGCGGTCGAGTTCCTCGTGGATCAGGGCAAGGCCTGCGCGGAGGTAGGTCGTCTGACCGGTTGCGTCGGCCAGTTGGTGCAGGAACAGAGCAAGGCCGGAGCGGCCGTGGAACAGGCCTCGGGCGTCGTGGTCGCCGAGGGTCGGTGCGAGGTCGCACGACCGGACGATCGCGTCGCCGGCTGCCGCGGCCAGCTCCAGGTGCCGGCTGTCACGCGTCCGCCGGTGCAGGGCCAACCAGCTCAGGCCCACGCCGGCCCGGCCGTCGGCCAGGGTGGTGCAGGTCCGGGTGAGAGGATGGTTGTGGGCACTCTGCAGCAGGTCGGTCGCCTCGTCCAGTCGGCCGAGTTGGGCCAGGACCCGGGCGATGCCCGCCATTCCCGCGTTCAGACCGGGTGGCAGTTGGTCGCGCAGCGCCCAGGAGTCGACCAGCAGTCGTTTGCCGATCTCCTCCGGGACGGGCACGCCCGCCCGGTGCAGGGCGTGGACCACTCCGGCGGTCCCATAGGCCACGCAGACGGTGTTGGTGTGGAATGCCTGGGGCGAGGGTGGGAAGACCCAGTCGGATCGACGGGTGTCGGCCGCGTCGAGCAGCCCGGTGGCCACCCGCGCGGCGAGGTCGGCGAGGCAGCCTTCGGGGTCCTGATCGACGCCGGACGGGTCCGGCAAGGCCGCAGAGCTGCCGTGGTCCCTCCGCTGGAAGGCGGTCGCCCGAGCCCACAGGTCCGCGGGAGGCGCGGCGGTGGCCGTCAGGTCGCGGTGCAGCAGCGCCAGTTGGGAGGAGGTGCGTTCGGTTGCTCCTTGGACGGGCGGAGCGAAGAGGGACAGCGTGAGCGCGGCCAGGGCGTAGCGGTCCTGGAGGAGCGGGTCCGCGTCGGGGTCGGCGCGAGTTGGGGGGAGGGCGAATCCGGGGGTGCCCAGGGCGGCCGGTGGTTGCGTCAGCGGTGTGGCGGCCTCGAAGTCGATGAGTCTGGCCTGCAGGTCGGCGGTGATCAATACGTTGGACGGACTCAGGTCGCCGAACCGGTAGCCCTGGTCGTGCAGGTGGGACAGGGCTTCGTCCAGACCGCGCAGGACAGTGCGGCAGGCCGCGAAGTAGCTCGCGGAGTCGCGGTTGGGCCAGTCGGCCTTGGTGGTGGGTGAGTTGCGACCCACCCAGTGGTGCAGCGACGTGCCGTCGATGAACTCCGTGACCAGGAAATCGTGTTCCCACTCGGTGAAATGCTCCAGCGGCTGCGGGCCGAGTCCGGGCACCGCCGCGTGGAGGGTGGTGAGGACATCGTATTCGCGGCGCAGTCGCTGCCTGGCGCTGACGCCGTCCCAGGAGTAGCCGTTGTGGGCGCGTGCTTCCTTGATGAAGACGACCCGCCCGGTGCGGTTGTCCACCGCCCGATAGGCTCCTCCGGCGTTGCTGGGCTGCAGGACCTTGGCGATCTCGTAGTGGCGGATGACGATCGGCCCGACGTGCGGCGTGGGCTCCTCGGCGATGAAGGGATCGGTGACGCCCTCGGGGAGGACGAACGCGGGCCGGCGCTGGTCCGGCACGTCCTGGCCGCATCCGTCCCGGATGACGGGTTCCCTGCTGCCGTCCAGGAGCAGCCGGCTGCGGGGGCTGAACGCCCCGTAGCGGTAGTGGACGGTGCGGGAATCGCGGTAGCGGCGGTCGGACAGGATGTACGGGCCCTCCTCGCCCTCCAGTGCGGCCGACAGGGCAGCCAGGAGCCGGTGGGCCGTCTCGGTGTCGTGCGGGTACAGGGCGCAGAACTTGCCGGCCTGCGCGCGGTCCGCGTGCTTGTGGTGCAGTGCCAGGAAGAACCTCCGGGCGCGGACGTGCTTGAACGGCACCTGCTCGGCGAAGCAGATACGCGCTACGGCATCGAGGACATGCTGCGTGCGGTCCAGCCGCGCGGACACGTGGATCTTCCAGCCCTGGGCGACCCGTCGGAGACCAGGATGGCTCCACGCCGTCCAGATGTCCTTGTCGGTGCTCAGCCAGCCGTCGGGCACGTACGCCGGGGCGAAGCGTTGCCCGGGGTCGCTGAGGGCTGACAGCGGGGCGTAGAACTCCTGATGCGCCAGCGCCATACCGACGGCGTCCATCAACGGATTCTCCTGAGGGTAGAACGACGCTGGGCTGGACGGCGGCCAGGAAGGACCGTGGGGAGCGGCAGTAGGGCGTGCGGCGGCATGGCGCCCCCGGCGGAAGCACCCGTGTCGAGAGTGTGACGTCACCGGCTCGATGCCAGGTCGCGGATCGGACGGCACCAGATACATCGGCCGGACGACGTGCAGAGAGGGGCGATCGCCAGCAGGACGGACGGCCCTGCCGGGCGCCGGCGTTGCTAGGGCTTCTCCTGCCGCCATCGCCAGCAGCTCGTGATGCGATGGGGGCCGGCCCGGATGCATCACCTGCCGGCGGGTCGTGCACCGATGAGTTTGTGGCGTGGTGCGGGTCTGGATTGCGGAGACCGGCGATCGGAAGGCTGAGCTGTGCGGAAGTTGATCTACGGCATGAATCTGACCCTGGACGGCTACGTCGCGGCGGTCGGTGACGACCTGGGGTGGAGTGGGCCGCCGAGCGAGGAGTTGTTCGGGTGGTGGCTGGAGTACGAGCAGGCCATCGGTCTGTCGCTGTACGGGCGCAAGTTGTGGGAGGCGATGAGTTCCTACTGGCCGACCGGGGATGAGCAGCCGGGCGCCACACCGGCGCAGGTCGCGTTCGCGCGCAACTGGCGGGAGACGCCGAAGGTGGTGTTCTCCTCGACGCTCGACGAGGTCGGGTGGAACTCCCGCCTGGTCACCGGTGATGCGGTTGAGGAGATCGCCCGGCTCAAGGCCCAGGACGGCGGGCCGATGACGATCGGTGGTGCGACGCTGGCCGGGGCGGCGCTGCGCGCCGGGCTGATCGATGAGTACGTGATCGTCACCCATCCGGTCCTGATCGGCGGCGGCACCCCCTTCTTCGCCGCGCTCGACGGGTGGGTGACGGTGGACCTGGTGCAGACGCGGACGTTTCCCGGCGGGGTGGTCCTGACCCGGTACACCGTCAGACGCTGAGCGGCAGGCACCCGCGCGCCGGTCGGACGGCGCAGCCTCCTGGGTGGTGGACGGGCCGGGCGGGCGGAGCAAGCGTTGATCGCGGCGGCGGTCTTTGAGAGGATGCCGTCCATGACGAACCGACGAAAGGCCCATGGCGCGTAGACGGCCAGGGCAGGTGCGCGCCCAGCTGCCGCACAGGATCCGCCCGGAGCACGGCAGGAAGATCGTTCCTGGGGTGTCGGCGCGCACGCACAGGGGGATTGCTGCGTTCGAAGATTCCCGGTGGTGGCCCGGAGCCGTCGCTGATGCGATGGCGCGATGGGTCGGCATCGTTCACGGGCCCGCTCGTGGGTTGACGGATCGACCGGACCGTGGGTGCGGGGTGGAAGCGTGTTGTCCCGTTGATGCGCATCCGCGCGAGGTGCTGGAGCAGGCTCTGCACGGGGTGTCGGCGCGCGCGTCGCGGGAGTTGGGGCGGCGGGTGCGTGCACTGGACGAGGTCTACTGCTCCCGCACGATCATGGACTCCTTTGCCGATCCCTCGCAGCCGTGGTGGATGCGCAGATGCTGAGCCTAGGGCCGGGGGATGGCTCGGAGGCGACCGCTCGCCCTCCGGGCGCAGTACGGATCATGCCTGCGGTGCGGGACCTGGCAGGAGTACGGCGAAGGGGGCGGTGTGGGCTGGTGCGTCAGGGCCAGGGGGAATCCCAGCACTGCCACTACATCCGCCGGCTCCAGCCCCGTGCCACGCCCGCCCAAGCGCGTAGACCACCGACGCGGCCACCGATACCGCACACCACCAGCAGCCACCCGCCACCCGCGCACACCGCGACGACTGGTGACCCAAAGGTGTCCTGAACTTGGACTCGGTGACGGCGTCGACAGGTTGCGGGACGGCCGATGCGTAATCGGGTTGCGGTCTGCGCAGATAGTAGGTATGGCCGGTTCGCTGCTCCTGTCGTCCATGGGGATGGTCGGAACCCTGATCGGTAGTGGTCTGACGGGGTTCCTTGCTCTGCGGTCGGAGCGTGCTAACCAACAGGCCCTGGACCGGCAGCAGGAGCGCCGGTCTCGCGAACGGGAGAGACTGCAGGAACTGGATCTGCGGCTGGAGCACCACCGGTGGCGTCGGGAGCACCGCAAGGCGATCTACGAGCAGTTCGCCCTGACCTCGCAGACGGCCCGGATCGCGGCTCTGGACTACCACCGGTGCTGCCTGCCCGGCGCTGCGGAGGCCGCGCAGCGAGAAGAGATCCGGCAGCGCGGCAGGCTGGCCTACCGGGAGGCCTTGCAGACCTCCTACGCGGTGGAGTTGCAAGGTCCCGACGAGGTGGCCGTGCGGGTGGATGAGTGCATCGCCAGCCTCCGGGACCTGCTGACCTGCGCCGAGCAGCACGAGGCGAGGGCGACAGCGGGCCCGCTGAGCAGTGTTGATGTCGTAGAGATGGATGAGCAGATCACGGCTCACTTCGACGACGCGCAGCGCGTGCTGCGGCTGTTCATCCGCGCCGGACGCGAGGCGTTGGACCGGCCCACGCCGCCCGGGTGAAGCCGCGGCGTGGGCCGACGCCACGCGCCTGCACCACCCCGTAGCGAAAGCGCGCCCCGCTGAGGCCGTGGGGGAGGGGAGGTGCGGGGGTGCCCCCGGGCGGCAGATCGCCGACGTGTGCAGGGCGGCCGAGAGCCGTCCGATCGACGCACGCCTTACCTGCCGGCGGAGCCGCCGACCGCCGTACCGCGACCCTGTGCGCTGCTCCAGCTCGGCCGCGTTGTCGTTCTGGCGCGCCCTGCGGGGAGGTCATCGGGCGCAGGGTCCGGCGGCACCTCGCCCGGTTCCCCTCCCGGTCGTGGCGGCCGGCACGACGGCGACCGGGCGCTCGGCTGCGTCGGGCCAGCGGCCGGCGTCGTGGGGCTGGTGTCGGTGGCCGTGTCGGGGCAACACGGGGGTGCCCGGGTCGGGTAGGTGGTTACCGGGTGGCACCCTCGTGTTGGTGGCGGTCAGGCGGGGAGGAAGAAGCCGGTGATGTCGGTCAGGCGCCCGTCGGTGTGGTGGCGGGCGGTGCTGATGCCGGTGGAGGCCGTCGCGCCCTGCTCATCGAGCTGGCTCCAGTGTGCGAGGGAGCGGTCGTGGTGCTCCCGCACCTCGTCGATGCGGAACCGGTGGCCGGGGAAGGCTCCGGCGAAGCCGGCCATGTAGGCGGCGAGTTCGGTCAGGGTGGCGACCTCGGTGCCGGGGTCGCGGTAGGCGACCTCGTCCACCGCGACCGCGCCGAGGGCGACGACGCGGTGGGCGGGCTCGGCCGACCAGCAGGCGGCGTAGTCGTTCCAGAGCTGCTGGGTGTCACTCATGGTCGTTCTGCTTTCGTGAGGTCCTCAGGGAGCCGATCGACGCCATCGCGCCGTCGGTGACGCTGTGCAGGGTGGTGCGGGGCAGGCCGGCCCGGACGAGGACCAGCAGCCCCTGGTAGAGCGCGAGCAGGTGGGCGGCGGTGGCCTGGATGTCGAGGTCCTGCGGCGTGTCGCCGCGGCGCCGGGCACGGTCCAGTGCGTCGGCGAGACCGCCTTCGATCGCAGCCAGGCCGTGGTGCACGCCGGCTGCGGTCTGGGGGAGGGTGAAGGACTCGATGGCGGTGTTGGTCAGCAGGCAGCCCGGGTCGGGCTCGGCGCCGGTCTCGATCGCCGAGGTGAAGAACGAGCGGATGCCGGCCAGCGGGTCGGCCGGTTCCAGCAGGTGCAGTCGGACCCGGCCCTGCACGACCCGCTCGTTGTAGGTGTCCAAGGCGGCGTGGAACAGCCCGTCCTTGCTCTGGAAGGTGCGGTACAAGCTGCCCGGGTGCAGTCCGGTGGCCTCCTCGATGTCGCGCAGCGAGGCGCCGAGATACCCGCGGCGGCGGAAGAGCTGCACGGCCGAGGCCAGCACCGCGTCCCGATCCCACAGCTGTTTGCGCCCCATGACGGCCTCCATAGTTGAACGATCGCTCACAAAATAGCACGGCCGGATGCCGGTGCCGTGGCACATGGGGCGCGGCCTTGGGCGGCGGTCGGCTCCTGCCCCGGGGTGTGGCCGCTTCTGAGGCCGCGGTCGCCCGGGTGCTGCATCCGCGATGGTCCCGCGGCCCGTGCCTGGTCGTCGGGCGAGAACTCGGCTTGCCCCCAGGTAACGGACGCGGCCGTTCGCGCCGCCGGTCCTCACCGAGCATGGTCGCTGTTGCCTGGGCCTCGACGGCATCAGCCGCCTGGTGAGCGTCTTCAGCCAGGGCGTGGGGGCGAACCAGCCCTCGGCGACCGGATCACCGGCGGTGGACGGGGTGCCGGCTGGAGTGCGGCGACCGCGTCCGGTGCCGGGCCGGCGGAGGTCTCCGCCGACACCTTCCGTGCCACCACCCCCGGCTCGGTGCGGCTGACCTCCGTCCGCAAGGCCCGCCCGACGCCGTCGGCCCCCGCCAGGGTCGCCTGCCACGCGCCGCAGGCGTGGAGGGCCGCCGTCGACGTGCGTCGGTGATCGCGCACGCCGCCGCGCTGACCCCCACCACGGGCGGCCCCGTCCGAACCCGCGTTCGCCCGCGTGTTCGTGGACGCCGTAACCTCGTGCCATGCCGCTCACGAGCCAGCCGACCAGCGAGCGTCGTTCGCGCGCCATGGTCATCGACCAGGCGTGGCGCGGTCTCGGCCCGGGGCTGGATTCCTTGAGCGGCCCCGGTGGTGCGCCGTTGACGCGGTCGGTCAAGCTCATCGTGCTGCCGCTGGTGGTCAGGCCGTCGCTGCGACCGGAATTCGCGGCCGACTTTCTCGACGCGCCGCACGCGGCGCGTCTCGAGGCGTTGATCCAGGAGGCGGGTGCCTGTCTGGCTGCGACAGCGCAGTGGTTCGCGCTGCTCAAGAAGACCCGCCGGGCGCTGGGCATCGTGGCGGGCAACCCCCAGGACCTGTACTTCCAGCTCTGCTTCGAGCTGGCAACGGAGCACGGCGAACCCTCAGCCGGTGCGGAAGACGTGGCCAGAGCCGCGGTGCAGGGCGTGGGACACGCTGCCGGCGGGCGCACGGTGCAGGCGCTGAAGGAGCATCTGACCGACGCGGCGCGGCGCCGTCAGCTCGACGCAGAGCTGGCCACCGCCTGGCAGCGCCGTCGGACAGCCCCGAGCGGTGGTGCCGGCGCGGCGGCCCGCGCGGCGGACGCGGTGCTCGACGCCTGGGGGACGCCGGGTTCGACGGGCGGATCACGCTCGTTCGCGGGCATGGTCGAGGAGGGTTACGGCAGCCTGCTCGGCCGCTCCTTGTGGGCGCGGGCGAGCGGGGTGTGGGGACGCGACGACCTGCCGGCCCATCTGCACCTGACCGAGCGGGGGGTGCCACCGCGACCGGAGGTGGGCCGGGGCGCCTCGACCGCCACCCTGCCGCCGCCGTTGGACCGCACCCTCTTCGAGCGGCTGTTCACCGTGTTGCAGTCGTCGGTGCGGCGTGAGGGGTTGCCGGCGGTGCCCGAGCTTGTGCGCCGGGAGGTCGGCCGCAGTTGCGCTCCGCTGGGCCTGGGCGACGAGAGCCTGCGGGTGGCCGTGGTCCTCGGCGGCCGGCTCGCGGTCGGTCTGGACCCGTTGGGCAGCGGGCCGTCCGCGCCGGGGCCGACGGCGGCCCACCGCGCGGTCAACAGCGCCTGGCGACGGGAGGCTTCGGTCCTGCGCGCCCGCCGGATGACCGTGTCTGCGCTCCCCGACCCGGACGGCGGCGTGCTGGACGCGCTCGCCCGGGACTTGCGCACCCCCTGGATCGCCTACATGCGGCGGCTGTGGGTGAGGCTGCACGGCCGGGATGTCCGCGACGCGTCCCTGGACGACCTGGCCGCCGTGTGGACGCTGCTCGACGGTGTCGCCCGCTCGGTGATGATGGACCACCGCGCCAGGGTCCGCGCGGCGCTGCGCACCCTGGCTGCGGGCCCCGCACCCGCCTCCGCCGGCGAGTCGAGGAGCGCGTGATGCCCGAGACCGGTGGGGACGTGCGGGTCGCGCGCGCGGAGGACGGCACCGTACGGATCGGCGCGGACCCGGCGGGACCGGCCTTCCGCCGGGCCGTCCTCGACGTTGCGGGCGCGGTCCTGACGTGGCCCGTTTCCGGCGCTCCGGGCCTACCGGCGGCGCAGGTCCACGACGTGGGGCAGGCGCAGCAGTGGCTGTGGGCGCTGTACGGTGCACGCGTCGCGGAAGCCGTGCACCACGGCGCGGCCGACGTGACGGTCACGGCCCAGATGAGCACGTTGGCGGGCGCAGCCGCTCGGCTCGCCTTCGGGCACTGGGCGGCCCGCTGGTGGCCGGCGTCGTACCTGGACGGCATATCGGCACTCGAACAGGATCTGCTCGGCCTGGAGTTGGCGGCGCTCACCCACCAGTGCCAGCAACTGTTCGACGCCGACAGCGACAGCGAGTCCGCCGGCCCGGCAGAGGAGGGTGCGGCCGACCTGATCGCGGAGCATCAGGCGGCGCTCGACGCGCTGGTCCGGTGGTGGCGGGCGGCAGCACAGCCGACCGGGACGGTGCGCCATCTGGACCGGATCCTGCGGCTGATCCACGATGCGGGCGACCTCGCCGGACTGGACGGCCCCGCACTGCGTCACCTGCGGGCGTCCTTGGAGCAGCGCCCTGCGATCGGTGCGGCGGCCGATGTCGGCGCCCTCTTCGCGCGGGAGCGGGGGTACGCCCTCGCGGCCGGGGAACCGCTCGCCGGGGGCGGGCGGGTGATCGCCCGGGGGCCGGGGACCAATGCCTGGCACCGTTACCCACCCGGCCTCGTCGACGCGGCGGAGAACGCCGTGTCCTGGACCGGCCGGGCGTTCGGCGCGCGGCGGCAGATCGAGGTCGACGTCATAGCGGACGCTGCCGCCCCCGCCGCCGGGGTGCTGCTGGTGGCCGAGGTCCGCGTGGACGGCGGCCGGGTGGCGGCCCGGGTGCCTCTCGCCCGGCGCGACGACCGGTGGACCGGGCGCGTGGACCTGGACCTCGACGGGGACCTCGGTGCTGCTGCGGATCCGGAGCGTCCCGCGGGGTGGGACCTGACGGCGGCCGGAAAGCCGCCGCGCATCGAGGTCGACGTCCTGCTCCCCGGCTTCGACCCGGGCCCCGGCGACCCGGGGGACGCCGCCCACCGCGCCACGGTCCGCGCCCTGGTCCGCCAACGGCTGGCGACGGCGGCCCGGCCATCGCCGTACGACACGGTCGGGACGACCGCCCCGCACGCCCCGCACGCCACCCCTGCGGCCCCGTTCCTCGCCGAGATCATCGCCACGACCGCGGAGGACTTCTAGCCGATGCCCACGGACGAGACGGCCATGGCGCTCTACGGCGAACCGTTCGACAGCGGCTTCGCGCGAGCCGAGCGCCATCAGCTGACCCCGGATCCGACCGCCGCACAGGCCGTGTACGAGGAACTGCTCGCCGTCGCCGCGTCGCTGGAGGACTCTGCCGACGTGCGGTTCCTGCGGGCGCACCTGCTGTCCGACGTCGCAGCGGTGCGGCTCATGGCGACGGACCTGCCCGGAGCGGCTCGCTCCGTCGAGCACGCGCTCGCTCTGGCGCGGGGTGTGGCGTCCGCGCCGATGGGGCCGCGCGGCCGCCAGCTGTGGCTGGAAGTGATGCTGAAGACAGTGCAGGCCAGAACCGAAGTGCTGCGCAGGACCGGCCGGCTGGACGAGGCGCAGGCGTCGGCCGACGAGGCCGCGCAGCTGCTGGCGGAGTTCGATGACCCCGAGGGGCTGCGCACCGCCGAGATCCGCCTGTCCCAGGTGCACCTGCTCCTGGACCGCGCGGAGTGGGGCGCGGCCGAGGACCTGGCATCGGCGCTGCTGGCCACCGCACCCGCCGTCGAGCCCCAGGTGCTGGACTGCTTGGGGGTCATCTGCGCCTCGACCGGGCGCTTCGAGCCGGCGGAGGACTATTTCACCCGCGCGGAGCGCGGCTTCCTGCGACGGGGACACACCGCCGGACGGCAGCAGCTGCTCGCGCACCGGGCGTACGCCGCGCTGCGCGCCGGTGACCTGGTGCACGCCGAGCGGCTGTACGCCGAGGCATCCGCGATCTTCGAACGGCAGGGCCAGTTCGAGGATCTGGCGGCCTGCGAACAGGCCCGGGCCGCCCTCGCCGGCCAGCGCGGCGACGCCGCCGGAGCGAAGGGCCTGACGGAGTCGAGCCTGGCCCACTTCCAACGGCTGGGGGCCGCGATCGCCGCCGCGGACACCATGCTGCTGGGCGCCCGGCACGCGTACGAACACGGCGACACCCCGGAGATGGCGCGGCTCGCACAGAGCGCGCGCGACGTGTACCAGGAACGCGGCCTGCACGAGCGGTGCGCCCAGGTGGACCTCCTGCTCGCGACCGCGCTGGAGGACACCGCGCACCGGGCGGACCCCGGCGCCCCGGCGCGGGAGGCACTCACCACCGCGATCTCCCTCGCGCTGCCCGCCGCGCTGGCGCTGGAGGCGGCACGCTACGACTTCGCCACCGCCCACGCGCGCAGCCAGTGGCTGCAGGTGGCGGCTGACGCCATGGAACTGGCCTTCCGACTCGTCCAGCGCAGCGGCGATCAGGGGCTGCTGTTCGAACTGGTCGAGCACCGCTGCGCGGGCGCCTCGCTGGTGCTGGGGCGCCCGGAGCGTTCCGTGTCGGCCGTCCCCGATGCAACGACGCTCTTCCCACAGGCCGCCATGAAGACCTACGCACCCGCCATCGGTCCGCTGACGCTGGGCGGGGCAGCGGCCGAGGCCGCCGCCTCCGTCGGCCTGCGCGTCGCGCCGCCGCCGAAGGTGGTGATGTCCCCCGAGACGGGCCGCATCGCCCTGGAGCAGTACATCCAGGCAGCCGAATTCCGCTACCACCGGCGGATCGTGAGTGAGGAAGAGGTGCTGTTCTGGTCACCGACGAGCTGACGACCCGCCCGGTGGTCCAGATCCGGCTGGCCGACGCCGGCGACCTGTACCTGACGTGGACGTGGACGCGCGGGGCCCAAGGGTTCGGCACCGGGCACGCGCCCGTCGAGGAGGTCGACCAGGCCGTCCGCGCGCTGACCGCCGCCCTGCCCGGCGCGGGCGAGGGCGCGGAAGGGATGCGGCGCGCCCTCACCTCCGGGGCGCTGGCCGGATACGACGCCGAGCGCCGGCTCGCCCGCGTCCTGGGCGAGGCGTTGTGGCCGCCCGGCCTCACCGAGCAGATCCGCCACGTGGCCAAGCGCGCGGGCCGCCCGCTGGTACGGATCCAGCCGTCGCCCCGGGTCGCCCAGGTGCCGTGGGAGCTGCTCGCGGTGGGGGAGGGCGGCGCGGGGGAGAGCGCTGGTGATGTGCGGCTCATCGACCTCGCAGATGTCGTGACCACGGCGCCGGCGTCGCTGCGGCGCACCGGCACCGCCCCGCGTCCGGCGCCGGACGCCGAAGCCGTCGTGCTCGTCCTGGACCCCAAGGTGCCCGGATTCCGGGCCGACTCCCCGCTCGGCTCGGTGCTGGGCCGGCCCGCATCGGACCCGGCGTTGCTCTCGCTCGTACGGGACCGGCTCGCCACGGGCACCGCCGTGCCGTCCGTGGCCACCCCCGCCGAGGCCTTCCGCCGCACCGACCTGGACCGCGACTGGCTCAGCGGCGTGCTGCGCACGGGCGCACGCCGACTGCTGTACGTCGGGCATGTCAGCGGCGCCCCCGTGGCCAGCGGCCAGAGCGAGGACGGCACGCTGCATCTGTGCTGCGGCCCGGGAACCGAGGGGCTGACGCAGACGATCCGCACCCACCGGCCGTTGTCGGCCAAGGACCTCCTGCTGGGCACCCTCCCGCTCCGGGCCGACGGCGCCTGCGGGGCCCAGGTGTGGCCGGCTCCCGCGCGCGTGGCTCTGATCGCCTGCGAGAGCGGGGGCGATCTGCGGTTCGCGGAATCGTTCGGTCTGGCGTCCGCGATGATCCACAACGGTGCCGACCTGGTCACCGCCACCCGGTGGGTGCTGCCCACCAGCCTCGCCTTCCACCACCTGGCCGGTGTGCCGCAGTCGGTCCGCCCGCTCACCGAGGCCGTCATCGCGGTGGACGCCGCCCACGAGCACCCCGACCCCGTGCGACACCTCGGCAGCTGGCAGCGGCAGCAGGCCGACCGGTGGCGCGCCGGCGGCCGGATCGAGCACTCGCCCCTGCTGTGGGCGGCCCTGACCTGCATCGTCAGGTGAAGGGCCAGACCTGGCGCAGGGCGATCATGCCCGTCGCGACCGCCGCCAGGCCGCCGAGCACCAGGTACACGACGAACCGGACGCCCGCCGCTCGTTCACGGCGGTCGTGCTCGAGGTCCGGGGTGTGCACGGAGAGGTCGGCCGGGGCGTAGTGGATCGTGAGCTCGCGGCCGCGGGACCGGCCGGGGTCCGGGATGCCCTCACGGCACAGAGCGGTGACAGCGACTCCTTCCCGCGTGGTGAAGGCGATGACAGGCGCGTGATTGGCGACGTCGCCGCCCTCCCCGCCGGGGTAGACGTCCTTGGTGACGGCCACGACACGGCCCGGGACAGCGACGCAGTCGGCGAGCAGCGCCGCGCGGGTGCGGGCGAGGTGAACGTCCCGGCTGATCGCGGCATTGACGAACAGCAGGCCGCCGAAGCAGATCAGGCCCTGCGGCCAACCCCAAAGG
The DNA here is from genome assembly GCF_040636125.1 of Streptomyces sp. NPDC006733. NCBI lineage: Bacteria > Bacillati > Actinomycetota > Actinomycetes > Kitasatosporales > Streptomycetaceae > Streptomyces > Streptomyces sp. NPDC006733. The sequence continues at coordinate 14,543 of NZ_JBEYJD010000044.1, read as the reverse complement.
AAGAACGCCTGGACGGTCAGCCCCACCAGCAGCACAAGAACCAGGCAATTCGGCCCGTTCAGCCCCCGCCGCTCCCCCCACAGGTCCACCATCAGGCGGAACCGGTCCGGCCGCCCCCGCGGATACCGCACCGCGAACTCCCGGCCCAACCACGCCGCGTGCACCACCTCACCGCGCTTTCCCGCATGCCGCAGCCGGAACTCCCGCCCCGTGCCGGGGTCCTGGAACGCGACCGTCACCGGGATCCCGGGCTCCTTGGAGTCCCCATGGGCCGGCTGATGCACCTCCACCACCCGGGCCGTCACCCACACTGCCCGCTGCGCCCGCGTCATCCCGGCCAGCGAGCACCCGTACCCGAGCACCGCCAGCCCCGCGGGCACGGTCCACCACAGGCCGAGCAGCGCCTGGCCGTCCATCAGGGTCTCCCGCCTTCGTCGGTGTGCTGTTCCCGCCGCCGCGCGGACAGGCTGTCGCGGGCCGTCGCCGGATTACGGCCGGCCGGCACCCGGCGTCGGTCAGGACAGCCCGGCGTAGAGGTAGCCGCCGGGCTGCGCGGGATCGGCCAGCAGCAGCACCTGGTCGCCGACCCGGGGGATCTGCAGCTTCGACACCAGCGTCTGCACGGTGATCTCGCCGCCCGCCGGACCGGACGGATGGACCACCAGGTTCACCACCGGGTCGAAGTTGACCAGCTGGCCCGTGTCGCTGATCGCCACGACGACAGCCGGAACGGTCGGCACCCCAGCGGCGAGCAACTGCTGCACGTAGGCGACGGACTTGTGCGCCCCGAGGGACTGCTGGACTTGTGCGAAGTTCTCACTGCCCATGAACGCGCGCGTGGTCCGACCGTAGAAGCCCTTGCCACTGGCCATCTGATCGGCGATCTCCGCGGCCTTCTCCTCGCGGCTGCGACGACGCCTGCCGAAGACTCCCATGACGTACTCTCCTTTGCACCGTGGACTGCGGACCCCCGAAGGCGCATCGCGACCCGCGCGAAGCTGCCGTGTACGTCCTGACGGTGTGGACGGTAGGCCCGCCCTCGCGCCTACCGATCCCAGGTTCGTGCCCCCGGGGCCGGCAGGCACGGGGCGAGGGCTATGCGGTGGCGCGGACGCAGTAGGTGCGTCATGTCACCCGCGGCGGCGGTGGACAGGCGGAGGCCCTCGTCGGCATCGCCCTCACGCCCGGTCCAGTAGGTGAGATTGATCCGGCCGACGAGAGCGGCCGGACCGTCCGGCCCCAGCGTCCGGGTGAGATCGGGCACCACGTCGTTCACCAGGTGCAGGCCGCGGCTCGTCACAGATCCGCCTGCTTCTGCGCCTGCCAGGCGGCGGGGGCCTGGGCGGGAAGGATCCGGTGCACTTGCTGAGGTTGTACATACAGCACGTTGGGATTGCTGTTGTGCGGGCCGAAACCGACCGCGCCGCGCACCAGAAGGTAGGAGCCGGGCGCGATATGCCGGTCCCAGAACCAGGCATCCTGAGTGGCTCCCGAGTCGCACCAGCGGATGACCGCTTTGCATCCGCGCCGCGCGCGTTGGTAGACGTTGAGCGCCTGCACCAGATAGACACCGCTGGCCCGGGCCACGTCACGCTCCCGGATCAGCGCCTCCCAACTGGCGGCCAACCGCTGCCGCTCCGCATCCCGGCGCCGCCGCGCGGAACGGCCGTAGCTCACGACCGCCGCGATCACGCCCAGCACGACCACCCCGCCGCTCACCGCGTCAACCACCGTCATGCCCCCATCCTCCCGTACATCGACGGCGTGGGAAGAAGCCTCCCGTTGTGTATCGGCCGTCCTGACGCGACGACAGGTCATGGCGCGCCGCGACGGAGGTTGTACCCCCGGCCCGGCCCCGCAGTCATGCCCGGCGTCACCGCGGGGGCATCGGTGTGACGACGTGGCATGCGGCTGGCGCTGTCCGGGCGGGTCGGCGTGTCGGGGAGGAGGTGCTGCGCCCCGACCGTAGTTCGATCACCGCTCCCCGCTCGTCACCGACATCCCATGGTGTCGGCCGCGCCACTCCCCATCCCCGGATCATCAATCCCGGAGCGATCCCGCCACCTGGAAGTTTCCGGCGTGAGGAGTTCGTCGCCCGGTCGAGCCGCAGGTCACCGGTGTCGCGCTCGGCCCGGATCTGCGGCAGAGCGCGCTCGGCCCGGGGAATCCACTACCGCCCCACGGGGTCCGGTGCATTCCGGTTCGCCTTCCGTTCCCCGGATGGCGCCGAACCGCAGATGACAGCGTGGGATGCCAGGAGCGGTCTGTCGATGTCTGTTCCGCTCAGCGGACCGGGCGCGCACCGCATGCCGATGCGGGGACCGTGAAACGCCGGCGCAGCACCGGGCACCCGGAGCTTCGGGCGATCAGCACGGAGTCAGGGTGCGTGGCCGCACCGTGCGCACTGGCCGCGACGACACCTGTGGGGAGGTGCGTGCTCTGGCCGCCGGTGAGAGGTGGCACCAACAGCGGCTCGCACCCAGCCCCTATCGCTCGATGACCTGCACCGCATGAGGCGGCATCGCACGCGAGAGAGGCAACCGGCGCGCCGATCGTCCGGCACCGACCGTTGCCCTCCGGCAGCCGCTGCGCGGCCGCACAGGCCCGGGGCGGGGCGTCCCTCGCCGCGCGGACGCTCCGGCCCAGCGCGGCCCGGCTTCTGACGGTGCCGGGCCGCGCCGTGGGCGGAGTGAACGCTACTTCTTGCCGAAGGCGATCAAGGTGCCCTCTGCGCTGGGCACGAACAGACGGCCTTGGGAGGTGGCGATGCCAGGGACGACGAACCCGCGCCAGTCTTCCTCGGCGATGATGTTCGACATGGGCGGAGGGGTGGGGAAGCGCCGATAGGACCATGCGACTTTCCCGGTCCGCTGGTCGAGCACGACGAGGCGTCCGTCGCAGTCGTCCACATAGACGTAGCCGCCTGCGACCAGGCGCACGGTGGCCGCGTTCACCGCGCTGCGATAGGTCCATGCGGCCTGATAGGTGGTGGTGCTCAGGGCCCGCACCGCACCGTGATAGGCGACATAGACGCGGCCGGGGCCGAAGGCCGGCGTCGCGTCCGCGGGCAGTTTCCGTAGGGCCGCACCGGTCTTCAGGTGGTAGGCGGTGACCGTCTCATCCCGGCTGTCGCTACTGCGCAGCCAGGCCGCCCCCGCGCCCAGCACGACCGGATTCCCGTACGCGCCCGAGACATTGGGCACCTCGAAGCGCTGCAGTTCCTTGCCGGTCTTGAGGTCGAAGTGGTGCCACGCGATGTTGTCGAATCCGATCCACACGCCGGAGGTGTCGACGACGGTCGGTGCCCAGGAGTACTCCGACAGGGGGGCTGTCCACACCGCAGCGCCGGTGTCCGCGCGCAGCGCCAGCGCCGTGCCGCGACCGTCCTGCAGGTAGAGCAGGCCGTCGTACCAGACCGGCGGGTACTGCATGGACGCCGAGCCCACGGTGTGCGACCACTTCTGCCGTCCGGTGACCGGATCCCAGGCGGCGATTGTGCCGCGAGCGGTCTGCGTGTACAGCAGCCCGCCACCGTACGACACGCTGGCTTGGGGCTCGTTCTGCTCCAGGGAGACGGCGGGCCACAGATCCTTTCCGGTGGCCGCCTGCACGCCGATGAGCATCATGCGCGGGCCGCCCTCGGTGCCGTCGTCCGCGTTGACGACGGCGTACACCTTGTCGCCGATCGCGACCGGAGCCGAGACGACAGTCCCGAAGTCGCGGGACCACAGCTGCTGGTATGGCGGGGCCGCGGTGGCCCCGGTGACATGGCTGTCCGCCTGGTGGTCGGAGCGATAGCCGAGCGTCGCATCTGTCAGCTCGGCCGCCGTGGCAGTGCTGCCCGGTACGGGCGCGGCCGCGTGCGGCGTACCGGTGAAGGTCAGCAGCACCGCGGAGGCGGCGCAGACGACACCAAGTCTGGTGCGGAAAAGGCGTGTTGTGGCTGGCAACGAGATACCCCCTGATCGGCCGCCACCCGGCTGCGGATGGCCAGGCCTCCTCTACCCCGGGGGAGATATCCCATGCACGCGAACCTGGCGGTGCGGGGACTGCCGTGTTGTCCCGGCCGACGGCCCGGTTGCGTGGCACAGGGAGGGGGCCGCTGGATTCTGGTGCTTTTGTGCTGGTGCACGCGCAGGGCCGACCATAGCCACCAGTCAACGCCAACTTTCCAGTGCTGGGCCGTCGCGGCAGGCAGTGTCTAGGGTGAGGGTTCGAACGGACGTTGCCCGGGTCCGTTCGCCCAAGCCGTAGTGCGGTTGGTACGCGTGCCGTCGTTCACGGTCCCGGGCAACGCGCTCGGCCCATACCCGCCGTTGTGCCGCATATGTGGGTGCGAACGATTCTTGGGCCGTGTGTTCCTGGTACGGGCGAGTGATCCGCCGCCCCGAGGGTCCGGGCAGGCGTCGGTGCTGCCAGCGCAGCGCAGTGCGGCACGGGGGTAAGGCAACCGCATTCCGCTGGTCCGTCGTACCAGCACGAGCATCGGCTGTCTGCCGGCACGACACGCATGCCGCGGCTGATGGCGCTGCTCGGTTGCACGCCCTGTCAGCGGTAGTTTCCCCTCTTGGCCGACCGGACACCGTGCGGGGGTCGAGCAGGGTCGGCACCTAAAGCTGTCGGTTCCGTCTGATGCGCAGGGGCCGGTCGGGCCGGAGACGGTGCGGGCGGCCTCGGGCTGGACCAGGGTGCCGCGAGCCTGCTCGCTGCTGGCGGCATGAGGAGCCCCGCGTGTTTGGTGGCGGCTTGACTGCCCGGTGAGCACGGAGTCGTGCATCGCGCGGCCGCTGAGAGCCGCCCCCGTGGGTGGGGGTGTGGTCGACCTGGAGGGCCGCGCTGCTGCCCAGCTGATAGTTGACGGGGAAAGCTTTACGACGTCTTCTCGCCACGTTGGCCGCTGCCGGGGCAGTACCTGCGGGCGCTGCGATCCGCCTGGTGCTTGTCCAGGGCGCCGTTTCATCGGTGGGCCGCTGATGTCCGCAGGCACTGCCCCGCGCCGCCGCCGGCGGTCGGCGCTTTTCGGCTCCAGTCCGGCGGTCGGGTTCAGCTGCAGCCCGCCGTTCATCGCTGGTCCGGTCGGTCGGCGCGCCATCGCAGCACCTCCACCAGAAGCTCGGCGTGCCACAGGGCGACGGTGCTGGGCACCGGGTTCTTGGCCTACCTGTTCTTCTTCCCTCCATTGCCCAGCACGGTGTAGCCGCCGCTGAGCACGCAGGTGCTCGCGGGCGGAGAGCATCCGGAAGGCGCATGCTTCAAGCGCGATCTGCTCGGCGTACTGTCGGCACCGGCGGTTGCCGCTCGCGGCTCTCCAAACGAGGCGCGGCGCGGACGCAGATGGGGCGGACCCGCCGCAGCGGGTCACCAGGGCCTCCTGCTGGTTCGTTGACCTGAGATGATCGAACAGCGCGAAAGTCTGATGCAGGCGCAGGTTCGAGCGGCGCTGGCGTTCCTCTGCCTGGGAACCGCCCCTAACCCCCTGATACCACCTGGTAACCGAAGGACCCGAGCCCGCCGTCTCCGGAGCAGTAGGCGTAGGACACCGCGCCGGTGTTCATGCCCACCGTCGGTCCGTACCGCCACGCACCGTTTTGGCATCGAGCCCACGTGTAGAACGAGCCCTCCCCCCGACAGGAGAAGCCGACCGTCTGGGTGTCGCTCCACACGCTGCAGGTGGCCGAGGAGGCCGATGCCGGAGCGGCGAACACCGCACCGCCCAGACCCAGCGCGAACACGCTGCCAACGATCGCCGCACCACGGCGGCTCTTCCTGAGAAGGGACATAGGAGTACTCCGTTTCTGTGAGATCAGGACCGTTTCCCGGCCAAGGGCATCCTCTGAGCACTCTGCGATCTGCTGTGGGCCGAGACTTCGACACCCTCGCAGCCTGGGGCGGATGTGTCCATTCAACGGTCGGTCCTGGCTTGTTGACGTTCCATTGGTGGTCGGGGTGAGCCGGTCCTCGCATCGTATGGAGCGATTGGTACGGCCGGGTGCGGCGGTGCCGATGGCTGCGGAGCGCTGGACCAACGGATGGGGTCGCGGCCGGGGGCGCCGGTGAGCCAGGAACCGTCGCCCAGGGGTACCAGCTCATACGGGGTGCTCGCCTCAACGGTGAGCTCGCCGCCGAGGGTGCCCGTGTATACGTCGACCAGGTGGTAGCGGAACCACTCCTCCCCGTCGTGGCTCTCGCCGCCCAGAGTGACGACGATGGCCGTGTCCTCGGTCAGGTAGCCGCCGCCCCATTCCACGAAGGACCCTTGCGGGTCGTACCCGAAGGCTTCGACGGGGAGGGCGAAGAGCACATCCCCGGTGGGGTGTTCGTGGAAGGCGACGTCCGCCTGCCCGTGGTCCACGGTCATGAACTGGCGCCCGGACGGAGCCAGGTCGATCAGGCAGCGGTCCTGCCACGGGTACGTCTTGAACTCCGGCTCGCTGTCCGCCCCGCCCGTACCCCGAAGAATGACGGAGCCGTCTTGGCCCTCGCCGATGTCGAGGTAGACGCTGCCGTCCACGGGATGCAGGTGGTGGAAGGCGCCGTGCCCGACCGTCTCCAGCTCCCGGCGGGCAACAACCACACCGCGGTCGGCGTCGTACACGACCCACTGGTCCCCGCCCCCGCGTCCCGCCATCGCGTCCGGCCGGTACACCCACACCGTCCGGCCGTCCAAAGACAGCGCACAGCCAGGCCGGTGGCCATGGCGCACGTCAGAGTGAGGTACGAAGTCCGAGGCCCACATGAGGGCGCCGGCGCGCGTGAGGCAGACGACTCCGTTCAGCGTCGTATAGACGACCTGCTCCAAATCCTGTCGGACCACCGACGCCACGACCTCATCGCCGGACCGCGGCTGGAAAGTCGCTGCGGGCTGCAGCGTCCCGAAGGCGCCGGCGCCCGCGACGTAGGCGTGGATCCGTCCGTCGCGGTGACGCGTGATGACCTTCGGCGGCAGCTCAGGATTCATCCGCTGAGGCTAACGTCCAGTTCAGGAACCTGGGAAGCCGGGGCGGTGTAGACCTGAGTTGGGTAGCTACTCCTGATGCAACGATGCCGCGGCCGCTGTGCTGTACCCAGCGGCGTGGGAGAATGCGGTCAATTATGGCCAGGGTCCGGGCAGGTCGGTCAGCAGGGCCGGGCGGACGGAGCGAGTCGTGCGGTAGGTCTCCACCGTGGGGTTGTCGCCGCACACCACCTCCACAACTTGTCCGTCGGCTGCGGTGGCTGGCGCCACGGGGTGCTGGCGCCGATCCGGCCCGGCCCACACTGCCGCGACGGGCTCGGCCTGCAGCACCCCGGCACACGCGGCCGCCACCCGCCGCAGATAGCCGGCCTCGGTCGTGTCGTCCTGCCCGGCGGTGACGGCAACGAATGCCTGCGCCAGTGCCGTTTTTGGCTCGCGCACCATCACGCTTCCTCCGCAGTGGGGTCGGCCTCGCCCGGCCCACCTCTGCTCGTGCGCCTGTTTCGCCGAGAGTCCCGGCGTGCCAGGCGGCAGAAGCGTCGCTCGCGGAATTCGTGCAGGAGGGTCCGGGCGGTGAGAGCGCGGCAGCATCGTGGATCGTGCTCCGGAGATCGTGGTGGCGTGGAGGGAATTGGCGTCGCGGGGCCGGTGGGGTGCATCGGCGCGGGGTGGAGCGGACCTCTTCCCTGGGTCACCTTTTTGACGACACATCGGTTGTCATCGTTTGGACGACGCGCTATAACGGAAGCACCGTGCCAGGCAGGGGCAGTTCCTGCCGGAGTCAGTGGGAGGTGTTTCGCGATGTTGATGCGCACGGACCCGTTCCGCGAGATGGACCGGATCGTCCAGCAGTTGACGGGAACGTCCGGGACCTGGTCGAAGCCGTCCGTCATGCCGATGGACGCCTACCGCGACGACGACGAGTACGTCATCGCCTTCGACCTGCCCGGTGTCAGCACCGAGGCGCTGGATATCGACGTCGAGCGCAACATGCTGACCGTCAAGGCCGAACGCCGACCGGTCGAGAAGAACGATGTGCAGGTCGAACTGGCCGAACGGCCGCTGGGAGTGTTCTCCCGGCAGGTGATGCTCGCCGACTCCCTGGACACCGAACACATCCAGGCCGACTACGAGGCCGGCGTGCTGACCTTGCGCATCCCGATCGCCGAGCGGGCCAAGCCCCGCAAGGTGAGCATCGGCAGCGCCGAGGACCGCCGGCAGATCGACAGCTGAGCCGCCCGCCCGGTGGCCCGATCGACTGCGGAGGACGGGGTGCCCCTCTCCCGCGTTCCCGTCCTCCGCTGGGGCCACCCCCACCGGACGCAGAAGATCGCGACAGGCCTGCGGCTCGATACCGTCCTGGACCGCCTCTACGAGCGCGGCAGATACGCCAGGCGCCAGGGAGCCGATCACGTCCCCGCGGGCTACTGGCACGGGAGGGTGCACACCTGGGCCGATAGCGCGCCCGGGCACAGGATCCGGCCTTCCGTATCACCATCTGTGCGATCTGCGCCCTGGGGCCTCGTCGTGATGCTCGATGCCGCCAGAGCAGCCATCCAGGAGGGCTGCAGCGCCGCAAAGGGACCGCCCGATCGCGATGCGGGAATTGATGGGCGGGCTTGCGGCGGGTGACCCACCCAGCCGCCGCCCCCGGCGCATTCTCCCCACCTCTCGCAGGCGCCCGGACGGTGAGGGAGTGAGTGGGGCCTCGGTCAGCGCCATCGAGTATCGGACCGCCCCAGCGGGCCCGGCAGGGACTGCGAGCCTGCCGGCGGCCCTTCGCCACTGGCGACATCGTGCCGGTGGGGACGGTTGTGGAGCACCGGACGGGGGGAGCCCCCAGCGGTTGATGCCCGGAATACCCGGCAGGCCGGGGTAGGCGCGGGGTAACGATGGGCCGGATGAGGCCGCCTCCGTGGCGGAGGAGGGATCGTCGTGACTGAGCGGGAGTTGGCACTGGCGCAGGCGTTCGCGGCCCTGTCCGCCAACCTGGAGGACAGGACCGAGGCCGACTACCTGCGGCGAGTGGCGACCACGTACACCAAGGTGCTGCAGGTGGAGTTGGCCGTGGCGGTGTGGGCCGGGCCGGATCAGCGCCTGCACCCGGTGACGCCCATGCCGCAGCCGTCGGCAGAGTTGCTGGAGGCGGTGTGCGGCGACAGCCCCGCGGTGGACGCGTACCGCTCGGCTCGTCCCGTCCGTCCGGCCCTGCTGACCGATCTGGCCGGGCCCTGGCCAGCGTTCATCGTGCTCGCCCACGCGGCCGGGTACCGTGCGGCGGCTGCGGTGCCGCTGCGCCACCGCGACGGTGTGCTGGGCAGTGTCCTGCTGGGGGCGAGCACCGAATCCTTTCCGGACCCGGCGCTGTCCCTGGCGCGAGCGCTGGCCGATGCTGCGGCGCTGGGCCTGGCGGCCCGCCGTACCCTGCGTGAGCACATCGACACTAATACCCACCTGCGAGGGGATCTGCAGCGCCGAGTCATGCTCCAGCAGGCCGCAGGCGTTCTGGCCAGCGTGGACCAGATTGCCGTGGCTGATGCGGTGCGCGTGCTGCATACCTGGGCGCGCCGTCATCACCGGCCCCTGGAGTGGGTGGCCGCCTATGTCGTGGCCCACCGCGCCCTGCCCCCTGCCCGCTGACCACGGCGTCAGCCCCCACCCGACCGGAAGGCATGTCGTGAAGCATTGGTGTCGCTTGGCTGCTCGACCTGACCGATTTGGCAGTCACCCGAAACAGCGCCCTCGTGCCGCCGGCGGTGGGCCCCTGGCTGCGGAGCCCCCGGCCCCGTAGCAGGGGCGCGGCGCTGTGGATTACGGCGGTTTCGTAGGGTTGTCGGCTTGCCGCGCGGAGTGCGGCGAGCCGAGATGCACCCGGCGGGAACCGGACCCCGCCTATCTTTGCGGGCAAAAAGGACCGTCACCGGTCTCGGGCAATCGCGGGCGTTGCCTGGAGTGCTGCATGGGCCGGGCACGGTTCCGTTCCCATGCCATGGCGCCGTTGATGCTGCCGCTCATCCAGCCCGGTCGCCCCGGACAGGGCTTCGGCGATAGGCCCGTCAGGCTGCTGCACTCAGGTGCCTGATGGAACCGGGACCCAGTAGCTTTCCTGCGGTGCATCCGGTGTCGCGGCAGCTGCCACTGACGGCGCACTGACGGCCAAAATTTCGGTGAAATAGTTCGTTTATCGCCATTCGATCTTCCGGGGTGTACGCCGTGACCTGGTTCCGGTCTACGCCCGACGACGCCAGTGACACCACCAGGACGTGCTACTCGCTGCTCGCCCTGGCCGCCACGGGCCGGCCCCCGCAGGAGGACTGCGTCGTGCGGGGGGCCGGCCTGGCCCATCGGCTGTCCCGGCAGGGACCCGACGGAACGTTCAGCGCGCTGCCGGATCAGGTCCCACCCCACCCCTGCTGTTCGACGCGCCGGTCCTCACCGACATCTGAATCCTCCTGGCCCTGACCTGCAGTGACAGCGGCGAGAGACGGCGGTCGGGCAACGCCGGTGGGCCGCATCGCTCGGCCGCCACCCGCACACCAGGACTCCTACCCCTTGATCAGCCCCCTCGTTCGAGCCGCTGACTGACTCAGCCGCATGCGAGGGGAGCTGCCCGTGGCGCCGCTGGCGTTTCCCGACGGCCCGCAGGGCTGGCCGGTCACCCGCTACGACGATGTCCGCGCCGTCCCTCGCTGACTCCAGACCGCGACGAACAGCCGCCGAATGCTGCTGGTTCGCGCAATCGGGCCGTGAACCGCGAGCCGCTACCCTGCCTGCTTGGCGCAGGTCCGGTCCCTCACCGGCAATTTGCCGGTGGCCAGGTACCGGTTGACCTGGTCGTCCACGCACGCGTTGGCGTACCTCCCGAAGAGGGCGTGCCGGTTGGCGCCCTCGAGGGTGAGCAGCCTGGAGCTCGGCAGCTGCTTGTGCAGCTCGACGCTTCCCTTGTACGTCGTTCGCGGGTCCCCGGTGGCGGCGACGATCAGTGCGGGGACGTCGCGCCGCACCTGGGTGGGCTTTTCGCGCGGCGAGTCCCAGAAGGCGCACGGGTTGATGTTGTTGGTCAGAGCGCCGAACAACGGGTGCGCGATGCGGTTTCGCTCGATGTCCCGCCAGTAGAGCTCGGGATCACGCGCGGCGGCCACGTCCCCGCAGAGGACGGCGGACTGCGCGCCGGTGGGCTCGCCCTCACCGCGCAACACGTACCGGAGCTCCGGCACTAGCAGCGGCGGCACGGTCGCCGGTCGGCCCTGCGCGGCTGTGGCCAGTGCGGAGACCAACTCTCCGAACGACGCCCGCGCCGCTGCGGTGTCGTCCGCGATGCCCGAGAAGAGGAGGAGCGGCACCTGGCTGTCGTCGATCCGGAAGGCCCCGGCGCCGGCGCCGAGGGTCAGCGGACCGCGCGCGGCCGCCGCAACGATGCGGTCGACGGTGGCGAGCACCTCGGCACGGCTGCGGCCGAGGCCGTAGGTGGCGTGGTGCTCCGCGGCCCAGGCGGCCCAGTCGGACAGCGCCTTCTCGTTCTCGCGCTCGGTGCCTTTCAGCAGCCGGGGGCGGTAGTCGCTGGGGTTGATCGCCCCGTCCAGCACCATCCGGTCGTGGTGGCCGGGGAACATCTGCGTGTAGACCGTGCCCAGGTAGGTGCCGTACGAGTAGCCCAGGAAGGATATCTTCCGCTCGCCGAGCGTGCCGCGGATGACGTCCATGTCGCGGGCTGTGTTGCGGGTGGTGATGTGCGGGAGCACCTCGGCGTACTTGGCCCGGCACGTGTCGGCGAGGCTCTTTTGCAGGGCGACCTGGCGGTCGAAGCCCGCCCGCCCGGTGCCGGCGGACAGCCAGGTCATGCCGACGGGCAAGCCGCAGTCCAGCGCGGTGCTGCGCCCGATGAAGCGCGGGTCGAAGCCGACGATGTCGTAGCGCGCTCCGACCTCCTTCATCGACGCACGGGCCTGCGGCGGGGATTGGAGCGCGGGACCGCCCGGACCGCCGTTGTTGAGGAGGATCGCGCCGATGCGATGCCGGGTGTCGGTGGCCTTGAGCCGGGACATCGCCACGGTGATCGTGCGCCCCCGGGGATCGGCGTAGTCCAAAGGAACGGTCACGGCAGCGCACTGCACGCCCGCCCGGTCCAGATCACGGCCCATGATGTCGTCGGCGCCCTTGATGCAACTGCCCCAACCGAGGTGCTGGTGGTAATACCTGTTCAGCCCGGCTTCGGAGCTGTCCTGGGCGGGGGCCTCGGCGGCCGTGGCCAGGACTGGGGAAGCCGTGAGGCAGGCAGCGAGGGCGAGGCTCACGGCCCAGGCGCGGCGTGTGGCGGGGCTGACAGTGGCCACGGGGTCTGCTTGAGTATCGTCTGCTTCGTGTGATCGCATGCCCCGAGGCTAGGAACCCGCCCTGGTACGGCACATCACTCGAGGGCACGAGGACCCCGGTCCTGGCCACGCCCGGTCCGGGACCTGCGTCCCGGACCGTTCTCCTCCTCCGGGACCACTTCAGGTCCTGCCACGTCCAGCACGATCCGGATGCCCAGGATGGGCCGGAGGCGTTCAGTGGTTTCGTGCGCCGACTGCGCGGGGGGCTCGAACCGGAAGCTGGCCATCAGGCGCGCGATCGCTGAGGGAGACCTGGTGCCGTCCGCTCCCACCTCGACCTGGGCCGGCCAACCCGGACAACACCGGTCGGGCGCGGGCGGACCACTTCCGCCCGGAGGGCAGCCAGGTCGTTGAGCACTGGGAGGTCATCCGGGACGTTCCCAAGCAGTTCGCCAACCCCAGCGGCATGTTCTGATGGTCGGCGCCGGAAAGCCGCACCCTTGCGGAGATGATGCGCGTGCAGTCCGTGGGCTCTGCAACCGGCGTGATGGACCTGTGGCGCTCGGCGGTGGCCGAAGACCTGGAATGGGCCGAGTCGGCGTGCTTTCCGCCGGCCGGCACCTATCGCACCCCGGGCGGCACGATCGAGGGGATGTTCACCAGGCTCGCCCAGGGCTGGGACAACTGGGCCACCCACGACGACACCTGCGTTGCGGACGGCCAACGCGTCCTGGTGCTGGCCCGCTACACCGCGCGCAACAAGGCCTCCGGCAGGGACTGGAGGCACGCGGGGCGCGCGATTTCGCCGGCGTCGGCGGGCCGCGTGCGCATGGAGCAGATCGTCGACTGTGTCACCAGCCGTGCCGCGATGACATGAGCAACCGAGCCCGTTCCCTGGGGCAGCCTGTCGGTGGCTTCGGTGGGGTGAGGCCCAGACTCGTGCGGTCCCGGACGATGCGGCGGGTCATCAACGTGGTCGCGGCTCAGGTGAGGAGACCCCGCTTTGTCGCCACAGCCCGACGCTGCACCCGGCCCCATGTCGCGACCTGACCGGCCACTGGGCCGGGCGACGTCGCCGTGCGGATGCCAGTGTTGGTGCACACCGCCACTGGGAGTCAGTCGGTCGACTCTCAGTGGCGGTGTCAGGGTGCAACCGTCACATTAGGAGACCGCGCCATGTGGCCTGGCGGGGTGACGGGGCGGGCACCTGGCAGGGCAAGGTCACGGTGTTCCGTTGGCTCCGCTCGCGCAGGGGCTGCCCGCGCCGAACGTTCCGCCAGCTCCACCGGTCCCACCGTGGAAGAGCGTGCCGCCCGTGGCGTTGCCGCCGGCGCCGCCGATACCGCAGGTGCCATCAACGCTGGCACCCGACTTCACACCGCCGTTGCCGCCCGTGCCGCCGTTACCACCTGAGTTGGCCATCCCTCCCGAACTCACCCCACCGGCCCCACCGATGCCCGCGGCACCACCAGGGTAGGCCCCGCCGGAGCTGCCGTTGCCGCCCGTTCCGGCATTACCGCCCTTCCCTCCGTTGCCGAAGGTGTTGCTGCCACCAGCGCCCCCGTTGCCGCCCGTGCCGCCGCCGTGGCCGATGCCTCCGTTGCCGGCGTTGCCGCCCGCGCCGCCCGTCGATCCACCGACGCCGCCCAGGCCGCCTTGGCCGCCGGCTCCGGCGCTGGCGCCGGAGTTCCCGCCGGTACCTCCGACGCCGCCCGCACTGGCGTTGGTGCCCGCACCACCCGCACCGCCGGCGCCACCTGCGCCGTTGAGGCCGCCGGTGGCACCGGTGCCACCGTTACCGCCCGCCGCGCCGCTGGAGCCTCCCGTGCCACCGGTGGCACCTGCGCCGCCGGATCCGCTGCCGACGCCGATTCCGCCGTTGCCGCCAGCACCGCCGACCCCGGTGGCGAAGCCGTTGCCGCCGGGGCCGCCGGCACCGCCCGCACAGTTGCCCGTTCCGGTCGCAGCACCGCCCGCAGTGCCGGGGAAGCCTGCGGGGTGGGCGGCGGTGCCGTTGGCGCCCGCAATGCCCGCAGTGCCTGCGGTGCAGGCCAGGGCAGAAGCCCCGGCAGGGGTGCCGAAGAAGAGTGCCGCGCCGGCGAAGAGGGTCGGGAGGGCGAGGAGAGCGGTGGTCTGTTTCCTGTTCACGGTGTTCCTCTAGTTCGGGTGAAGCAAGGGTCAATCCGAGGCGCGAAATCAGGCTGGCACGACACCTGAAAAGGATAAATTTTCCTCGAACGTTTTTCCGCGCCGCATGCCGTGCGACCGTCCGAGAA